>JALYYG010000134.1 GCA_030946685.1 Candidatus Dormiibacterota bacterium | reverse complement strand
GTCGAAGTTCTCGGGGGCAAGCCACGCTTCGAATGCCGCTCGCCTGAGCGGCCACTCGCCGTCGGTCATCGAGAACCAGGCGGTGTCGCGGTTCCGACCTTTGACGACCATGTGCTGGCGGAACACGCCCTCGTAGATGAATCCAAACCGCTCCGCGGCCCGCCTCGACGGCTCGTTGAGCGAGTCGCATTTCCACTCGAGCCTGCGGTATCCGAGGTCGTCGAAGGCATGGCGAGCTAACAAGTAGATCGCCTCGGTCGCCTGGCGGGTCCGCTGGATCGCGGGAGCGAACCAGATGTGGCCGATCTCGATCACGCCGTGCTCCGGAACCATCCGCATGAAGCTGGCCATCCCGAGGGCCCGCATCGACCCTGAATCGACCACTGCGAAAAAGAGCGGATCCGCGGAGGCGGCGCGCTCTTCGAGCCAGGTGGTGAACTCGTGCTGGCCGGCGAAAGGCCCGTACGGAAGGTGTTCCCACAACCTCTCGGCCCCGGCCGCGTGCGAGGACGCGTACAGGGATTCCGTGTGGCGGCTGGGATCGAGCACCTCCAAACTGACCAGGTCGCCGCCGAGGGCGTTCCGGCTGGGCGCGCCCGCATGCGTCCAGTTCAACGACCCGCCCGTCCTCGAGTCCACGCCACCAGCATGCCCGAACATGCAGTTGAATAAATCCCCCACCCCCCACCGTTCTCGTCTGTTGAGACCTCCGGCTGAGGCACCAGGAGAGAGGCATGCACATCGCAATCATTGGCTCGGGGAACGTTGGCAAAGCGCTCGCCAAGTCAGGCGTGAAGGCCGGCCACAAGGTCACGCTCAGTTCCGCCAACCCCGAGCACGCTGCAGAGGCGGCACGGGCAACTGGCGCGCAGGCCGCAGCCTCCAATGTCGAGGCGGTGAAGGATGCCGATCTCGTGATCGTTGCGGTGCCGTACGACAACCTGGGAGAGGTATTCCGTGACCTCGGCGCGTCGGTGGACGGCAGGGTTGTGCTCGACGCCACCAATCACGTCAACACGCAGAATCCCGGTGAGGTGTTGGGGGCAATTTCCAACGCCGAGGAGATCCAGAAGCGACATCCCAATGTACATGTCGTAAAAGCGTTCAACTACGCGTTTGCCACTCGCCTGGCAGAACCGTCAGTCAACGGCGTCCGCCTCGACGGTTTCGTCGCCGGCGACGACCAGGCGGCGAAGGACAAGGTGCTGCAGCTCGTCGAGTCGATCGGGTTCCGGCCGATCGACGCGGGCCCTCTTGTGATGGCTCGCGTATTCGAAGGTATGGCACTCTTGAACGTGACGCTTCAGATCCGTCACGGCTGGCCGTGGCAGAACGGCTGGAAGCTGGTCGGGCCACCCGAGGGATGAGCATGAGCAAAGCAGCAGGCAGCACCGAGACACTGCGTGGAGTGACACCGCGGGAACGAAGCTCCAAACCGATCGACCCCGGCGTCGACATCGGCCACGTCCACCTCAAGACGGCCGACATCGATCGCATACACAACTTCTACGTCGACATCCTCGGCTTCGACGTGGTCTTCCGCATGCCGGACGCCCTCTTTCTATCCGCGGGCGGCTACCACCATCACCTCGGGTTCAACACGTGGGAGTCGAAAGGAGGAAACCCGCCGCCGCCGGGGACCACCGGCCTCTACCACGTCGCCATCCGCTATCCGACGCGAGCGACACTGGGAGACGCGTTTCGTAGGCTTGCCGCCGCGGACTGGCCGCTCGACGGGTTCAACGACCACGGCACCCATGAAGCGCTCTATCTGAAGGACCCCGACGGAAACGGTCTCGAGCTGGCGTGGGATCGACCCGAGGATCAATGGCCGCGGGACGAAGAAGGCCATCTGACGTTCGGGAACCGGCGCCTCGATCTCGACGGACTATTCCGGGAGGGCGCCGAGCAGATCTAACCGCCGGCCGCACGCCGGTGCCAGAGTTGTCACGTGAGCTGGCAGACCCTGACGCCCAGCGGCGAGGTCCAAGCCGCGGACTGGATCCGTGAGCGACTCCACCCCTTCGCTGCCTACGACGTCGGCTCAGTGGTTCCAACAGGCTTCGCCGCCTACGCACGCATCTTCCACCCCGCCTCTGCGAGCCGCGACTGGAATCCGGAGGATGTGCGGTGGTCTGAGGTGGCGGCGTGGAGCGGGCGGATCGTGCATCCGGACATGCAGTTTCAATCGATCGTGGTTCCGGCCACCCCGGACCACGCAAGTGGACTGCAGCCATGGAGCGGCGAACCACGCTTGGGAGTCCTCTCCAAGCCCCAGGCTCGAGCGCTCATCGACCTTCTGACGAGGTTTACATCGACACCTGACGCGTGCTGGTTCTGCCTCTGGGACGGCTACGGCTACCTCACAGGAGCAGTCAACACGTTCACCATGTGGAAGCAGGGCGCGCCCCCACCCGGCCGACGGCGCCCCCCTCGATGGCACCTGCGCCTGCCGCTCCCCAGGCCGATCGGCCACCTCCCGGACCGCAAGCGTGTGGGGCTTCCGAACCGCGACTACCTCCTGTTCCGCGGTCCGCTGGCCAAGGCTGAGGGCTGGGAGGACGGCCCCAACCTCTGGTGGCCTGACGACCGCACCTGGTGCGTCGCTTCCGAGATCGACCATCCCTA
>JALYYG010000061.1 GCA_030946685.1 Candidatus Dormiibacterota bacterium | reverse complement strand
GCGGATGCTCGCGGACACGGTCATCGTGTTCGTCATCGCGGCCGTCCTCTACTTCGTCACCCTGCGCTAGCCGTTTCGACGGCGGAAGGAGTCACAGAGTATGAACGCCAGCGAGACCCTCATCACCCCGGCCCTCGCAGCCGAGGTCGCCAACGCGGTCAGCGGTGACAGCCTGGAGCGGTTCGTAGCCGAGATCCCGGCCGAATCTGTTCCGCTCTACCTCGCCCGGCTGACCGACGCAGCCACGAACATCCGAGCTCTCACGAAAGGCCTGGAAGTCCGGCTGGTGAACGACGGCCAGGTCGGGCAGCACTGGACCATCGGGAACACCGAGTACGGGTTCTTCGGAGCGTTGAAGACCGGCTGGAAGGACATCCCCAACCTGATCGCCAACCTGATGCGCCTCGGGATCTCGCCGGCCGACATCGCCCCGAGCATCAGCGAGCTTCGAGTGACCGACCTGCGGATGCTGGCCGAGCAGATCACCGACGCAGAGCGGCGAGAGGAGGCGATGGAACTTATAAACGGCGCCCGCGTTCCTAAAGGTGAGCGAGGCGCCCCGCGGTTCACGGCGATCGACCCCCGCTACACGAATACGGCGAAGGAGTAGACAGGTGACACAGGACATCAACACGGTGCTCGCGGACCCGAAAGAGCGGACCGCCCACGCGTACTTCGAGGCGTCCGTCGCGGTGAACGAACTGCTCGACGTGTCGGAGCGGGGCTGGGACGACCTGATGGTCCTCATCCGCCAGACCGCGAAGAAGCGCCGGGCGATGGTCATGGAGGACGCCCTTGAGGTGGTCCGTCCGGTCCTGACCCGCGCGTCGAACCAGCAGGACACGTCGGACAAGTGGACCGGCAAGCCCGCTCCCGAGGACAGGGAGATCGACGCGAACATCACAGGAGGGAACGACTGATGCCGAAACTCGAAGCTGCACCCGTCTACGACCGGACCCCGATCCCGGTGGGCAAGCACGTCCTCACCCTGACTCAGGTCAAGGACCACGAGGCCCCCAACCCGTTCGAGCAGCCGTCAATGAACGACGAGACCGGGGAGATGGAGCAGCCCATCCGGCGGGAGTGGATCTGGAAGTTCGAGAGCGACAAGATCGACCCCAAGACCAAGCGCGGCTACGAGTTCGCGGTGTTCACTCCGCGGTTCTACTCAGCCACCAGCAGCACGAACAAGCTCAGCCTGCTCATGCGCCAGCTCTGCCCCGAGCAGAGCGACGCCGAGCGGATGGCCCTCATCGAGACCGAGGGACTGGTTGGGCGGCGCTGGAACGTCCGGCTGATCGAGGCGACCAGCAAGAGTGGGAAGCGATTCGTGACGTACAACTCGTTTGAACCAATCGAGGACATCCCATTCGATCCGGATACCGTCGACGTGCCAGTGTGACCGAGCACGGTTCCAGCGGATACCGCCACCGCGGCTGCCGCTGCGCGGTCTGCCGGGCCGCGAACACCGCCCTGGTCCGCAACTGGCGGCTTCGTCACCGTGACGCTGTGAACGCCTACAACCGGGACTACATGCGGCTGTTTCGCAAGTACGGGAAGAAGGCCCCGGCATGATCCACACCTCCCCGATCGTCCAGGTGGTCGAGCGGCACGGTCCCTGGACGACCTACGCCCTGGCCTGCGGATGCCTCTACTCGGCCCGCGAGGAGCTACAGAACGGCGAGCTGGTCCATAGCACCGCGACCCACATCGGGCGGACGCCATGACCATGCAGGCTGTCATCGGCATCGCCCCGGACTGGGACGGAGCGCAGATTTGGTACGTCGCCCTCGCCTGCGGCCATGTCGTCGTCCGCAAGGCCCCATTGCCAAAGTTCCAGGCGTTCTGCGAGGTCTGCCGGCCCGCCCTACATCTCGACGGGGACGTGCGTTCGTGACGGTCGTTCCGATGACGCTGACCGAGGCGAAGGCGTACATCACCGCCACCCATCGTCACCACCGCGCGCCTGTCGGGGGTCAGTTCGCCATCGGCGCCGCGGAGGGTGAGACCGTGGTCGGCTGCGTCGTCGTGGGACGGCCTGTGGCGCGGATGCTGGATGACGGCTGGACTGTGGAAGTCACCCGCCTGGCGACGGACGGCTCCAAGAACGCCTGCTCGATGCTGTACCGCGCTGCGTGGCGGGCAGCTCGGGCGATGGGCTATCGCCGCCTCGTGACCTACACGCTGCCCGAGGAGGGCGGCACGTCGCTCCGCGCGGCGGGCTTCACGCTCATCGGTGAGGCGGGCGGGGGATCGTGGTCGCGCGACTCGCGCCCCCGCGTGGACCTGCATCCGACGCAAGTGAAGCTGCGGTGGGAGCTGACGGCATGATGAAGGGCGAGCGGTTCCAGGCGTTCGTCATCGACGCGACGGATTTGCCGAAGGCGGGCGAGCGCGTGAACTGCTTCTGTTTCCCCTGCGCAGCAAGTGGGTGTGGGCCCCGACGCACGACTGGTCCCACCCCGAGATGACAGAACCGCTCCTCGGTGAGGCGACACCGTGACTCCCAAAACCTCTTCGCCGCAGCGAAGCAAACCACTACCCCGCGTCCGCTCCACCCCCCGCACCCACCGCTGTCCCGCCTGTGGATTTCGTACACCCCTCAGCTCCTGCCCAGAGTGCAAGACCAGGAAGGGAACAGGTCGAACGAACATCGGCAAGCGTCTGGATGGGGCGCTCCGTAAGTGGACGATCGCCCGAGC
>JALYYG010000039.1 GCA_030946685.1 Candidatus Dormiibacterota bacterium | reverse complement strand
TTGCCGATGATCAGCTCCTGGCCGTACATCGTGACCTCGCTCAGCCGGGTGCCCATGCAAACCCAGTGTGTCAACGTGCACGGTCCACCAGGAGAGACCGGGACGAGGGTGAAGCCTATGGTGCAGTCGACGGAGCCCTGTTCGATCGGATTTCTCCCCAGCTCACCGTCCTCGGCGTCGACCCACGTCCCCGCGGCGCCGCCGCCTTTTTTACCGTTGGCCCAGGTGTCGATCCCGAAGCCAGGGCCTGGATCTCCGCCGACCAGGAAGTAGCGGTTCGCCTTGTAAGCGATGACAGCTCGATGGCGTGGGTCGTAAGCCACGGTGTTTCCAAGGTCTGAGCCCTCGATGTACCAGTCGTAGTGGAAGAAGACGCGGCCGGTGGTAAAGCCGGTCTGGCTGGAGACCTCGAGGTTGCGGACGAACCAGTTGCGAGCGAGGTCAACGAAATCCTCGAACTTGACGGTGATCCCCAGCCGCGGATGCTTGAGCGTCACGGCGCTTACCAGCGAGTCTTCCTCGTATCCGAGCTGCCGTTCCCAGCCCGCGTCCTCGACCCATGCGAATTTGCCGTCGATGAAGAAGCCCGTGCGGCAGACGTTGCCCATCGTCTGGTTGGTGTCTCCGACTCGGGGAAAGTAGATGTCGCGAACCGAATAGTTGGCGTCGAAACCCACAAGCACGTTGCCATTTCCCACGACGAGGCTTCTAGGCACGCTTTGGGCAATCCTACTCGTGGCCCCCAGCCCTAGGGCTTGGGGACGACCCTTAACATTCAGCGTTCCCCCACTCACGCCTCCCCGCCTACAATCGCGCAAACCGTCCCAGCAACAACGGAGCACAACGTCGTGGAAACGAATCCATACCAGTTCGCCCCACCCATCCGCATCGTCGCCAGCCGCAGACGCCGGCGAACAGTCGCCGCTCGGCTCCGGTCCGGCGTCCTCGAGCTGCTGGTGCCGGACTGGATGTCCCGCGTCGAGCGCGAGAGGTGGGCGGAGGAGATGCGCCGGCGTCTCCAGCGGCGGATGGAGCGAACGCGACCTTCAGACGACAGGCTCGCGGTGCGCGCCCGCTCGCTCAACGACCGCCATTTCGGCGGACGGTTGCGGTGGACCTCGATCGCGTTTGCCGACATGTCCCGCCTTTGGGGAAGCTGTACCTTCACGACAGGTGCGATCAGGATCTCGGCGCGAGCCGCATCGCTGCCCGAGTGGGTCATCGACTACCTGGTCGTCCATGAGCTGGCCCATCTCGAGCACAGTGAGCACGGCGCCGCATTCCACGAGCTGGAGAATCGGTACCCGCTGACGGAGCGCGCGCGTGGCTACCTGATGGCCATCGACCAGGGAGCCGCGAAGTCGTAGCGCCCTAGGGCGTGAGCACGATCTTGGTCGCTTCGCGTGCGTCGAACATCCGGTAAGCCTCCTCCGCCTGCTCCAGCTTCATACGGTGGCTGATTATCGCGTCAGGTTTGAGCCGGCCGGCGGCAATGAGGTCCAGCAGCGGACGCATGTATGCCTGCACGTTGCACCAGCCGGAGCGGAAGGTCAGCGATTTCATCCACATGGTCATGTAGGGAAAGTCGCCGAGGACCGCGCTGGGGACGCCGACCATAGAGATCGTTCCGCCGCCGCGGACGCTCTGGATGGCGGTGTCAACAGCCGACAGCAGGCCGACGCATTCGATGCTGGCATCGGCGCCGATGCCCCCGGTGTGGCTCAGAATCGCCTCCACCGGATGGACCTGCGAAGCGTTGATCGGGATGCCTCCGAGGTCCTGGGCCGTTTCGAGGCGGGAATCGACCATGTCCACGACGAAGGTGCGGGCGGGGCCGAAAAGCTGGGCGCACATGGTCGCCATCAGGCCCACCGGCCCGGCTCCGACGACGGCGACGACGTCCCCGGGCCTGATCTCCGCCCGCTCCGCTCCGAAGAAGCCGGTGGACAGGATGTCGCCCACGAAAATGGCCTGCTCGTCGGTCATTCCCGTCGGGATCGGCTCCATCGAGTGATCCGCCAGTGGCACGACGACGTACTCCGCCTGGCCGCCGCCTAGATCGCCGAAGTACTCGCCGTGGCCGAAGGTCGCCTTGCTGACGCACTGGTTGAACCATCCCTTCCTGCACAGGGCGCAGTGGCCGCACGACGTGAAGAAGCTGGACACAACCCTGTCGCCGGGCTTGAAGCGCTTGACCGCAGGGCCGACGTCTTCGATAACGCCAACGAACTCGTGCCCCAGCACAGCGCCCTGATTCATGGGCGTGTGACCGTGGAGGATGTGCAGGTCGGAACCGCAAACGGCCCCGAGCGTGACCTTCACGAGGGCCTCACCCGGACCCTTGATGCTCGGCTTGGGAATATCGGTGACCTTGACGTCCCCCTCACCTTGAAAGGTCAGCGCCTTCATGGGGCCGATTCTACGGAGTGATAGCGCAACATCCACCCCACCTAAGCTACGGACGTGCGACTGAAGAATGCGGTCGTCGTCGTGACGGGCGCCTCGAGCGGGATCGGGCAGGCGACCGCGCTGGCCTTCGCGCGCAAAGGGGCGCGGCTCGCACTGGGCGCGCGGCGCCTGGACCGTCTCAACGCAGTCGCTCAGATGTGTCGCGAAAAGGGCTCACCAGACGTGAGCGTCAGGCGCCTCGACGTCGGGCACAGGGCAGAAGCCCGTGCATTCGTCGCGGCTGCGTTGCGCGACCACGACCGTATCGATGTGCTCGTCAACAACGCGGGGGTCGGCTGGATGGGCCGTCTTCACGAGATGCCCGAAGACAAGGTGGAGGAGCTGGTCGCTACCAACCTGAAGGGCGTGATCGCAACCACACAGGCTGCGCTGCCGGCCATGCTGGAGAGGCGGCAGGGCGTGATCATCAACGTCTCGTCGGTGGTCGGATTCCGTGCCGCCCCCTACTCCGCGGTTTACTCGGCCACGAAGTACGCCATCGTCGGCCTGTCGCACGCGCTGCGCGGCGAGCTCTCGGGAACCGGCGTGAAGGTATGCGTCGTTTACCCGGGCGTAACCAGCACGGAGTTCTTCGACCACACGGAGCTGCCGGTGGGGCCGATGTACCCCGCGTCGTGGGTGGCGAACCTCATCGTCCGGACCGCGCAATTCCCGCGCCGCGATGCGATGGTCCTTCCCTTGCGCTTCGCCCATCTGGCGGAGCCGCTCTTCGGCGGCCTGATGGACCACAGCCTGGGCGAGGCGCGCCGCCTGAAGTCTCCGCACTTGAGCGGCACGGGCCTGCCCCCATCAGAGGGCTGAGCCCTCTTTCCCTCGCGGGGAGAGGGAGCGTTCCTTAGCGGCTACCGCTGCCAGGCCTCCAGCAGCTCCTCCAACCGGTGTGCGTTCTTGACCGAATAGTTGGAGTAGTTGTTGTTCATGATCGCGTGCACCTCTTTGGCTGAGCGCTCCATCTCCTTGATGCGTGGGACCCATTCCTGGAGCTCTTCGTCCTTGTAGTCGTGCCGGAAGCGAAGGTTTGGCGGCGCCCCTTTGAGGTCCCACGTCTCGTGGTTGCGGCCGTGAAAGCGGACCACCGCCAGCTTGCTTGACGTGACGTCGAACACCAGCGGCATGCTCGTCTTGTGGCCCTTGGGTACGTCGACCGCCACATACGGGATGTCGCGCGCGCGCAGGAATGCCAGCGTGCCGTCACGGTGGCGGGCGTCCATCCACTCAGGCTTGCGAAGCTCCACAGCGACCTGGAATCCGAACATGCGCTCCTGGCACTGCTCGATGTAGGCGAGCGATCGGGATGAGGGCAGGAACCACGGAGGAAACTGGAAGAAGACTGCGCCCATTCGCCCGGCCGCACGCAGCGGCTCGAGCGCCGCCCGGAAGCGCTCCCACGACTCGTCCACGAGCTCATCCGGCATGTGCTCGAGGTAGATGTTCTTCTCGCGCAGCTTCTCCGGAAGCTCCTCGCGGATGTCCTTGGGCAGCGCCATCGGCTTGGTCGGGTGGTTGGTGAAGAGCGAGAAGGACTTGACGTCGAAAACGAACCCAGGCTCGGTCCGGGCCACCCATAGGTCGGCGTTCTCCGGCTTGGGCATGCCGTAGTAGGTGGAGTCGACCTCGACCAACGGGAACTCGGACGCATAGAAGTGCAGGCGCTCCGCGGAGGACGTCGCGTTCATCGGATAGAAGAGCTTGGAGTCGATCAGCGACTTGTCGATCCACCCGGCGATACCGCACCTAATCAATACGTCACTAATGTCGCACGTAGGCCGGGTTCACCCCGGCCGTCACCCAGGCGTTCCCAATCCAAGCGCCACCCATCGCCGCATGGAGTCCCCCAGGAGAGGGTCCAAGGGAGAGGACCGCGGTCCTCTTCCTTGCTTTAGCTATGATCCGTCGCTGTCGGTGGGCCGCTACATCCGCTACTGGTACACGTACCGAACCGTCGTGGCGGTGGTCCTGGCGCTGATCCTCAGCGGATTGATGTATTGGCTCTACACGCAGCAGGTCG
>JALYYG010000010.1 GCA_030946685.1 Candidatus Dormiibacterota bacterium | reverse complement strand
CCATCATCTCGGCCACCGCGGCGTTGCCGGCGAACTTCTGCAGGTAGAGCAGCGTTTGCAGCGGCAGGGGCTCTTCGATTGTGACCGGGCGCGCCTCGGCGGGCGACTGGCGAGCGCGTTCCGGCGCAGCCGCCTTCCCTGGCGCGCCCTTGGACTGGAGCGCGGGTTTCACCGGCGCGCGCGGACGATCGTGGCTCTCATAAGGCCGATACCGGCACTATCCGCGCTCGCCCGACGGAGGGCAACGCCGTCGTCGCCAGACTTTCGGGCAAAACCCGGTGCCCGAAGGGGCTACGTTTCGGTCAGGCGGCCTGGAGGCCGGATTCGGGATCGCGAAGCAACTCGAGCAAATGCGTGCCAAGCTGATCCGGCGCAAAAGCGAAGTCGCACCATTCCTGGTTGACGCCGTCGAGGCGGGCGCGGAACGAGATCCGTGGCGACCGGCCCTTTACCCCGGGGACGGCTCCGATCAGGCTCGAGGGGACGACGAAGACGCGGCCTTCAAAGGCCTTTTTTACGGAGTCGAAGTGACCGAAGATATAGCTGGCGCGGGAGTCGTGGCGGAACCGCGCGGATGGCGCGATGGCGTCGATGACAAGCCATTTGCCGAAGGGGCCGATGCTCAGCCGCGACGTGGTCTCGATCCGCAGGCCGAGCGCTCCGGGCCCTTCCTTCGGGATGCTTACGATCAGGTCGAGGTCTTCCTCACGGTCCACCGCCACGACGTCGAGCGTCTTCTCACTGCCGCGAATGAGGAGGCTGGCGAGCTTGTGTTGGGCGACTTTGCTCATGCTGGACTCTCCTGTGAGTGCGTGGAGGTGGTGGGCATGCTCGTAAAACGGGGGTCCAACCCATCTCTGGCGATTTGGCGAGATTTACTGCGCAGGCTCACGCAGCGTGGCCTGGGTCATGCCTTCGAGTTTCTGGGTCGAGGGGCGCCGCGGCACCGCGAAAAATAGTTGTTGACTTAGCCGGAACCCGCGCGTACCGTGACGGCTGACAGCCGGTTGTTCATCTAAGGGGGGCCTTGGTGGGCGGATTAGCGGGGGTTCCACGAGAGTCTTTCCGTCACGCCCGTGGGCGAGGCGCAACCATCATTCTGGCCGGCTCGTTATCGGTCATTTCCGCAATCGGCCAACCGATCGTCGGCTCGACCGCTTCCACGAGCTCCGGTGCCCCACCCTCTGCCCCGGCAACCGGTGCCCCGGTGCCAAATAACGATGCCAAATTTGGCGATGGGGCCAATCCCAAATCGGCTGCCTGGGATAAACACTTCGACCCGCGTCGTTCCCTCTTCCTTCCCGAACGCAGCGATTCGCGTTATGCGGTCTTCCGGAATCCGGACGGCACTGAGACGGTCCGACTATCGATTGACGACCGTCTTGTGGCGGATGGGCGGGGTGGTTGGAAGCCGCTCGATCTCGCTTTAACTACCGCCGGCGATGGTCGCCTTCAGCCGCGCACTTCCATTGCCGCCTCGTCGTTCGCGCCAGTCATGCAGGGGGCAGTCGCTCGATTGGCGACCGACGGCGGCACGCTCGACCTTTCATTCGCGGGTGCGGCAAACGGTGTCGCCGCGACCCGCGTCCCCGGCTCCACAGGTGAAACGCTGGTCTATTCGGGTGCATTACCCGGCAATTCGGCCGTCGAGCTGACCTCGCTGTCGCGCGGATATCAGGCCACTGTCGTCACCGCAGCGCCGATTCCGGCGGGCATCCTAGTTCAGCAACTTCGCATTCCTCGCGGCTACCAAGTGCGCGAAGCGAGCGGTGTAGTGCAGATTATGGATGCTCGTGGCTCCGAGGTCGCGACGGTCGCGGGAGAGCGTGCCGGCAGCGGGGCAGCCGACGCGGCGGTCCAGGTGCACCTACTTCGGGTCGCGGCTGGCATCGCGACGATCCAGGCGGTCATTGATCCCGGATGGCTGACCCAGCGCCCACGCGGCCAGGCGATCCGCGTCACGACGACGCTCCTCAAGAGCGCCAGTCCGCTCCGATGGGCCGATGTCACCGGCACGGGTGCTGGGCCACGGGCAACGGCGCTGGTCGGCAACACTGGGACCGGTCCAAGCCGGCTTTTGCTGAGTTGGCCAGTCTCGTTGCCAACCGGATCAAAGCTGCTCGCGGCCACCTTGAGTATGTATGAGACAGGGGCCGCATCCTGTACGCCGTCTAAGCTCGAAGTCCGGCAACTCACCAGCGCCTTTGACCGCGGCACGAACTGGACAACGCAGCCCAACTCTGCGTCGGCTGCGATAGCCACCGCCCAGGCCGCGGCCGGGGCCGCGGGCTGCGATTCGCCAGCCTGGTTAAGCCTGGACGTCTCGGCGGCCGTGCGGCAGTGGCTTTCCGGCGTGGCCGATAACCACGGTTTGGCGGTACAGGCGGCAAACGAGAGTGACGTCAGCGCCGTCAAGACATTCGCCGGTCCCATGAGCGCGACCGGACCCCTTCTGGACGTGACCTACCAGGCGCCCAAAGCGGCTGGTCGGGCTCCCGTCACGCAGACTGTGAACCCTGGCCCGCCCACCCCGATTAACCCGTCAGCAGAGCGCGCGCCACCGCACGCGCTACCGGCCTCAGCGACCAACACGGACGCTGGCGGTAATGACGAGATCGTTCCGGAGCGCACGGCCACGACCAAGACTTTCCTAAAGCCCGACAAGACCAAGGTGACGCAGGTCTACCTCGCACCCGTACATATGCGCGACTCAAGTGGCGCCTGGATCGATATCGATCCGACCCTGGTCAGTAGTCCAGGCAGCCGCATGCGGACGAAGGCAACCGAGCATCCCCTTGACGCAGCCCTGGATCAGACGGATCCGAACCTTGCGAAGCTGATCATTGACCCTGCTCATGAGGTCAGTTTCGGATTCGCCGGCGCCAGACCCGGCCGCGGTGCTGCCAGTGGAAACAGCGTCGTCTATAGCGAGATCGCTCCCGGCGTCGACCTGCAGGTTCTGGCGCGCCCGGCCGGTCTGGACGACAACATCATTCTCAAGTCCACTAACGCACCAACGACCTACGTCTTTCCACTCCGACTGAAGGGACTCAAGGTTGCGATCGAGGCATCCACCGGTGATCTCGTCTACTCGGATAGCAAGACCGGTATCGAGATGGCGCGAACGCCGACGGGCTTTATGGAAGACGCCAGTATTGATGCCCACAGCGGCCTTGGGGCGCGTTCGCTCGGCGTTACTTACAGCCTCGTTCCGTATCAAAGTGGAACCGCGGTGCAGGTCAGCCTCGACCGCGGGTGGCTGAGTGACTCGAGCCGGAAATTCCCGGTTCGGGTGGACCCGCCGGTGACGACGACCATTAACACGGCCGAGGACGACACCTATGTGGCCTCGAACTACGTGGGTGATTTTGCCGGCCAGACCGAGTTCTTTGTGGGCACGTGGGACAGCGGCGTTCACCTGTACCACTCGTATATGCATTTCGACTTCAGCAGTCTGAATGGGAAGCACATCCTCGGGGCCACCTTCTATGTCTACGAGCACTGGTCCTGGTCCTGCCAGGCGCGTGGTGTCGGCGTCTACCGAGTGAGCCAGGGCTGGGGCGGTCACAGCATGACCAGTTGGCCGGGGGCCAGCTACGCTGAAGAGATCGCCTGGGCCGCCTTTGCTCATGGATACACCGGTTGCGCGGCGGCGTGGCAGGGCTTCAACATTACCGGCGCGGTCGCCAACTGGACGAGCGGTTACTGGCCGTCGCTCGGGTTGATGATCCGCGAGGACACCGTCAGCACCTCGGACAACTTCGCTTGGAAGCGGTTCTGGACCTACAACTACGGCAACGGTGTGACGCCTCACGTGGACGTGGCATGGAAAGACCGGCCGTCCGCCGCCACCCTGCTGAGCCCAGCGAACGGGACAAACTTCAATACCTCGACGCCATCGCTCAGCGCGACAGCGACGTCCCCCCAGGGTTACCCGCTCACGTACCACTATTACGTCTGCAACAGTCAGGCGGCCGCCCAGGCGGTATCCGCGACGCAGCCAACGGCTGCCAATTGCAATGGGCCGCTCAACAGTAGTGGGGCGGTCACCGTGCCCGCCGGATGGTGCACCAGCGCCGCTGCATGCTGGTGGTCCGTCCTCGTTGACGATGGCGATTACAATCTGCAGTCGCCAACCGCCTGGAGCTTTACGGCCGGCATTGCCCCCATCGCGATTCCGTCGACAGCCGCACTCACTCCGCCGACGCCAACCGCTGCTGGGTCACAACGAATGACGGTGACGAACTACACTTCCACGACCTGGGGCGCAGGCTACGTCGTGAGCTATCACCTCTCCAGCGCTGACGGCAATACCGAGCTACTACACCAGGGTCATCAAACGGCGCTGCCCTCGGCGGTGGCCCCGGGCGCGAGCATCTCGATGACTGCCATCCTGGACCCGGTCGCTCCCGGCACCTACACGGTAAAGTGGGAGATCGAGCAAACGCCGAGCACCTGGTTCTACCCGCCCATTCCGATGCAGTGGGCGAAAACACCTTTCAGCTCGGTCGCGCCGCCGACGATCAATTCCACATCGCCGGCGACCGGGGCGACGGTGCCAAGCCTCACGCCTACGCTATCGGCCAATGCAACCGATCCGCAAGGCAAGGCGATGACCTATCACTTCCGGATTTGCACCGGATCCGATGTGGCGAGCGGCGCCTGCGTGGACTCGGGCACCATCAACGCCCCGTCGTGGACGATCCCCAAGAATCACCTCAGCTGGAGCACGACGTACTACTGGGCAGTGTATGTCAGCAATGGGGCAGGGACCGCCCCGAGCGCGAACTCCACGATCACCCCGACCCTCCCGGTTGTGCAGCCGTCGTGGTCGTTCGGATGGGATCCGTTCACCTCGTTTTCCGGAGGAGTCAACACCGCGCTCGGCAACTACGTCACGTCAACCACCGACCTGCAGATCTCGACCGTTGGGCCACGGCTCCAGGTGACGCGGACCTACAACAGCAGCGACGGGCACGCCGGCTGGTTTGGAAAGGGCTGGAGTTCTACGTACGAGACCTGGATCGAAACTTCAACCGATGCCTACGCCAATGCCACGGTTCATTATCCTGACGGCCGGCTTGAGTTCCACTCCAACAATCAGGATGGGACCTTCGCAGACGCCCTCGGCTTTGCATCGCACCTGACCGGCTCCGCGGCCACGGCCTACACGCTGGCCTCTCCGGACCACAGTCAACTCACGTTCAACGGTCCCTCCGGCCGTCTGACAAGTTCCCAGGACTCCAACGGGCGCGTGATGACGCTGACATACAACAATGCGATCACACCGCCGCAGCTAACGACTGTGACGGATATCACTAGTGGACGAGCCCTGCACTTTACCTGGGGAACAACGCAGCCGACGTCCGTAGCCAGTGATCCGCCCACGAGCGGCGGGGCGCCGCTCACCGCCTACTACGCTTACACGAGCGGCCAGCTCACGTCGGTTTGCGATGTCCGCTCCGCCTCGGCGACCGATACGACGTATTGCACGTCAATGGCCTACACCGCGGCGCCGCAGCTGTCGAAAATCACCCGGCCGCGCGGCAACCCCGCTGTGGTGCTGACATACGACGCCCAGGGTCGGGTGACAACGCAACAAGACGGCATGAGCCCCGCGAATCAATGGACTTACGTCTACGCGAAGTCGACTGTTACTGGCGAATCGAACCAAACGTCCGTTACGGATCCTCGCGGCAACACCACGGTATCGGGCTACAACAGCCTGAACCAAATGATGCGCCATGTCGATGAGGAAGGTCGGGCACGCACCTTCGGCTTCGATAGCCGCGGTTTCGTGAATCTGGTCACAAACGAGAACGGCAACACGGTTACGTTCAATCACGACGATCACGGCAACATCAACTCGCTGGTCGATGGGACTGGCAACACCACGTACTTCAGCTACTACCGCAACGATGCCAACCCCGCCGATTTGCGGAACGACCGCCTCATCGGCCAGCGCGATGCACGGTCCGCGTCCGCGACCGATCCTACTTATCTGACGACGTTTGACTACGACGCGCTCGGAAATAAGATCCGACAAACGGGCCCGCCGACGGCGGACGTGGCGGGCGGCGCGGTGACGAACTGGACCTATAGCGACGGAACGGCCGCCTACCCGGCATACGGTGGCGGAAACACGCCCACCGGACTGCTCGTCCAGATCAAGGACCCTAGGAACAACCAGGTCAGGTTCGCCTACGACACGAAGGGCGACCTCCGGCAGACCATCAGCGTCGTCGGGCTGACGACGACATATGCCTACGACAACCTGGGCCGTCGGATCTCCCAAACCGCTTTCCCGACCGGCTTTTCAAGTGGCGTTACGACCGCTTACGGACTGGATGGCCTGGGCAACATCACGTCGACGATCGCGCCCGGAGCTAGGAACCCCATCACAGGCGTCACCCACACCGCCGTGACCACATCAACCTATGACCCCAATGGCAACCTCAAAAGTGTGGCGCTAAGCGATTCAACGGGTGGTGACGTCACCCGCACGACGACCTATTCCTATGATGGCGACGATCGTGTCAGCACAATAACCAATCCGGAAGGCGGGATTACTACGACCTCGTACGATGCCCTTGGAAATCCGACCCGCACGATCGATCCCGGTGGGCACGAAATCGATACGTCCTATACGGGGCGCAGCCAGCCGCTCCAGATAACGGTCAAAGGTTTCGTCGACAATCCGGTCACCGGGACGACCCCGCGGGATGTCACGATTGCGAGCTACGCCTATGACGCGGGCGGTCGACGCGTGAGCTTCACTGATGCTCTCGGGCATCAGCGGACGTATGCCTGGTCCGGGAACGACCTACTGAAGCAGGTCAGTCTTCTCAACTATCACAACCTTGACGGCACCTCGCGAACCATGATCCTGAGCGCTCTCAGCTACGACGCAGCCGGCGACCTCACGAGCGTCACGGTGGGGACGCCAGGCACGGGGATCCGCACGACGAGCATGACTTACGATCCGGCGGGCCACATCAAGACGGTTTCCGCGGATCCAGGTGGACTGAATCGGGTGACTACCTTGACCTACGATGCCAGTGGCAATGTGCTCAGCCGCTCGCTCACCGACGGCAGCGTGACCGAGTCGCTGAGCTATGCCTACGACGCTGGCGGCCGGCAGACGCAGATGGCGCAGAACATTGGCGCCTCCTCCCTGATCACCACGACGATGTATGACAACCGCGGCCTGGCCACGGCCAAAGTCGACCCGCGCGGAAACGTCAGTGGCGCAGTCCCGGCCTCCTTCGAGACCGACAACGTCTACGACGAGGTCGGTCACATGACGACCACCACCGCGCCGACCGTCTCCGTCGAATCGGGGGGGTCTGCAGCGACCCAAACGCGACCGGCCGTCTCGTTTGGTTACGACACCTTCAGCGATCAAACGCAGAGCAGGGACGCAAACGGCAACGTCACCACGACAGCGTACGACCGGCTGTCGCGCCGGACGAGCGTCGCCTATCCACGGTATGTCACGCCGGCGACCCCCGCGACGGCCGGCGGGACGGCGATCAATCCGGCTGAGAGCTGGAGCTATGACGCCGTCGGCAACGTTAGCCGGCACACGGACGCCCGGGGTCAATCAACGGACTACACCTACGACGCGCGGGGCCGGCTGGTCCAACAAATGGACCCGCTCGTCACCGGGCAGACAACCCGGGGCACGATGACCTATACATATGACGACAACGGTAAGGCCCTATCCCGTGTCGATCAGATTGGCGCGCGGTCTGAGGCAACCTACGATGACGCAGGGCGCGTTCGGACCGTCACCCAGGTTGTCAGAGGCGCCACCACAGCTCGCTACACGAGCAGCTTCGACTACAGTGATCTCAATGATTCGGTAACGCAGATCACCCCCGCGAATGAGACGACGGTCAACGTCTACGACAACCTCGGCGACCTGACACAGTCGACGGATGGCAACGGTCAGGTCACGAGCTATACATACGACCTGCAGGGCCGGTCACGTCGGACGACCGACGGTCTAAATCGGGCATCCGAGAATGTCTATGACCTGGCCGGGCGACTGACCGCCATCAAGGCGTATGACCGTAATGGGGGCCTCCTCGCCCAGGCGCAGTTTGGCTACGACGCCGCGGGGAATGTGACAACGGCCACCTCGCCGAAGGGCGTGCTCGGCGGTTATTCGACCACGAACACCTTCGACGCCCTGTCCCGCCTCACCAGCAGCGTAGAGCCGGTTTCGGCCTCGGCCTCGATCACGACCAGCTTTGGCTACGACGCGGCCGGGAACCAGACCCGCGTTACCGACGGGAACGGGCACGCGACCGTGAAGACCTACAACGCGCTCGGCCTGCCCGAAGCAACGATCGAGCCGGCGACGGCGGCATTCCCCGCATCCGTCGACCGGACCTTCATTACGACCTACGACGCTGGCGGATTGCCGGTGACATTCAACCCACCCGGGGTTACGATCAGCCGCACGTTCAACGAGCTCGCGAAGCTGACTCAGGAGTCTGGCGCGGGGACGAATTTTGCGACGGCCACCCGAAGCCTCGGCTGGGACCTGGCGAGCCGCCTGGTCTCGGCGAGCCACCCGAGCGGAACCATCAGTCTGACGCGGGACGACCGTGGGCTCCTGACCGCTCAGTCGAGTCCGACCGACAGCAGCAGCTTCGTTTATGACGCCGATGGCCGGACGACATCGCAGACAGATACCGCCGGGACGGCCACTTTTGCCTACCTGGGGAACGGGCTTCTAAAGAGCGCCACCGATCCCGTAACGGGGATCACTACGTCGTACAACTACGACGCCGCGGGACAAATGACGTCATCAACAACCGGAACCGCGGCGGCGACGCGGACCCTCACCTATGACGACCTGGGCCGGCCGGTCACCGATGTCGTGGGAGATCCGGCAAACCCCAGCACCGCCACGCACACCATCAACTACGGTTACGACGCCAACTCGAACCGGACGTCGGCCGTCGTAGGGCCGGCGGGCCTGACCAATGGCGCCGCGTCCAACTTTGCCTATACCTACGACCTCGCCGACCGGCTTACCGGGTGGACCGACAACACTGCGAACTCCACGGTGACCTACGGCTGGGATGGCGCAGGCAACCGGATAACTAGCGGTCCTACCACTGCTACGTATGACGAGCGCAACCGGATTCAGAGCACCTCGACGGGCACGACGTACGGCTGGAATGCAAATGGAACCCTCTCTTCGACGACCGCTGCCGGGACGACGACCAGCTACAGCTTCGATGGGCTTAACCAGCTAACAAGCGACCAGGCCTACACCGCGTATGCGTACGATGGGCTAGGCCGGCTCGCACGGAAGACATATACACCACCTGGCGGTGGATGCGCTCCGCGGTGCGTCAATCCCACCCGGAGCTCGTACTCTCAGGTACCCGCCGCGGTGCCGCCCTGCTGCATTTCGCGGCCGATTGTCACCACGCTGAAGTACTCGGGAACGGGCGCCAAGCCGGTATCCGATGGGTCGTACACCTACAGTCGGTTGCCGTCCGGCAGCTTGCTCGGAATTACGAACGGCACGACAGCCCGCAAAGCCGGGCTCGACGCGCACGGCGACCTGACTTACACCTACGGCGCCAGCGGCGCAATCATCGATGCGGCGTCTTACGACCCCTTTGGCACGCCGAAGGCTGCGTTCGCCTCGGGAGGCCCAACAGTCGGATACCAGGCCGAGTGGGGCAGCGACGGAAACCTCAACATGAGCGACCGCTGGTACCGACCGAACACGGGAACCTTCCTGTCGCGCGACTCAGTCAGCCCGTCGTTTGGGACGAGTAGTGATGTCAATCGCTACCTCTATGGGGGAGCCAACCCAATCAATCGGAGCGATCCCACGGGCATGTGGTGGGGTCCGACGTACAAGGTTTGCGAATTCTTGATCTTCTTCTGTCACGATCAGGCGGACTGGCATCCGGATTGGGTCGGTCAGCCCTTAGACTGCGCCTTCCAATGGCGCGACGCCTGCAATTTCCCATACGCGGATGCCCAGCCGCCAGACCCCACGCCGACTCCCCCGCCACCCAGCTCAACATCCACGGGTCAGGTAAGTGGCGGCGGCTCACCTGGCACCCACCCTGCGGGCGGCGGAAGCGGAGGCTCCCACGGCTCCGGCGGGGGAAAACCGCCTCCATTCAATCCTGGTCCACAGGACCAGAATCGGTCCGGCTACGACCCCAATTGGGCGGCTCATAGCCCCGGGTACCAGAGCGGTCAGGCTCCGACAGCCACGGGCATGCCAGGCACGGTCGCACCCAGCGACGCGGCCAGCGTCGCCACCAGCGAGACAGTCAATAACCCGACTCCTGCGAACAATGACTTCTGGGCCTGCAACGCTTGCGACCCGATGTACACAGGAACCGGCGCGGTACAGCGAATTGGGGTCGGTTTCGTTCACGCAGGGACCGACATGGTGACCGGGATTGCGAAGGGTATCTGGGGATTCGCGACGAGCGGTGACGCGCGCTCCGACGCCATGTTGAATCTTGCGGAACTTTTCAACCCAGTCATCGGAGGCGAGGACCGGACGCTAAAGGGCCGTATTGCCGGGCAGGCCAACGCGGACTGGCAGTCGATGTCCACGGGAAGCCTTGCGGACCGCGAAGAAGGGGTCGGGGGAACGCTGTTCGACGTGGCCTCCATTCTGTTCGGTACGAAGGGCATGGGGGCAATCAAAGCGGGTGGTGTAGCGGGCGGCGTCGGCCGTGCCGCTGAACTGGGAAATAGGCTTCCGACAGTGGTATTCAGCCGAAGTCGCGCTCCCGGTTTGGCCACGAACTTCGATCGAGCAGTGGCTGCGGGAAAGCCAACCACGGTGAATCGCGTACTGAGCAAGGCACAGCGTGATGCGAATCGACGCGCGGCGCTTCGCGGCCAGCAACCCGCGCCGGCCGGGCAATCATTGGACGAATACCCCTTCGCATGCACCATTCAGGGCGGGACGGGCGCGTGTGTGCTCGCGGTGCCTGAGGGCGAGCAGTCCTATCAGGGTGGAGTTCTCAGCACCTTCTTCCAGAGGGAGGGCATCGCCCCGGGCGACCCCTTCAATGTGCAGTTTGGGCCTTAGTATCGCTTCGTGATATCCGAGCGGCTGGTTGAGGTAAGCCGTGAGCTTGTGCGCCTGGGACGCAAGACCACGATAGCGCTGCTACGTCCCGGCATCCCAACAAGAGCCAGCGAGGCGATGCTCAGGCAGCACGGGCTTCAGGTTCCGTTCGGCCTGCCCGAGCTTTATGCGTGGCACGACGGTACCGATGCCACGACTGGCGTACCTCTTGATGATCTCCATCTGTTTCCCGGGTACTACTTTCTTTCGCTCGAAGATGCCACCCGTAACTACGCGGCGTTTCGCGACGATCCGCGGTGGAACCCGGCCTGGTTACCCATCTTCGCTAACGGGGGCGGCGATTTCTTCGCGG
>JALYYG010000004.1 GCA_030946685.1 Candidatus Dormiibacterota bacterium | reverse complement strand
ACTGCTCTCTTGCCCGCTTTGCCCGACAGGCTCGGCAGCGCCCATAAAAATACGGCGTGCCTCGGACCTGGAGGAACGCGGATTCAACTTTTGTCTCACCGCAGTCGGTACACCGCTGCATCCCTGGGGGCAACGGCGGATTGCCTTGCTCACGTTGAGCACGAGCGCGGGCTGCCCGACACGGCTTGCATCGAGTGTGGGTGTAGCGGGTTCCTCTGATCGGGGTGAAGTCGTCGAGGGGCTTGGTCTGGCCGCAGTCACTGCAGGCGCGCATCACTGGGATGCCACCAGGGTAAATGGCACTCCATGGCTGCCAGCTAGCTGTCGTGATTTGACTGGAACGCGACGCCAGGAACAGCACCGGGTATCGTCTAAATCGTGGCCACGACGCTCGCCGCGCTGCATGCGAAGGGCGGCCGCCGCGCGTCGACCGTGCGTCCGATGGTCCTGGCCGTGCTGCATCCGAAGGGTGGCGTAGGGCGCTCCACGACCGTGTGGCAGCTCGGCGCCGAGCTGGCGCTGCGTGGCAAGCGCGTGCGGATCGAGGACCTGGACCAGGGCCGGCATTTGTCACGCGTATTCGAGCGCCACCCACTTGGACTGGAGGGTCTCCAGCTCGGCAGTTCGCCAATTGGCAAAACCGATGCTGACGTGGTTCTGCTGGATACTGCACCCGAGGCCCAGCGTGAACGCGCACTCGAGATCCTTCGTCGTGCTGACTGGCTCCTTGTCCCCGTCAAGGGACCAGAGGAAGGCTCGGTCCAGGCGTTGCCGGCGCTATTAAAATGGCTTCAGGAGGCCGATGGGGCCCGGCTGCTTGGCTTCCTCCCGACCATGTCAAAGCCACGACGTATCGAGGTGCGCTATTGGCTTAGCGAGCTACAGCGACTCGCTGAGCGCAACCACACGCGTGTCTTCGAGCCGATCGGTGACCTGGCGAGTGTGGCAGCCTGGCGCCTGGACGGCCATCCGTACGCCCGCGTGGCCGAGGAGATCTTGCATGCCACGAACAGCGCTTAGGACAGTTGCTCGCGCGACCTTCGACGAACTAGCTGACGCTCTTGACGCGAGCCCGCCCGTCGATGATCGCCTAGTCCACTCGTTGCCGTTAAAGGCTATCCGTCCGAGTCCGCGCAACCCGCGCCAGCGTATGGATGTCGACGAGCTCAAGGACAGCTTGGAAACACATGGCCTGCTGCAGGCGATCGTTGTACGGCGCCGCGGCGCTGGCTACGAGTTGATCGCTGGCCACCGTCGCTACGAGGCTGCAAAGCAACTCGGGTGGGTGACGATCGACGCCAAGGTCCTAGAGAAAACACCCACTGAGGCCAATGTCCTGACGCTCGTCGAGAATTTGCAGCGCGAGGACCTGACGCCAAGCGAAGAAGCGGAAGCGCTCGGGATCCTGATGCACGACCGCGGATGGTCTGTACGCAAGGTGGCTGATGCGATCAAGCGTGACCCGATGTACGTGAGCCGCCGAGTACGCGTATTCGAGGATCCTGTTCTGTGCGCGCCCGTGCTCGAGCAACTCATGCCAGTGAGCACAGCAGAGGTGTTGTTGCGAGCTGACCCTGAGGACCGGCCGCGCCTGGTTGAAGAGGCCCTCACGAATGAATGGGGACAGATGGATGCCCGTCGTGCGGTGAGCGCCGAACGTAGAGTTACTCTACAGCCGTCCCCGCGGCTGGCCAGCCGCATCCGTGCACTTCACGACGAGCTCGCAGGCCTGGACCTGGCTGCGTTGTCTACGCGGACCAGGCGCGAGCTCACGCGGCTCGTCGAGCTCATCAGTTCCTAAATGCAAACATCTGGCGTCGCTGGGAGACGGCTAAGCTGTAACGGCGACCCTGGCCAATTGCGGCGGTACGTGTTCGGTAGGGATCGGCTCACCGTCAGCAACCAAGTCCTCGAGGTACAGCGCGATCGCATCCTTGGCCATCTCCAGCGCGGCTTCGAGCGTGTCCCCCTGAGTCACAATGCCGGGCAGTGCGGGGACGGTTACCGTGTAGCCGCCGCTCTCCTCGTCGGGATCGAGCAAGACCGTGTACTCGTATTGATTCGCGCCGTTGATACCCATTTCCAGCCCCCCGCATCTTGCCACGCGCGCGCTCACCAGTGCACTCCATGCGCGTGGTGCGTGCGTGTCAAAGCAGCTCGCGTAACTGTTCGGCGGAAAGTCCCGCCTGGTCAAGAATCGACTGCAATGTTTTTGGCTTGAGGGTCTCCCTCGGATGGCGCGAGATCGTCACACGCCCATCCTTGTCAGGATGCGTCAGGATCTGATGTTTGCCACCTTGCCGCTTCACGTACCAGCCGGCGCGCTGCAGAGCACGCTGAACATCGGCCACCGTGAGCCTCGGAAGCTTCCCGGTCATGGGAGTACAAGATTAGGTCGCTGGCGGTCGAAGCGACACTGCTCTCGCAGCACATGACAAACTCCTGCCCGTCGGGGGCCATCACTACTCACGGATAACCGAAGCAACGACGCGCCGACACGCACATCCCGCACGTCGCGTAGTACTGCCGCACCTCGGCCTCGACGTCACCCTACGTCGAAGACGTTGAAAATGTGACCGCGGGCGCTGTGTGCTGGCGAGCTGAAGCGGGGTACAAGAGTGTGCTTCCCAGGCGTCGTGATGTTGCAGCATTGCTGGCACGACGTGAACGTCAAATTTCCTGGGGGCCGACTCAAGACTGTCGACGCACCGACGCAGGATGGGCGGGTGTGCTGTTACTGCGGCGAGATCAGGCCAGAGCCTCTGCCGCCAATGCCTCCCAAACGAGCCCACGGTCCCCACGTCGACGACGATAGCGAGTGGTACGTAGTGGATGACGCGGAGTGTCCTGGTCTCGGCTTCATCGAGTTGAACCCTGAGCCTGTCGTTGTTCCCGATGAACCCGCTCGCGAGACGTTTTGATGGCCTGCCACTCGTCGATCGCCAGCACTAACTGGCTGCTGTGCTGGCCGCTCGTTCGGCGCCGAGCTGGTTGACTTACCGGAGCACAGGGGCAGTGCCGCCGAACGGGGAGGCTTACTGGGACGATTCGTAGATCTCCGGGGGGTCCAATTGGAGGCCGATGGCCTGGAGCCGGGAAGCTATGCCACCCAAAGCATCGCGGGGGAACTTGGCGTGCTCCTCTGTATCCCAGGTGCTCACGGAGACGGTCTTCCCGGCGGCGCGATCTGTCGCGCCCAAATAACTCTGGCACCCCGGTTGCGCTCTCACGGCCGGACTGATGTCCTGCAGCATGCCCTCTAGTTCGTCGTACTTGGCCGGATCCAGCGTCCCCGGCTTACGCGCACGAACATATCTCACCTCCCGCCATCGCGACCGCCGCCGGTCTCAATCGCCGTAGCCTACACCCTGCGGCGTTCACTTTACATAGAGGCTCTCAGCCTCAGAACACCGACGCATAAAACGAAGCGCCGTCCCTAGAAAGGAACGGCGCCCCATTTGATGATGTCGCTTTTATCAGGGCCTTCAGCTTTGCCTCCCCGGGGCAACGCTCGCGTTCCCGCACCGCCGATCAGAGACTGGAGCGGTGTACAGCGGCCGCGAACCGTGCGCAGAAGGTGTGCGAAGGCCCGCGCTAGCCAGCGCGCGTTTCGCCGAAACGGTCTCGTAGAGCGCTCATAGCATCTCCCGGCCACAACGTACCTCTCTCCGCGCGACGAAAGATGACTCTGAGGGGAGTCAGAGCCGAATCAAACACAAATACAACACGCCGGCACGACCCTCGAATAGGGCCCCGGCGCATTGGGGGGCTCACACCGCTGCCTGATTAGCGAACGTCGAACAGGATGGGATTTCCCAGCATTGCTCAGCGCGGCTGCTTGGGCGGGAGAACTCTGTGATCACGCGCCCGCCCAAGCGCATCGTCGCGCGCAACCTGGACGAGGGTGGTGAGGAAGCTGTCGCACACCGCGCGCGATGCGCCGGCGAACTGGGTGAGGGCATGGTCGGTGGCCGGGCCAGGGGCGAAGTGGCCGTGACGGACGGCTAAGGTCACGAGCATCAGGAGACGCTCGTCGTCCTCGGGCAGATCGCGCACTACATCGACCATGAGTTCGAGGGCGTTGACGTGCTCGGCCAGGAGCGCGGCTGCGGCTGGCGCGGACTGGTGACCGCGGAGCATAGTCGCGTGGACGAGGAGGAACGCAATGAAAGGGTCGCGTGCGTGGGTCGGCATGGCCAGCCGGACTCCAGCCGACGGCCTACGCGGAGGATACTGCCGCGGCCCCTTGTTAGTTTAGTTAGCTCGAGGCGCAGCGAACAATTTGCGTAATTCACGGTCGCTACGGTTGCCTGTGAAGCGACCGCGCTCGCCTTCTGCGCCCTGGCCCGCCCTGGTGCTGACACGGCGGCGGCGACGTGACTGAGCTAGCTCTGACAGGTCC
>JALYYG010000305.1 GCA_030946685.1 Candidatus Dormiibacterota bacterium | reverse complement strand
TGGTGGAGCAGCCGGCTTGTGATCGCGGCGACGCGGTGGCCGCTCATTCCGAGGCCCTCCCCGAGAGCTTGAGAAACGCTTCTTCGAGGTTGTTCGTGCCCGCAGCAGCGCGCACCTCGTTGGGGGTTCCCTCTCCGAGCAGCTTTCCGAACCGGATCAGGCCCAACCGCTGACAGCGCTCGGCTTCGTCCATCACGTGGCTGGAAACGAGGATGGTCGTGCCGGCCGCAGCCATCTCCCTGAAGTGGTCCCAGAACTGCACGCGCAGCTGAGGGTCCACACCCACAGTGGGCTCGTCGAGAAGGAGCAGGCGGGGGCGATGCACCAGGGCGCACGCGAGCGAGCACCTCTGCCGCATTCCGCCGCTGAGCGTGGCGACGACCGAATTGCGTCTCTGCTCGAGCTCGACAGTTTTCAGCACCTCGGTCACGTTGCCGTCGGCGCCGCTGATGGCGGCGAAGAAGTGGAGGTTCTCCTCCACGGACAGGTCCGGGTAGAGGGCTGCCTGCTGGGTCATATAGCCGACCCTGCCTAGGATGTCGAGGTCTGGCATCCGGCGTCCGAGCACGGTCACGGTGCCGGAGTCGGGAGCCACCAAACCGACGATCGCTCGAATGAGAGTGGTCTTCCCTGCGCCGTTGGGACCGAGCAAACCATAAATCTCCCCTGGCCTGACGCGAAGAGTTATTCCGTCCAGCGCCCGCAGGGTCCCGAACGACTTGGCGACGTTGTCGACGTCAACCGCAAAGGCCTCGCTCATCGGCTCTCCTTCTCATCAAGCTGCATTGACCGCAGCCAGCTCTCGGCCAGTTCCGTCACCGCCTGCTCTCCGTCGATGTCAATTCCGAGCACCCGTTCGACGACGGGCCTGGTCAGCACGTGGAAGAAGATCGGACCGATGAAGGACTGCAGCGCCAGAAGCGGCGACATCGGCCGAAACCTGCCCGACGTCATCTGTGTCATCACATAGGCGCCGACCGATCCGATGATCGTGCGCATTGCCTCTCGCGCCGACTCTTCGGCGTCGGGCGCGAGCGAGCTCACCTCAAAGAAGACGGCCCGCAGAAGACCCAGTCGAGTTTCGCCTGACCCATACACGGTGCGGTAGACGGTCCGCGCGATCTCTGGCATCACGACCTCGGGCGGCTCGTCCTTCATCGCAATCGCCAAGCGGCTCACTGGCTCGAGCGGCGAGTAGGTCGTGATCAGGCTCGTGAACAGCGCGGGCTTGCCCGGAAATAGGCGGTACAGCGTGGCACGAGACACGCCGGCCCGTGTCGCCAGGTCGTCCATCGAAAGGGCGCCCAGGCCGCGGGCGCCGACCATGAGGAAGGCTGCCTCCAGGATCCGTTCGCGGGCGGCAGGCTCGGGCTGCACCGCCAGCGCCTCCAGCAGAGCCCCGCGCGACTCGAACGCGCGGTAGAAGCTGGTTCGGGACACTCCGGCGGCCTCGGCGAACTGGGCCACTGTCGGCTTTTCTCCCGTGGCGAGCACGCCCCGCGCCCTTCTGAGGATGCGTTCTCTGGTGCGCGCCGCCACGTGAGCGACACTAGACGAGACGTCGCATCTCGTCAAGTAGCATTTGTTCACCACCACCGTTTCCGGGCCGGCTCGCGGGGGCTAGGTTCTGGCGGCGATGAAGCAAGTACTGGCGATGGTCGCGGCTCTTCTGATCTGCTCCTGCTCGACGAATGGAGCCACAACCTTGCGCCGGCAGCCACCGCCGTTCAGCAGGAGCGACGCCGAGCAGTTGATGCTGAGGGCGGACGACATCAAGCGCTTGACTCTTGACGGCGGGTGGACGGCACGGTTGACCGATGCCTTTCGCGGGCGAGCGTTGCAGATGCTGGCTGCCCAGGCCCAGAGCTTCAAAGGGCGAGCGCTACGAATGGAGGAACTGGATTCGGCGCGCACGCTCGTGTTTTGGGATCCGCATGCCGATGAGGCGGTGCTACAGGTCGTCGCGCAGCGACGGCTCGTGACGTCGGATCAGCCTAACCCGGCGTGGGCCGCCACGGTGCGGCAGTGGTGGGCGCGATTGCAGTATGCGGACGGCAGCTGGTGGGTTGTGGAGCAGCAGGATCTCTCGCCAGACCGATGGCGGCCTGTTGCGCCCGCCGGCTAAGCGCCCGTTCCGGCTGCGATCAAGCTCCGAAGCTCATTGATCTTCTGATCCCAGAGGGTGATTTTCTGTTCGCGCACCCAGCGCTCCCGCTCCTCCAGCAACGCTGTTGCCTCATCAAGTGCACCGCGTTCGACGAGCAACTTCGTCAACGCCAACATCGGTTCGGTCTTGACCCAGTTGTAGTCGGTCTGCGCTATCGCCTCAATACTGCGCCGCTGCGCCGCCTCCGCCTCTGCTTTGCGACCCTGAGCGTCTCGGATCAACCCCAGGTGGTTGTACACCTCGCTGATAGCGGTGAAGTCACTATCACGCAACGAGCTCAAAGCGCTGTTGGCATAACCCTCCGCAGCATCAATGTCCCCAAGTTGGAGCGCGGCGCGGGCGCGCAGGCCGAAGAGCTCGCTGCGGTTCCACCGCTCGCCGCTCGTCTCGCTCAGATCCAGGGCGCGATCCAGCGCTATCGCGGCCTCTCCTAGCTCGTCTTCGTAGATCAGCCCGCGCCCGAGAAATCGAAGCGCGCTCACTACGTACTGGACCGCACCCGCATCCTCGGCCGCGGCCAGGAACTCCCGATGCGCTCTGACCGAAGAGGGGACGTCGCCCATGATGAAGAACCGGCCGGCTCGCTGCATCAGCGCTCCAAGGCCGATGTTCCTGAGCCCCGCCGTCGCTGCCAGTTCCTCTGCTTCCGTAAGGTACCGTTCAGCGGCCGGCTGATCTCCACGCATTCCCTCTGCGGGCGCCAACCGCACCAGGATCGCCGCCACGTGGGCCAGATCGCCGATCGATCGCGCTTGTGCGATGAGCTGTTCGTTGATCGC
This sequence comes from Candidatus Dormiibacterota bacterium, assembly GCA_030946685.1. Taxonomy (GTDB): domain Bacteria; phylum Chloroflexota; class Dormibacteria; order Dormibacterales; family Dormibacteraceae; genus Palsa-872. The sequence goes on along the minus strand of JALYYG010000305.1, from coordinate 29,155 downwards.
GATGTACTCGGTGAGGCGTCCGACCGACCACAAGCCATTGGTGCCGACATGACGAGCTTCGATCTCACCAGCTATGTCGTTCGCTTTGCGGCAGGCCTCGACTGCCCGCTCGGCTACGCGGTCGAATTCCTCCAGGTCCTGCATTCCCGCCCAGTTCGCGATCCACGCTTCGCTGAGACGGGCCTTCGCCACCACCGCCGGCAGGCCTGCCTCTTCGCCGAGGCTTGCGGCAGCGCCGAGTATCTCCGCAGCGGCGGGGTAGTCGGCGGTGATCATCAATCGTTCTGCCTCAAGCAGCGACAGGCGGGCTCGTGACGGGAGTCCGCCACCATCCTGCAGGCGCGCAGCTGCGTTACGCGCGTTCTGCAGGGCGGCGTCGAGCGTCGTCAGGTCCCGCCGAGTGGCAGCTCGCTCTCCGGCAGCAAGCGACCACTCGAGAGCGCGCATGGCGCGACGCTGGAGCAGCTCGCCTTCGACGCCAACCTCGATCGACATCGTCAGCGCTCGCTCAGCGTGGTGGGCCAGGATCTCCGTCAATGGTTGGGCGTCGCCAGCCTCGCGCTCGAGGCTGGTTCCAAACCTGTCATGAAGCGTCGCTCGTTCCGATTTTGGCAACGACGCGTATGCCGCATCGCGGATGAGGATGTGGCGAAAGCTCATCTCTTCACGCGCTTCGTCCGCACCGATCACCAATCCTTTGCGACGCAGCGACTCCAGGCCGGTTTCGGGGTCGGAGCCAGTCAGGTCCTTGATCTGCGAGACCTCGAATCGCTCGCCGACGACGCTCGCGGCTTGCAGGACGCCTTTCTCGCCGTCGGGGAGGCTGTCGAGTCGCGCCGCGAGCACCGCCTGGATGCTGTGCGGCACGCGAATCTCACCCATTTGTCCTGTCGCACGCCAGCTCGCGCCGTCACGGGTGAGGCGGCCCTCGTCGATGAGCATCTGGATGAACTCCTCGCAGAAGAGGGGGGTGCCGGCGGAGCGCTCGATTATCTCCGCGCGAAGCTCGGCGGGCAGGGCTTCAATCTCCAGCAGGCGCGAGATGAGGGTCCCGGTCTCATCACGCGTTAGCGGGTCGAGTGTGATCGTCGTCGAATTCGGTTTTCCCGAAGCCCAGTCGCGCCTACCCTCCAGGAACTCCGGCCGTGCGATGCAGATCAGCAGCATGGGTACGTCGGACGACCGTTCCGCGAGCTGTTCAAAGATCTCGACGACTGGCGGCTCCGCCCACTGCAGGTCGTCGACGACCAGGATCAGCGGTCCGTCCCGCGCGACCGCGTCCAGGTAACGGCGTATGCCCCACCCGATCTCCTTATCGACGCGGTCGGCCACCGTGTCGGGCATCCCGATGGAGGGCGGCAGTAGTCCCATCATCACCGCGAGCCGCGCGCGGATGGCGGGCAGCTGTGAGTCACTGGCCAGGAGCTCACCCAGCCAGCGGTCAAGCTTCGCCAATGCGGCGTCATGCTCGTCCGCTCGCGTGATGCCGGTATCGGGCCTGAGCATCTCCATGACGGGCCAGTAAGTGACCCCCCGGCCGTAAGGCAGGCAGCGTCCTCGTAGCAGCCGTGCCCCGGACCCCGCCAAGGTCGCCAGGGCTTCGCTCACGAGGCGCGACTTCCCCACTCCGGCGGATCCGACCAGAGTGAAAAGGTGTGGACGGCGATCGCTCGCGGCCCGCGCGAACGTGTCCAGCAGGAGTCGCAGCTCACGATCGCGACCTACGAGCGCCGCCTGCAGGCCCTCAACGCCACGCGCCTGCTCAGGAACCTGCGAGCGCGCCCGGATGGCACGAAACGCGACAAGCGGTTCTGGCTTGCCCTTGGCCGCGACCGGGTCGCGGGGTTCGTACTGGATGACATTGCGAGTGAGCTGCTGGGTCAGCGGGCCGACCACGACCTCACCGGGCTCTGCGCCCTGCTGGAGGCGCGCGGCGACGTTGACCGCGTCTCCACTTACCATGAACTGGCGATCCTCACGCGCCGCCGTCACCGCCTCGCCAGTGTTGACGCCGATGCGTACCGGTAGGTCTTTTGCCGCGTCGCGGATCTCCAGGGCGGCTCGGACCGCCCGCTCCGCGTCGTCGTCGTGGACAGCGGGCACGCCGAACACGACCATGACCGCGTCACCGGCAAATTTCTCCACCGTGCCTCCGTGTGCCTCGACGACGTCGGCGATCCGCTGGAAGTGCCTTGCCATCTGGCCCCGGACCACCTCCGGGTCGCTCGCGTCGGCGAGTGCAGTGGAGCCCACGACGTCGGCGAAGAGCACAGTCACGACCTTCCGTTGCTCGCGCACGGACCGATTCTAGGTCCGGCAACAGGCCGGACCGTTTAGCCTCCGCACTCGGGTGGGGAGGATGCGCACAGCTCGCGGGTGGGGTGGGACCCTCACCGACGGCCGACGTGAAGATGGCTGTCCGGTAATTGCCCCGGCAGCCGTATTCAGGCATGGATGGAGGCAGGTCTGACCCGAATCGATACCGCCCCGGGAGTGCTCACCGCAGAGGAGCTCTGCCGCCGCTACGCGCCGAGTGTTTGTCGGTTCGCGGCAATGGTCGCCGGCAGCGCTGCCGACGCCGACGACCTTGCGCAGGATGCGCTGCTCCGCGCGGTTCGGGCCGTCGGCTCATACGACTCGGCGAAGGGAACCCCTGAGGCTTGGCTGTGGCGAATTGTGATCAATTCAGCGCGAGATTCGGCTCGGCGTCGCGAACGTGCCCGGGGACTCCTCGAGCGCTTGATGTTCGCCGCACCGCGCGAGTCCGAGTCGGTTGAGGCCGCTGTTCTGGCGCGTCTGCGAGACGAGGACCTACATGCGCAGATACGGCTCCTGCCCCTCCGCGACAGGACGCTTATGGCGCTGCGGTTTGGCGCTGGCTTGGATACAGCTGAGGTAGGGGCGGCCGTGGGATTGAGTCCGGATTCGGCCGGCAAGGCAATCCGTCGGGCGCTGGCGCGCCTGCGTGCACGACTGGAGGTGACCCGTTGATGAATACCGATTCTCTAGAGCGACGCTTGACCGACCTCACATTCGAGGCACCCGACCCAGGTCGAATCACAGCACGCGTTCTATCGATGGAGGACAGGCCACGGCGGCGTCAGGTCCCACGTCTTATCGCGCTTGGGGTCGCGACCCTGGTGATCGCAGCCTCCGTTCTCTACTTTGTCCCTGCGGCTGACGCGGCCCTTGCCGGCGCGCCAGTCGCCGGCGACCTGCTTCGAGACGCGGGGCTCGTCGGCGCGGGCAACCGAGTCACTTCGGTGGGCGTCGTGGCCGACGCCGCCGGGTTCCGGCTCCAGCTCGTCGGAGCCTACGCCGACTCGGCCCGCACCGTTCTGCTGCTTCGCGCTGATCCTGCCATCCTGCCGTTGGGCGCGGTGGACGCGCAGCTCACCGATCAGTTCGGCCGGACGTACCACATGCAGGCGGGCCAGTCCGATTCCCGCACCGGTCAGGTCATCGTTGAGTTCGAGGCGCTGGCGTGGCCTGACGCCCTCACAGGCGCGCGAATCAAACTGGCGGTGACCGCAGTCGAAAAGGCGTGCCCGTTCAGTGCTTTTTGCAGCGATCCGGTGTCACCTGGCAGCGTCGTGCGTGGCTCCTGGATGCTGCCTGCGGTTCTGGGGGTTGACGAGGGCACAGCGCTCCCAATGCCTGCGGTGGCTCGTCTCGGAGACGCGACCTACAGGTTTACCGATGTGCGGGCGACCCAGGCCACCATCGCAGTCGACATCGAGATCACCGGCATTACGATTGCCGATCTCGAACAGATTGCTCCGACTGGAGGAAAGGGCACGCCACGGTTCAGCATCGAACTCGTTGGGCCAAATGGCGAATTCGCCAGCGCGTCGTACTTAACTTCAGAAGATCTTCAGGGGGTGCACGTTCATTTTCTGGGGTACCGGTTCGCGCCGGGCGAGTACCACCTGCACGTTTCGTATCTCGGGAGCGGGGACTTCGAAAGGGTGTTGTCGGTCCCATAGAGTCCTCGCGACGTACGATGGCCGGCCAATCCTGGACCTCACCGCGATCACAAGTTGACCAGCCCGGATGTCGATGGTATGTATCGCTCGTAGATCCTGAGGGGGTCTGCTCCTTGGGCGAGGCACGCCTGTTCTGGAGGGTGGAGCAGATGAGCGGTTCCCGTTGGATTTGGTCGAGGAGACTATTGGCGTCGGCCGCCGCGGCGACTCTTGTCCTTGCCCCCGGGGCTTATCTCCCTGCCCAGGCGAAGACGGCAGCGGGCGGCGTGAAACCCCACGCGGTCGGCGCGCTCGACTGCAACGGCTTCAGCCCAATCCAGAAGAACGTGAAGCGGACCCGAATCTGTTCGGATCCCCGAGGCTACGAGGGGGGCCGCTTCTATGACAACGGCCATTACATCGGCCACGACGAGCCCACGATCCAGTTCATCTCAAGCGCTCCTGGCTCTGGCAACAACGTGACCTGGACCGAGACCCTGAGCAAGGATCCGGCCGCCCTGCCCACTGTCAGTCACCCCGGCAACGACGTGACCCACAACTTCGAGCTCAGCGCAGCCCCATGGTTCTCGATGGCGCTGTGCAATCCAGGATCATTCCCGCAAACCCCCTGCTCCCCCAACAGCGACATCAACGCCTCCCCCTGCAATCTCACGCTCACCTGTCCACCCGGGGTCTTTCCAGGCGGCGGCAGCGCGTTCCTGGAGATGCAGTTCTATCCGCCCGGGTTTGCTCCATTCGTCGACAACCTCAGCTGCGACAACACCCACTGGTGTGCTTCTCTCCACATCAACGACCTGGAGTGCACCGAGAACTTCGCGAGCTGCAACAACGCGTGCATCGAGCCGACCAACTTCGCCTTCATCCAGACAGATGGCGTGCCGACAGGACCGCCTAGCCCCCAGCTGGCCAACCTGGCCACGAACACCCCGAACTCGCACACCCTGCTCATGAACCCTGGCGACACCATTAAAGCCACGATCTTCGACACGGCGGTTACCGGCGGGCACGCCCTCGAAACGCGAATCGACGACCTCACCACCGGCAAGAGTGGTTTCATGATCGCCTCTGCCGCGAACGGCTTCATGAGCACGTCGATAGCCGACTGCAGCGGTACGCCCTTCAACTACGAGCCTGAGTACTCGAGCGCGAGTGCGATCAATATCGTGCCCTGGGCCGCTCTTCAGGCCAACATCAACACCCAGTTCGAGACCGGCCACTTCGTCGCCTGCAGCTCGCTGGCTGGGCCGGCAACGCTGACCGTCGGCACGTTCAAGGACAAATACTTCACCACGTGCCGTGGGGCTTACGAGAAGGCCAGCCCCAAGGACGGCATTAAAGGGAACCCCGAGCTCAGCGATGCGCCTTGCTACTTGAAGGGTGACACGCACGGGCACACCGCACCGCCCAACAAGGTCAGCGGCTGCGTCCTCTTCTTCACACAGAACGGCGACCTTGACTTTGACGGCTCGCCGTACTACCCCGACTGGCCCAACAGCACCACCCCCAACAGGTTCCCGTCCACGTTCCGGCAGCTGCAGCCCACCACCAACGGCGGGTCTGGTTATCCGCAGGTGATGATGGAGACGGACCTGGCAGCCAGCGAGAGCACGTGCTCGCCGACCACGCTGACGGGCTGCGCCGCGCCGCCGCCAAACGCCCCTGGCAAGTTCTATCCCTTCTGGTCTCAGGCGCTGGTCGGCGGCCAGTGCGTCTGGGAATTCGGGAACATGAGCAACGGAAACAGCTTCGGCGGAGACGCCCAGTACGGCGGCCCCAGTGCCCGATTCTTTGGGAACCTGGCCGGTCCCGTAATGGCCAATCCACACTGCTGATAGCACCGGTTAGCTGAAAGGGGAGGGCGGCGCGCCGCCCTCCCCTGATTCGGTGTCCTGACCCCATGTCGCTTGCCGCGGTGGCACGCATCTGGCCGTCAGGTTGGCGTTAACAAGCAGAGTTCCCACCTCCGCCGCCCACCAATACGGTGACTGCCATGCCTCGGGTTCTCGCACTCTCGATCGGGTTGCTGCTTGCGCTCTGTCCGACTCCGGTCGCCGCGAGCTCGGCCTGGGGGAGCCCGGGGTATGGTGACCCGCCGGGATGGTGCACCAACTTCTCCGACATGTGGGTCGCCACCGTTGTCACCAACGATCCGCACGTCGGCACCAACCCCGAGCAGGACACCTTCTACGGCTTTCATCCCAACCCCGGCTACGACGACTGGTACGGGTATTTCTATGGCGACTTCAGAGGTTCGCCCGGTGACGCCTCGGGTTGGACAAAGCTGCTTCACGAGAACTACCCAAGCCACTTCCGGTGGAACTTCGCGACCAATGGTTGGGCGGTCCATGGCCACGCGAAGGAGTACATCGCCTATTACAACTGGACCTTCGGCGGCCAGTGCGGGTTCGGAGCCTATGGAAGACAGTCGCCGCCTCCGTTCATGGCCGACCAGTACGGCTACCCGGTAGTGGACATCTATGTCGACTCGATGCCGCCGTATCCGCCACAGCCGCGGGTGACCGACATCACGACAAGCTCGGTCGCGTTCACCTGGGATCCGGTCGACGACCAGGGCGATGGAGCCGGCAGGGATTTTTTCTCGTCGGGAATCGACCACTACACGTCATGGCTGACGCTCAACGGCTTGCCGAACCGGCTGCAGCCCGCGTCTACCAACCAGCCGCGGACTCTCGCGCTGCTGAACATGGCGCCTCGGGATTTGGCATGCGTTCATGTCGTCGCGTTCGACAAATTGCAAAACGCGACAGCCGAGCGTGTCGCTTGCGCCGGCCCTCTCGCACCGCCACCGATGCCGGTATGGAGCGCCGCCACCCAGGTGGTGGCGAACCCCACCGCGCCGGGGCTGGTCGGCCTGGATTCGTGGTTCTGGCTGGCACCCACTCCCGTAGCGATGACTGTGCATGAGGCCTATCGCGGGATCGAGTACGTCGTGATCGCTGACCCGATCGGCGCCGATTGGAACTTCGGCGATGGCGCCGTCGCCCGCTACCCGGACGCTTCCGGCTACGGTCAGGCCTATCCGCGGGCTTCGTCGGTCACGCACACGTACCAGGCGCACAATCAAGCCGGCTACCGGGTCAAGTCGTCTGTGCGGTACGCGGTGACATGGACCGCGCTGATCCAGAATCGTCCAGTCGGACCATACGGGCTTGGGACCGTGAGTCTGGACGCGAGACCGCTTCCATATCCTGTCGAGCAGGCGCAGCCAGAGCTCGTCGAGCTATGGGGGCGCGGTCAGGATGCCACCCAGCCCACCATGCCCTCGATCGCAACGGCGACCACAGGTCCGGTGGGGATTGTTTTGCGGTATTGGGCGTAGCGTTGAGCCAGCTGGTGCAGGGCTCGTTCGACCTCCGCGTCCTCCGTTACGAGTCGTGCGCGCCCGTCGAGGCGGACCCACCAGAGCTTGTCCCAGTCGTCTTCGTAGTGGTCGACGAGGATGGAGACGGCGGGGTTGGCAGCGATGTTGCGGAGCCGCTTGAGGTTGGTGGTCCGTTTGGGCTTGGCGTCGACCGCGAAGTAGAGCGTCTGTTCATCGAGCGCGAAACAGATCGGCACGATGTGGGGCCGCCCATCTGCGGCGGTGGTCGCCAGGTGCGCTACGCGCGCAGCCGCGATCCGATGCCTCATCTCGGTCGTGTCCATGACCGAAGTCTGGCGTTCTTGAGCGCGTGATGGGCCCCAGTCAATGCGGCTATCTTTGACCCGTGCAGCGGCTTCGCACGTACACCGTGGAGGAGGCGAACGACGAGCTGCCGCGCGTGCGCAGGATCGTCGCCCAGATCGCCGAGCTCTCGGCGCTCCTGCCCGAGCTCGAGGACCAGGCCCGGATCGCGCAATACGAATCCAAGCGACCCGGGGCGGGCGCAGAAGACCATGAGCGCCAGCAACAGGCCGGGGACGCTGTCGGCGGCGCCGAGATGGAGCTGCTCAAGGCGGTCGCGAACCTGAACGCCATGGGCATCCAGTTGAAGGGCCCGCTCGAAGGCCTGATCGACTTCCCCTCCTACCGCGACGGTGAGCTGGTCGAGCTGTGCTGGAAGCTTGGCGAACAGCGTGTCGAGCACTGGCACCGCATCGGCGAGGGCTACGGCGGCCGAAAAAAGGTCTAGGCCTGGCTTCGGACGTTTCCTTTTACGGCGTCGTAAACGGCTCTGGCCACGCCGGCCGCGTCCAGCCCGTGCTCTTTCAGGATGTCCGATGCCCTGCCGTGCGGAAGGAACGCATCCGGCAACGCAAGCATCCGAACGCGGCCGGCCAATCCATGCGGGGCCAGGGCTTCGAGGACGGCGCCGCCAAAGCCTCCGGTGCCGACGTTGTCCTCGACTGTGATGACGACCGGATGGCCTCGGGCCCACTCCACGATGCGGGGGTCCACGGGCTTGATCCAGCGCGCGTTCACCACCGCGCACGAGACCTTTTGAATCTCCAACCGCTCAGCTGCCTCCTGAGCCACCTCGACCATGCGGCCGACCGCGAAGATGACAGCGTCAGACCCTTTGCGCAGCTCCTCCCACCTGCCGATCGGCAGCGGCTCCACCGGCAGGTCCGGGGTCGACGGCACGGGCCCCTTCGGGTAGCGGATCGCGATCGGTCCATCGGATGCCAGCGCGGTCTCCAGCAGGGCGCAGAGCTCGGTGGCGTCGGCAGGCGCTGCGACCTTCAGGTTTGGGATGAGGCGCAGATAAGAAAGGTCGAAGATGCCGTGGTGGGAGGAGCCGTCGGGCCCGGTCACACCCGCGCGATCGATCACAAAGACGACCGGCAGCTTGTGCAGCGCCACGTCCATGATGGTCTGGTCGAAAGCACGGGCCAGGAACGTCGAGTAGATGCAAACAACAGGATGCATGCCTGCCAGCGCCAGGCCCGCGGCGAACGTGACCGCGTGCTGCTCGCAGATGCCGACGTCGAAGAACCGGTCTGGAAATTCCTTCGCGAAGCTCAGCAGCCCTGTTGACGAGGCCATCGCGGCGGTGATGGCGCAGACTTCCGGCCGCCTCATCGCCGCTGTCATCAGGGCCTCGCCGAAGACGTCTGTGTATGTGAGCTCCGTTGAGCGCGGCCGACCGGTCAGCGGGTCGAACGCACTGACGCCGTGAAGCTTGTCGACTTCGTCGTCCACCGCCGGGCCGTATCCGTGGCCCTTCTCGGTGATCACGTGCACGATCACCGGTTCGCGCAGCCGCTTGGATCGTGAGAGCACCTCTTCAAGTGCGGGCTCGTCATGGCCGTCGACCAGGCCCGCGTACTTGATTCCGAGGCTTTCGAAGATGGTCGAGGGCTGGAGCAGCTGCTTGAGCCCTTCCTTGACGCGATACGCGGCCTGGTCGGCGGTTGATCCAACCAGCGGCAGGTCGCGTAAGAGGCGCGATATGTCCTCCTTGATCCGCTCGTAACGCGGATCGACCCGCAGCTGCCACAGATGGCGCGCAAGGCCGCCGACGGTCGGGGCGTACGAGCGCCCGTTGTCGTTGATGACGATGATCAGGTTCGGCGGTTGCAGATGTGCGACCTGGTTGAGAGCCTCGTAGGCCATGCCGCCCGTCAGGGCCCCGTCGCCTATCACCGCCACGACATGCCCGCCGATGCCCTTGCGAAGCCTCGCCTCGGCGATGCCGAGCGCGTAGCTCAGCGAGGTCGAGGCATGGCTGTTCTCGACCAGGTCGTGCTCGGACTCCTTGCGTGACGGATATCCGGAGAGGCCGCCGGCCTGCCGAAGCCGCACGAAGTCTCTCGCCCGGCCCGTGACGATCTTGTGCACGTAAGCTTGGTGGCCGGTGTCCCAGACGATCGCATCCTTCGGGCTGTCGAAGACTCGATGCAAAGCAAAGGTCAGCTCGACCACACCGAGGTTTGGGGAAAGATGGCCACCTGACCTGGATGTCTGCTCGACCAGGAATGCGCGGACCTCTTCGGCAAGTTGCGTCAGGCGAGCCTGGTCCAGGCGCCTCAGGTCGGCCGGCGACTCAATGGTCTCCAGGATTCCCATCTGAGTCTTTAACGCGCCGCCCCGGCCATGAGTTCCGCGAGCTCGATGCAGAGGCGCGTGCCGGCTCCAGAGGGGCCGCGCAGCACCGTGGTGAGCTCGGCGTTCGTATTCCAGCTCGAAGCCGCGATGTCGAGGTGCGCCCAGGGCTTGCCACGAGCGAACTCGCCGATGAACATGCCTCCCAGTATGGCCCCGGCCTCCCCATACTCGGCGTTCCTGAGATCGGCGATCTGGCTGCGGAGCAGCACACGGTAGTCAGCGTAGATTGGCAGCCGCCACACGCGATCGCCGGCCTGGCGGGCGGCCTCCTCGATCAGCCGCCAGAACCCATCGTCGTTGCTGACGGCAGCTGTTGCCCCATGGCCGATTGCGATCGTGGCGGCACCGGTGAGCGTTGCGAGGTCCAGCAGGTGCGTCGCCCCGTTACGAAGAGCGTGCGTCATCGCGTCCGCGAGCACGAGCCGGCCCTCCGCGTCCGTGTCAAGGATCTCGACCGTCTTGCCGTCGGCGCTCACCACGACATCCCCAGGGCGCTGCGCCGTAGGGCCAGGCATGTTCTCGGTGGCGGCGACGACCGCCATGACGTCAAGGGGCAGCTTTCGGGTTGCGATGACATCGATGGCGGCAAGCACCGCTGCGGCGCCTGCCATGTCCGCCTTCATCTGGCTCATCGCCTTCGGCTCCTTCAGCGAGATGCCGCCCGTATCGAACGTGACGCCCTTGCCCACGAGCGCCAGCACAATCGCGTCCGCCTGTGGCGGAGCGTCCCCGAGCTGCTTCCCGCGATGTCGCAGCCGGATCATGCGCGCGGGTTGGGCCGAGCCCGAGGCAACTCCGAGCAGCAGGTTGTAGCCGCCGGCCCGTAGCTCGGCCGGGCCCAGGACCTCGATCTCGAGGCTATGACGTTGGGCGATCGTCGTCGCTTCCTGCGCCAGTGCGTCGGGCGTCAGCTCGTTGGCCGGTGCATTCTGCCACTCGCGAGCGCGGTTGGTCGCCTCGCCTGATTCCTGCGCCGCCACGACCTCGGGTTCTCGTCCCTGCCCGAACCCGGTGATGACCAACTCTTCGACATCGCTTCGCTCAGGCTGAGTGCCCGTCTGGCGCGAGCGGCGCTCGAAGGTACCCATGACGCATCCCTCGACGACTGCCGCCAAGCTCTCTACGCTGAGAGGATCGACGCGCATAAGCGCAAGCCGCGTGAAGCCATACGTGCGCGCGGCGCGGACCAGCTCGTGATGGGCCGAGCGCATTCGCTGGCCGTCGAGATCGCGTGCGGCACCGAGGCCGTAGAGGATCACGCGGCGCGCAGCGATGCGCCCGTTCGTGGGCACGGGCAGGATCTCATGTAGGCGACCTTTGAACTCGGCCTTCGCCAGGAGATCGGAAAGGAGGCCGCCGAGCGTCCGGTCGAGGTCGACGGTGCCCCCGGACAGGCGCTGCCCAGTGGCAACTGGGACCGCAAGGGCGTCGACTGCGATGTCAGCGGGGGCCGTGGCCACAAGCGTGACTCTCACCAGGGAGTTAACCCTACCTGCTCGGCCGAACCTGGCTTCAGCCCCTGACCCCCAGCCCTCGGACTTGATCTCACTGGGCGAGGTGTTCGGCGACGAGCTCGAGCACGTGTGCCACGCGCAGGTCAATGCGGCGGCGGCGGGCGGCAGTGGCGATGTGGATCAGACAGCCGGGGTTGTCCGAAGCGACGACAGTGCAGCCGGTCTTGGCGATGGCGTCCAGCTTCCACTCCGCGAGCCGGCCGGCGACTCGTGGCCACTCGAGGCTGAAGGTGCCGCCGAAACCGCAGCAGTTGGCGATGTCCGGGATGTCGACCACCTCGTAGCCGGCCAGCGCGAGCAGTCGGCGAGGCTCGGTTTTGAGGCCCAGCTGGCGGAGGCTCTGGCAGGAGTCGTGGTACGCGACCTTGATGCTCATGCCCTCGGCGCTGACCAGCTCGGGCCGCTGGGTCAGCAGGTCGAGGGCGAAACGGGTGGAGTCCTGGAAACGAGAGCGTAGTGGCTCGCTTGCCGAGGCGCCCCAGTCGGGCGCGTCGATGGTGAAGGCGCCAAAGCAGGACGCCGAAGGCGTCACGATCGGGCCCTTGGAATCTCCAAGGCTTTCGGCCAAGCGGCCGTGGAGGTCAGCCCCGCCTGTGAAGTCGCCAGCGTTGGCGGCGATCAGGCCGCAGCACCACTGACCCTTGGGAAACTCAACCCTGTAGCCGGCGGTGTCTGCGATTTGTCGTAGGGCGGCCGCGGCCTCGGGGAGCATGCGGTCCACCATGCAAGAGGCGAATATCGTCAGCGGCCGGTCGCCCTGGTCTGGACCTTTCACCCAATCTCGGTAGGGGACGCGCGCAAGCCTGGGAGTCCCCGGCAGGAGACCGCTGAAAGGGGCACCGGCCCGCAGCAGCCGGTCGGCCAGCTCCGGGCGCTTCCACACACCAAGCAGCGCCCTCTTGCGAATGGACTTCCGGCCCTTGCGGCGGTGCTCGAGGATCTGGCGGGGAAGCGGGATGTCCACTGGGCAGATCTCCTGGCAGGCATTGCATTGCGTGCAGAGGGTGTTGGGCAGGTCCGCCTGATCGATGCCGTGGTGGAAGGGCGTCAGCACGAGGCCGATGGGGCCGTTGTAGATATGCCCGAATTGATGGCCGCCGACAGCCATGAACGGTGGGCATGCGTTTGAGCACGCGCCGCAGCGGATGCAGGTGAGGGCGTCGCTGAAGACAGGATCCGCGCGCATCTCCTCGCGTCCGTTGTCGAGGATCACGCAGTGCATCTCTCGAGGTCCGTGAACCCCAATCGTCAGCGACTGCTCGATATCAGCCGACCTCGAAGGACCCGTGATCCAGTTGACGTAACTGGTCATCACCTGGCCGGTGCCGCTGCGGGGCAGCATTCGAAGCACCGCCACGGCGTCCTCCAACGTGGCGACCACTTTGTCGCTGCCGAACAGAGCGATATGCACCGGTGGCAGAGTCGTCGTGAGGTCGGCATTGCCCTCGTTGGTGACAAGGACGATGGTGCCGGTCTCCGCGATCGCCATGTTGGCGCCGCTGATACCGACTGTGGCCTCGATGAACTTCTGGCGCAGCGATTCGCGCGCGTGGCGCTGGATGGCCTCGACGGTAGGCTCGGTGCCGAATACTTCGGCGGCGTCCTCCTTGGTGAGGTGGATGGCGGGTGCAATGAGGTGGGAGGGGCGCGTGTGGGTCAGCTGCACCATGCGCTCACCGAGGTCCGTCTCGACCACCTCCATTCCAAGCGCTTCCAGGTAGGGGTTCAGCTCGATCTCCTCGCTGGCCATCGATTTGACCTTCGTGACGACCATCCGGCGCGCGGCGCCATACGCATTGCTTGCGCTGTCGGCGTTCCGGCAGATCTGGCCGATGATTTCGCGTGCCTCGGCCGCATCCTTGGCGAAATGGACGACGCCGCCGGCTGCCTCCAACCTCTCCGTGAACTGCTCGACCAACTCGGGCAGGCGCTCGAGGTTGGCGCGGCGTCGCTTCTTGAGCTCCGCGCGTCCTGCGGCGAAATCAAAGCTCGTGAATGCGCGGTCGCGGCGCGCACGGATTCCGGTCAGGCCGCTCGTCAGCGCTCGTTGCAGGTCGGGGTCGTCGAGGGCCTTGTCGACGCGGCGCGCGAAATGGCGCCGGCTCTCAGGCACGCGCCTTAGCTGCTTCCTGCAGGGCCTCGCCAACCGCGGTGGGTGTGGACACGGGGGCCAAGCATATGGTGCCAACGCATACCACTGCGCGTTTGTCCCCGTTGGGATCGATAACGGCATACGGGTGCGCGAGCATCGCAGCTCGCGCGAGCGCTGGGTTGCCAGTGCTCACCTTGACCGGTTGTCGCATGCGATCCAGCGCGCGCGCGAACACTGCAGCCATTAGTCCGTACTGGCGCGGCAACCCGGCCACGGACTCGAGCGTTTGCCGTGCCCTCGAGAGATAGGGCATGTCGGGTTCGCCGGTGAGAACGTCAAGCTCGACCAGCGCCATCGCCGCGACTGAGTTCTCGACCAGCGGCTTGATGCGGTCCCCAAGGCGGCCCAGCTGGTCGGCGCCGGCGTGGTCGAAATACCCACCATGATCGCGGTCGACGTAGCGCTCCTCGAGGTGCACTGCGACATCGAGCGCCGTGGGGAGCCATCGCTCACCCAGGCCCGCCTGGTGCGCGCGGACAGCCGCCCAGAGCCCCCATACCTGGTCGCCGAGCTGCCCACGCGCACCCTCGGTATGCGTGAGGCCCTCGCCCGCCTTGTAGCGGTCGCCGAACAGCCGCTCAAGCATTTTTCCAGCGTGTTCTTGGAGCTTGGGGCGCTCGCGGCGGACAGCAGCGTCAAGGTACGCGATCGCCAAAGCCGCACTCCACGAGGTGTAGACCCGGCGATCGACGAACGGCGCGTTCGCCGGGCTGCGTTCGTCGGCTTCAAGTGAGTAGTAGTGCGCGTCGGCGTCCTGACTGCCTGCATAGAGGCCTGTCTTCTGGTTGCGCAGCACAGTGTCGAGGTATCGCGTGGTCGAATCGAGCACGTCGTCCATCCCAGCGAGCGCGACGGCGTTGACGAGGCCGCCATGGTCCTCGAGCATTTTTTCGAAATGCGGGACGCTCCAGTCCTGGGTCGTGGAGTAGCGGAAAAAGCCGCCTTCGACGTGGTCGTAGGTGCCGCTTCCTGCCATTCGTTCCAGCGTGTGGACCGCCATCTGGCGGAGCTCGGGGTCGGCGCGGATCTGCGCTTGTTCCAGCAACAGGAGGAGTGCGTCTGTCTGCGGGAACTTAGGCGCGTTGCCGAATCCTCCGTACTCGGGGTCGTAAGCGTTCTTGACCGCGTCGAGAATGGAGTCCACCATCCCTTCGTCGAGCTCTCCGGCACTGAGTGCTACTCCAGACCCTGAGCGTTTCCGCGCCTCAAGGACGCGACTGGCTATATCCGTCTGGTGCGTTCGGTAGTAGCTCGCCACGCGCGCGAGCGAGTCGGCCATCTGGTCCGGTGGCATGTAGGTGCCGCCCGTGAGGATGTCCCCCGATGAGGTGAGGAACGCAGTGGTGGGCCAGCCGCCCATGTTGTAGCGCTGGTTGATATCAGGGCGCACGTCGTTGTCCACCCGGATGGGGAGGTACTCGCGGTTGATGAGGTCGATCACGCCCGCGTGCGAGTAGGTGGTCTCGTCCATCACGTGACACCAGTGGCACCACACGGCTGAGATCGAGAGCAGGATTGGACGGTTGAGGTGCCGAGCCTCCTCGAATGCCTTTTCAGACCACGGCCGCCACTCGATCTCGGCGGCGCGGTTGGCCCGCGGAGAGAAGTGGAACCCGCCCTCGTTCTCGCGCACACGACAAGGTTACGTGAGTGAAACAATGGCACTGTGATCTCCACCAGCGCCGTCGACGCGTATGTCGACAAGAACAGCCATCGGTTCGTCGAGGAGTTGAAGGAGCTGTGCTCGTTTCCGAGCATATCCAACCACGGAGCCGACGCTGTGAAGCCGGCCCGGGACTGGCTTGCAGGCCGACTGGCTCGCCATACGGACCGGGTCGAGACGCTCGAGGCGGGGGGGATGCCCGCCCTGTACGCCGAAGTGCCTGGTTCAGGCAGTCGCAAGCTGCTCCTTTACCAGCACTACGACGTCCAGCCCGTAGACCCGATCGAGCTGTGGAACTCCAAGCCGTTCGAACCTGCCGAGAAGGATGGTCGCATCGTCGCGCGGGGAGTGGCCGACGACAAGGCGGACGTCATGGCCCGCATCCACGCACTCGAGACGCTCAAGCATCTGGGCGAGGTTCCCGTCACGTTGCGATTCCTGGTGGAAGGCGAGGAGGAGATCGGCTCCAAGACGTTCGAGAAGATCGCGCACCAGCACTCGAGCAAGCTGGTTGCCGACGGGTGCCTGTGGGAATCAGGAGCGTCATTCGACGAGGCGGGCCGCCCCACGCTCCAGTTCGGCTGCCGAGGCCTTGTCTACGTGCAGCTGCGGGTGAAGTTTCTCGAGTTCGACCAGCACTCGGGCTTTGCGTCGATCTATCCGTCTGCGGCGATGTACTTGATCGAAGCGCTTGCAAGTCTTCGCGATCAGGACATGAACATCCGGATCGACGGCTTCTACGACGGCCTGGTCAAGCCCACCGACGCCGACCGTCGCATGATGGCCAAGATCGACCCCGAGGTCGAGCAGCGCAAGAAGCTGGTCGGGTTCGACCGCCTCGTTCGTGATCCCAAGCCCGAGAAGGTGATCGAACAGCTGCTGTTCACCCCCACCTGCAACATCGCCGGCGTTACCACCGGCTATCAGGGTCCCGGCTCGAAGACGGTGCTCCCTGCCGAGGCGACCGCCAAGCTCGACTTCAGGTTGATCCCGGAGCAGGACCCCGCCCACGTCCTCGAGAGTCTGCGGAAACACCTCGACTCGCACGGCTTCGAAAAGGTCGAAATCGTGTGGAGCGATGCCGAGAAGCCGGCGCGGTCAGACCCTGAGTCAGAGGTGGCGAAGTGCATGATCGACTGTGTCCGGGATCTGCATGGCGAGCCGGTCCTCTGGCCGTTCATGCAGGCGACAGGCCCGATGCACCCTGTGGTCTCCGACCTGGGGATCCCCACCGTGCTGCCGGTCGGCGTCGGCCGTCCGGACAACCGGATCCACGCCCCCAACGAGAACATCCGCGCCGCGGACTACATCAACACCATCAGGTTGATGTGCCGGGTCTGGGAACGGTTCGGCGCCCAATAGATCAGGTCCTAACCTAATCTCCTTCCCAAAGCCGATGAGGGCCGAACCTAGTCTCCATTCCACCTTCAGGGGGGAGGGTTGGGGGAGAGGGGCTGAGAATGGATCAACCCCTAGACTGAGCATCGATGGAGAAGCTCACCGACAAGCTCTTCACTGTCAAGTACAACGAGGACACCGGCAAGCCGCACATCGAGATCGTCGACCAGCACGTCTGCGCCACCAAATGCGAGGGCAAGTACTGCACCCATTTCTGCCCGGCCGGCGTGTACGAGTGGAACGAGGAGCAGCAGAAGACGCTGGTCAGCTTCGGCAACTGCATCGAGTGCGGCGCCTGCTCCATCGGGTGTCCCTTTGACAACATCGTCTGCCACAGCCCTCGCGGCGGCTACGGCGCCCAGTTCAAACACGGGTAGGAATACCGACCGCTCCTTGCCCCATTCCAATTAGTGCAGTGAGCGACTACGACGTCATCATCGTGGGGGGCGGGCCGGCGGGTCTGGCTGCCGGCTTGTACACGGCCCGGATGAACCTGAAAGCCGTGCTGGTCGATCGCGGCCCGCTAGGCGGACAGCTCCTGAACACGGAGCTCGTGGAAGACTACCCGGGCTTCGAAACGATCCTGGGCTCGGAGCTCGCTACGAAGATGGGGGACCACGCCCGCAAGTTCGGCCTCGAGGTCCGCGACTTCGAGCCGGTGAAGGAGATTGACGTCGAGGGCCGAACCAAGGTCGTGCGGCTCGAATCGGGCGAGGACTTGCGCGCCCCCGCGCTGATCATGGCGGCGGGCGGCCTGCCCCGCTACCTCGGGGTGCCGGGCGAGAAGGAGTTCTGGGGCCGCGGCGTCAGCTACTGCGCGGTGTGCGACGGTGCCTTCTTCAAGGGCCAGGAGCTGGCGGTGGTGGGCGGAGGTGACGCAGCCGTCGAGGAGGGCGACTTTCTCACCCGGTACGCCTCGAAGGTCTACATCATCCACCGCCGGAATGAGCTGCGCGCTCAGCCGATCCTCATCGACCGCGCCCGCGCCAACCCGAAGGTCGAGCTCATCCTCGAGTCGGCGGTCAAAGAGATCACTGGCAATGAGAAGGTCCACGCCGTGCGCTATGAGCAGGGCGGAGCCGCCAAGGAGCTCCCGGTTGGTGGGGTGTTCATCTTTGTCGGGTTCGTGCCGAACTCCAGCCTCTTCAAGGTCCACATCGACCACGACGAAGGCGGTTACATCCTCACGGGACGGGATATGCAGACCTCCGTGGAAGGGATATGGGCGGTCGGCGACGTGCGAGCCCAGCTGACCAAGCAGATCGCGACGGCGGTCGGTGACGGCACTACCGCGGCCGTGGCGGCGTCGATCTACGTGACCTCTCTGAAGGACGCCGCCCGCGCCTAGACCGTCGCCGACCTCGCGCGATCAGCTAAGCGGTGACGTCGATCCAGACCAATCCGGGCGGTAGGCTGAGCGGCTGGCCGTTTGCCAGCTTGAAAGTCAGCGGCATGTGCGCGTTGGTCGAGGTCCAGGTGCCGGCGTACCTGAGGCCTTTGTAGAAGATGTCGATCCGGCCGCTCGAGTCCAGGTTGTAGTCGTGTATGTGCGCACCATGGCCGTCTCCGACATCAAGTAGCGACACCTGCGTGTGCAGGATGATCAACATCTCGATGCGAATCAGCTGATGCGTGCTGGCGTCGCGATACAGGTGCCCTTCCTCAGTTTTCTGATACGTCCCGAGCAACGGGTCGTAGGAATAGATGGAGTAGTGCTCGGGGATGCCGATCGCGCCCACCGTGGTCCCACCAGTCATGGTGGGCCGGGTCTTGGGGACGGTGAACGCAGAGATGCCGTACAGCGATTCCGCCCGGCGGACCGAGGCGCCGTAGATCATGAGGTTGTCTGGCGCGTACCGGACACCTGTGCGAAACGTGTAGCCGACCGTGTCGAAGAACTGCGGGACCGGATCGCCCGCTTCACGGATGCGGGTGGCCTGCGACTCGCCCGACTGAAACAGCAGGCCCCTGTAATGGCGGGCGATTTTCAGTGAGATGAAGCGGCTCGAGCGCATCGGGCCGACGAGGCTCGGAGCGTTCTGGTAGATGGCCGTCAGGCGGGTGATGCCGCCCTCGGCCACGTACTCGAACACGATGCTGGCCGCTTGCAGCCCGTTCTGGTCGCGCGCGAAATAATCGTTGGGGATCTGGATCAGAGACGGGAACCTTAAAGCGATCGTCGGCTCCCGATCGTGGTAGTAGATGCCCGTGTTCAACGTGAAGGGCGAAGCAATCACATGCCCTGTCTGGTCACGCGCGCCGGCGGCGAGCTGGACGACGAGGGGGCCGGACGGGATTCCAACAGTTGAGATCCCTGCGCTCCTGTCGTCCGCGGCCCACTTCAGGTCGGCGATCTTCGTGCCAAGCGTCACGTTGACCGTTCCGTGGTCCATCGCGTCGTTGAAGTTGATCTGCAGCAGCGCCGCGGGATCGATCTCCCCGGCGTCGGCGAGCGTAGTGCCGCCCGGCGCGGTGACCGATAGGACCCGGGGCACGATGACGGTCGTGAAGGACCACTGCGTCGCCTTCACCTGATGATGCCCGAGGTCCGTCATCGCCTTGATCGTCACCGCGTAAGTCGTGAGCTCCGCCAACGGCTTTGTCGCGGACCATTCGAATTCGGTCTGACCCAGCACAGCTGTCAACGTCCCGTCAGTGAATGGGTTGACCGACAGGGCCGATTGAACGGTGGTCAGCGCAACCGGGCGCGTAAACCTGAAGACGAGCTGGGCGTCGGTAGGGACGTCTTTGGCGCCGTCCTTGAGATTGAGCGTGACGGCGGTCGGCAGCGTGTTGGCATACGCGATGAATCCGCCGGCCGCGGTGAAGAGAACGGCGAGGGCAGCCCCAAGCGCGATCCAACCTCGGCGTGCGAACCCGGTTGTGCGGGGTCGCCTCAAGGTCGCGGCCGGTATGGCGGAGTGTTCCATCTCTTGCAATGACGTTAAAAGGACAACGGGCCGAGGGGGAATTATGTCACGAAGGGCCCGGGCGGGAGCTCACAATCCGGGCCGCGCACTCCTCGCAGGTACAGAGGCTGCGCAGCAAAGAGAAGGTGTACAGGCCGGTCCCGTGGCTACTCTGGAATGCGATCTGCAGAGCGTACTGACCGATCAAGCTCACGTCCTGGATCCGCAGCTCGTCCGGGGCCAGGTTCTTGACCCGGGCCAGGCGGCCAGGCGCTCCCGCTTCACCTCGACACTCGGCACAGGGGCACGCCCACCTGAGCTGCTCTCCCGAATAAGTGCTGTGGTGTCCGCCTTCCCAAGCAATCTCCATCACCTGGCGCTCGCGGTCGACGTCGACATTGAGTGGAAACGGGTCGGGGTCTTGCAGTTCTGTGCGGATCCCTACCGGACGTTAATCACCGGCAGCTGCCGGAACGACTGGATGGACGTTCTGGCGGCCACCTGTGAGGCGATGCTGGCGAACGCCTTGGCGCCCGTGGAGTCCGGTCTCGATATGACCACGGGCGTGCCGGAGTCGGCATCTTCGCGGATGCCCTCCTCGAGGGGTATCGCGCCCAGGAAGGGCACCCCGAGGCGCTTGGCCGCCGCCTCGGCGCCCCCGTGGCTGAATATCTCGTGGCGATGTCCGCAGCTCGGACAGACATACCAGCTCATGTTTTCGATCAAGCCGAGAGGGGTGACGTTCAGCTTCCTGAACATCTGCAGGGCTTTGACGGCGATGTCAGTCGCGACGTCCTGCGGCGTGCAAACGATCGCCACACCGGTAAGAGGGATCGCCTGAGCCAGCGTCAGCGACGCATCGCCGGTACCCGGAGGGAGATCGATGACGAGGTAGTCGAGCAGGCCCCAATCGACCTGAACCATCATCGCCTCGATCGCCTTGCCCACCATCGGACCCCGATAGATCGTCGGCTGTTCGCCGGGGTAGATCAGGCCGAACGACATCACTTTCAGTCCGTGAGCATCGATCGGCTGGAGACGGCCGTTGACCTGCTCCGGGACGGTCCTTGAGCCGATCATGGCCGGGATCGACGGTCCATAGATGTCGGCGTCGAGGAGGCCGACTTCGGCGCCGGCCATGCGAAGCGCGGCTGCGAGGTTCACCGCCACCGTCGACTTGCCGACACCGCCTTTGCCTGAGGCGACGGCGATGGTCTGCTTCACACCGGGCAGGATCTCCGACGGCTTGGGACGCATGAAGGCGGGCCGGACGTTGGCCGTCATGCGCACCTCGACTGCGGTGACTCCAGGGATGTCGCCTACCAGGTCCTGCGCCTGCGATTTGAAACGGTCGCGGACGGGGCAGGCTGGCGTTGTCAGCTCAAAGGTGAAGCTGACATCGCCTTGAGGGCTGACCTCGAGCTCTTTGATCATCCCGAGGCTGACAACATCCCGGCCGAGGTCGGGGTCCTGGATGTGGGCGAGCACCCCCAGCACCTGATCGCGAGTGGGAACGGCCATCGTCAAGGCATGTTACCGGTCACCGAGACCTGACCTACCTATCGCAGCAGACTAGCACCCACCCTGGAGGACATGCCCGGCGCCGGGCCCTCCGCCCGCAAAGCGGCGGCCAGGATGGGCCTTATTGATCGCTCCTCCCGACTGGGCTTCCTCCCCCAAGCCCATCGCACCTGCGGGCAGCTTGGGATCTGTGCGCCGCTTTGCCAACCCTGCCTGTTAATTTCGTCATCGGATGAGCCGGGTGGCCCTGCGCGCCCATCAAAACGCGTGCCGCGATTGCCGCGCCTGCGTCGACGACGGCATCATCCCCAAGGCCACCCCTACCTTCCAGGGCGAGTGGGGCGCACCCTTCCTGCTGGTCGGCCAGGCCCCGGGCCCGACCGAGATGGTCTCGCGTCGCCCTTTTTCCGGCCGCGCCGGCAAGGAGCTCGACCGCTGGATGCTGCGCGCCGGCTTCGAGAGCCCCGACGAATTCCGCAGGCTGACCTATATCGCCGCCCTGATGCGCTGCTTCCCCGGCCGGAACGCGGGCGGGACAGGCGACCTCCGCCCGCCCCCCGCCGCCATCGCCAACTGCTCCCACTGGCTCGAGGCGGAGCTGCGGATTCTAAGGCCCAAGGTCGTCATCCCGGTCGGGCAGATGGCGATCAGCCGCTTCCTCGGACCAGGTCCGCTAGAGGCACGCGTCGGCAAATGCTTCGGCAAAAGCCCGGTCATCGTCCCATTGCCGCACCCGTCGGGCCAGAGCCGCTGGCTCAACGAGTCCGCCAATCGCGAGCGTCTCGCCGAGGCACTCACCCTCATCACGCATCTGCGATCACTGCACGCGGGACAAGCGATACGGACGAAAGGCGCTAATCAGAATTGAGCAGCACAACGCCCAGGCGCTAGATTGAGGCTGACGTCGTCTGGTGAAAGAGGAGAAGGAAGCGTGAAGTACGTGCTCGTCTATTACGGTGGGGGAATGCCCGAGGGTGCGGCCGCGCAGGCTCGCGTCCTTAAGCAATGGGAAACCTGGTTCGGCAAGGTTGGGCCGGCCATGGTTGATGGTGGCAATCCGATGTCGGGGGCGGTGAACAAGATCAGGGCCGACGGCAGCGTTGCGAAGGGGCCGATCGGCAAGCGGGCGACCGGCTACAGCATCATCGAGGCGCCCTCCCTCGAGAAGGCGACCAAGATGGCCAAGGGCTGCCCGATCCTGAAGAGCGGCGGCGAGATCGCCGTCTACGAAACCTTCAACGCGATGTAGTCGAGCATTCTGCGGAGAGTTGCCTTCCTTCTTTGTTGAGCGAGACGGCGAGCGGGCGGTCATCCGGGGCGACGACGCGCGCCACCTAGCTCTCTCGCTGCGGGCGCGGGTGGGGGAGGAGATCGAGGTCGTCGATCCGGCGGGCATGATGCTCACGCTGCGACTCGATCGCGTGTCGCCCGACCGAGTGGAGGGCGCTGTCGTGGCCGAGCGACAGCATCATCCCGAGCCCGAGGCGCAAATCGTGATCGCGATCGCACATCTGCCGGCGCCCGCGCTCGAGCTCGTCCTGTCGCGCTGCACGGAGGCCGGGGCGTTCAGCTTCCACATCGTTCAGGCTGACCGCAGCATCGCCCGCGGAGCCAAGCTCGAGCGATGGCGAACCATCTGCCGGGAGGCGGCGATGCTCGCCGGCAGGCTCGCCGTTCCCGAGGTCGCGGGGCCATCCCCACTTGACGAGGTCCTCGCGGAGAGCAACCACCCCGTGATGCTCAGTCGGACGGCGGCGCTGCCGCTTTCGGAGATGATCGAGCCGCCGAACCTCACTCTTCTGATCGGTCCGGAGGGCGGGTGGTCGGAGCGAGAGATGGCGCGGGTCTCGGCGAAGGCCAACCTGGGACCGCGCAACCTCCGCGCCGACACAGCCGCGCTGGTTGCGTTGGCGATCGCCATTTCGCGCCGTACCTGAACTCCGCTTCCCCATGTCGCTTCGGTTTGAGATAAGATGGGGCATGGGATGGTGGAGCAGATGGTGGCCCGCGACCTCATAGAGTCCAGCTGCCCGGTCTCGGTCGACCTGGCCGTGTTCACCCTGGCCGGTCGGGAGCTCAGCGTCCTGCTGCGCCAGCGCGCCGAGCCGCCCTACCCTGGCTTCTGGGCGCTGCCGGGTGGCCTGCGGTGCCCAGGCACGTCGCTGGACGCCCAGGCTCGTGCACTCCAGGTCGGCATCACCCACGTCGACGGGGGATGGATCGAACAGCTGAAGACGTTTCACCGACCGCAGCAAATCGACGAAGGCGGCCATGTTGTTGTGCCGGGCCGCGACCCACGAGGCGACGTTCTCTGCGTTGCTTACATTGCCATCGTCCCGGCGGCGCTGGCGCCGGACTGCGCCGGGGAAAAGGATGGCGCCGAGCAGGACTGGCATCCGGTGCGGCGGCTCCCAGTCGAGATGGCGTTCGATCATCGCGAGGTCGTCGATTACGCCGTGCGCCGCTTGCGCAGCAAGGTCGGATACTCGTCGGTGGGTTTCCAGCTTCTGCCGTCCGAGTTCACGATTTCCGAGCTCCAGCACGTCTACGAGGCGGTCCTCGGCCTATCCATCAACCGCGGCAACTTCTGGCGCAGGGTCGTCGACCGCGGCGTGATCGAGCCCACGGGCAAGGAGCGCAGCGTCCGCGGCAAGCGCGCATACCTCTTCCGCTTCACCCAGCAGGCATTCGGTCTGCGAGAGGAGCCTGATGGTTTCATCGAAGCCTGACCTCGACCTTCTTGTCACGGTCGCCCTCGCCGAGGACCTCGGCGACCGGGGGGTGGATGTCACGACCGGCTCGGTCATCGACTCGGAAATCATGGGCGAGGCCGTGGTGGTCGCGCGCAAACCGGGTGTGCTGAGCGGGAGCGCTGCGGCGGCGCGCGTGTTCGACATGATCCGTCCTCGCTGCGACTATGTCGCGCTCGTGCCCGACGGCAAGCGGCTCGACGCAGGAGATGAGGTGGCGAAGATCACGGGGCCTTTGAGCACCATCCTCATCGGCGAGCGCACCGCCCTCAACTTCCTCCAGCGCATGTCGGGTGTCGCAACGCTCACCCGCATGTATGCAGATGCGTTGGCGCCGTTCCCCCGGGTCACGCTGCTGGACACCCGCAAGACAACGCCTGGGCTCCGATTCCTGGAACGTGCCGCGGTGCGGGCTGGAGGGGGTCAGAACCACAGGGACGGTTTGTGGGACGCGATCCTGATCAAGGACAACCATGTCGCGGCTGCGGGTGGGGTCGCCGAAGCGGTGAAGCGCGCTCGCAAGGCGGCGATGCCCGTCGAGGTGGAGGTCGAGACTCTCGACCAGCTCGACGACGCGCTCGAAAGCGGGGCAGAGGTCGTGCTGCTCGACAACATGCCGGCCGACCTCATGCGCGAGGCGGTTGAAATCACCGCCGGCCGCGCGACGTTGGAAGCATCGGGTGGAATGACGTTGGAGGGTGCGGTTGCGGCGGCGCGAGCGGGGGTGGATCGGATCTCAGTCGGAGCACTGACGCACTCGGCGCCTGCGCTCGACCTCAGCCTGGAGGTGACCAGAACATGGCGGTAGAAGTGATCTCGCTTGAGGCGGATGCCGCCGAATACGCGCGGCGCGACGTTCCACGCGACGTAGCGGCCATGAGCGCGGAGATCCGCGAGCTTGCGCACAGGCGGAACGCGGTCATTCTCGCGCACAACTACCAGGTGCCCGAGGTCCAGGATGTGGCCGACTACGTCGGCGACTCGTTGGGTCTTTCTCGCCAGGCTGCCGCAACGGCCTCTGATCTCATCGTGTTCTGCGGCGTCCACTTCATGGCCGAGACGGCTGTGATCCTGAGCCCCAAGAAACGCGTGCTCATCCCCGACCTCGCGGCTGGATGCTCGTTGGCCGCCACCATCAACGCCGACCAGCTGGCTGCGTGGAAGGCTGAGTTTCCGGATGCGATAGTCGTCTCATACGTCAACACGACCGCCGAGGTAAAAGCCCTCAGCGACTACTGCTGCACCTCCGGCAACGCGGAGCGTGTCATCCGCGCGATCCCCGAAGACAAGGAGATCCTGTTCCTCCCGGATATGTTCCTGGGCACGTACCTGGAGAAGGTGACCGGACGCAAGATGCATGTCTGGCCGGGCGAGTGCCACGTGCACGCAGGGATCAGGCCCGCGGACATCGACCGCGCCCGCGCGGAGCACGGCGACGCCGACCTGCTGGTTCACCCCGAGTGCGGGTGCGCCAGCCAGTGCATGTACTTCAAGGCGAGCGGCGACATCGACGCTGACCGGACTCACATCCTCAGCACCGAGGGCATGGTGCGGCACGCTCAGGAGCACCCGACTCGAAGCTTCGTCGTAGCGACCGAGCTGGGGATCATGCACCGCCTTGCCAAGGAAGCGCCCCAGGGTCGCTTTTACGCCGCGAGCGAGCGAGCCATCTGCCGCTACATGAAGAAGATCACGCTCGAGAAGCTCCTGGCCTCACTGCGCGACGACGTGTTCGAGGTCACCGTGCCTGAGGCGGTGGCAGACCGCGCTCGGGGCGCGATCAAGCGGATGGTCGAGCTGTGAGCAGCAGCGGCCAGCTGAGGGACGTCGCCCCTCGGACCGACGTTCTGGTTATAGGAGATGGGCTCGCGGGTTCTGCCTCGGCTCTTGAAGCCGCGCGGCTGGGCGCTCGTGTGGCGCTCGTCTCGGCCGGCCCCGCATCGTCCGAGCGAGCGCAGGGTGGGATCGCGGCCGCGGTGCTGCCGGAGGACTCGCCCCGGCTGCACGCTCTCGACACCCTTGCCGCCGGTGCGGGCCTTTGCGACCCGGATGCCGTTGCGATGCTGACCTCGGCCGGCCCCGAGACGGTGCGGTGGCTCCAGTCCCTTGGCGTCCGCTTCGACGGTGGTGCAGCGCGCGAGGCCGCGCACTCGCTGCCTCGCGTCCTTCATCTTGGCGGCGACCAAAGCGGTCACACGCTGATGGGCTTCGTGCACGCGGCCATCGAGCGCGAGCCGCAAATCGCACGATTCAGCGCGAGGCTTCACGCCCTGCTTGGCGATGGCGTCTGCGAGGGCGCCGAGTTCTCCGGCGGCCTGACGGTTTACGCCGGTGCGACCATCCTTGCGACGGGCGGCTACGCCGGTCTGTATGAACGCACAACCAACAGCCGGCTGAGCAACGGCAAGGGCATCCTGGAAGCGGCCCGCGCCGGAGCGCGTATCGCCGACCTCGAGTTCGTCCAGTTCCACCCAACTGTCTTTGCGGGCGTGCATCCCTTTCTCATCACCGAGGCACTGCGCGGCGCCGGGGCGTATCTCGTCGACGGCGCAGGTGAGCGTTTCATCGACGAGCTCCTGCCGCGTGACCAGGTCGCGCTGGCCCTCGCGAGGCACAACGGTCCCGTGTTCATCTCGGCGATGCACATGAGCCCGGAGCTGCTCCGGCTGAGCTTTCCGAATTTCCTGCGCAACTGCCGTCACGCCGGGATCGA
Source organism: Candidatus Dormiibacterota bacterium (assembly GCA_030946685.1). Classification (GTDB taxonomy): domain Bacteria; phylum Chloroflexota; class Dormibacteria; order Dormibacterales; family Dormibacteraceae; genus Palsa-872. The sequence continues at coordinate 2,500 of JALYYG010000305.1, read as the reverse complement.
TCCGCTCCGCCAACCGGTGCCGATCACGCCGGCTGCCCATTACACGATGGGCGGCGTCGCAACAGACCTCGATGGGCGCGCGTCCGTCGCCGGCCTGTTCGCAGCCGGCGAGTGCGCCCGGACCGGTGTTCATGGCGCCAACCGGCTGGCGAGCAACTCGCTGTTGGAGGCCGCCGCCTTCGGACGGCGTGCCGCCGTGGCGGCTGTGGCGGCGCCCCCGATGTCGGGTTCAGCCCGAGGTCGCGGTCGCTTCTGGCGGCGCGGCGACATGAGCCTGGTCGACGTTCGCCTACTCCTCGATTCGGCGGCCGGCGTTCTCCGCAGCGGAGCGGGGCTCAAGCATGCGCTCCGAGTCCTACGGTCTGGCTCCAACTCGGCCGCTGCCGACGATGCGGCCGAGATGGCCTCCATGATCTGCTCGGCTGCGCTGGCCCGACCCCTCAGCCTGGGCGCCCACCAGAGGCTCGACCAACCGGCGCCGATCGCCGTCTAGCGCTTCAGAGCCCGATAGGTTCTCACCTCACCGAAGATGGCGATCACCGACGCCACGACGAAGAGAGCGATGCCCAGCATCAACAAGCCGGCTCCGAGCGCCGCCGAACGGTCGGCGATCCCAAGGCCAACGACCGCAACGCCGATGGCAAGGACCAGCCCCGCGTAAACCTTGAAGCCGCCACGGGATGCCGCGTAGCCTGGAGCGAGCTCACCGAGCGACCGTGAGGTCACGCGGCGGATGGCGGCGTCCGCCGCGCCGCTCACGTTGAACAGCAGGGTGATCCCAGCCACGCATAGCACCACGCCGATGGCAAGCACCACTGTCGATCACCCATGGTCGCACGGCCGGTGACCCTACGATTCATTGCGTGTCAACGGTCAGCCAGGCGCGGGTGCGGAACTTCTGCATCATCGCCCACATCGATCACGGGAAGTCCACGCTTGCGGACCGGCTCCTCGAGTTCACCAACTCGATCAGCCAGCGCGACATGCAGGACCAGGTCCTGGACACCATGGACCTGGAGCGCGAGCGCGGAATCACCATCAAGCTGCAGGCGGTCCGTATGACCTATCCGGCGCGCGACGGGCAGACCTACGAGCTGAACCTGATCGACACGCCTGGGCACGTCGACTTTGCGTACGAGGTATCAAGGTCGCTGGCCGCGTGCGAGGGCGCGATCCTCGTCGTCGACGCGGCCCAGGGAATCGAGGCGCAGACCCTGGCCAATCTCTATCAGGCGGTCGAGGCCGGGCTGACCCTCGTGCCCGTCGTCAACAAGATCGACCTCGATGCGGCGCAGCCCGAGATGGTGGCCGAGGAGATCTCCGACGTGACCGGGATCCCTCGCGACCAGGTCATCTTCGCGTCGGCAAAACAGGGAATCGGAACGCAGGAGATCCTCGAAGCCGTGATTTTGCGCGTACCGCCTCCGCGCGGCGATCCCGCGGCGCCCTTGCGTGCCCTCATCTTCGATTCGCACTACGACACGTATCGCGGCGTGATCACGTACGTCCGCGTCGTCGACGGCGAGATCGTGCCCCGCACCAAGATCCGGATGATGAACACGGGAAAGGTCCACGAGGTCGATGAGGTCGGATGGTTTGCACCCCGACCCAGGCCTGCGGAGAAGCTGACCGCGGGCGAGGTCGGCTACGTCACGGCGGCGATCAAGAACGTGATCGACGCGCGCGTGGGAGACACGATCACGACAGCCGAGAATGGCGCAGCCTCTCCGCTGCCGGGCTATCGACAGGTCAAGCCGATGGTCTTTGCGGGACTCTTCCCGACGGACTCCGACCGGTTTGGCGACCTCAAGGAAGCGCTCGAGAAGCTCCAGCTCAACGACGGCGCGCTGTCCTTCGAGCCCGAGAACTCGGCTGCGCTCGGCTTTGGCTTCCGCTGTGGGTTCCTCGGGCTTCTGCACCTCGAGATCGTCCAGGAGCGCCTGGAGCGCGAGTTCGAGCTCGACCTCATCACGACGGCGCCGACCGTCGAGTACCGGGTGAAGCTCAAGCGCGGCGGGGTCATTGAGATCGACAATCCTGCGCTGATGCCCGACCCGACCACAATCGAGACGATCTCTGAGCCGTTTGTGAAACTGTCGATCATCGTTCCGTCCAACTACGTCGGGGCGATGATGGAACTGTGCCAGGAGCGCCGCGGCGTCTACAAGCACCTGGAGCACCGGCCAGGTGATCGCGTCGTCCTCGAGTACGAGATGCCGCTCGGCGAGATCATCCACGACTTTTACGACCAGCTCAAGTCGCGTTCCAAAGGATATGCGTCGATGGACTACGAGATGATCGGCTTCCGCGAGGGCGACCTCGTCAAGCTGGACGTGCTGGTTGCTGCCGAACCCGTCGACGCGCTCTCTCTTATCGTGCATCGCAGCAAGGCGCAGACGCAGGGCCGGAAGCTCGTGGAGAAGCTGAAGACGATCATTCCAAGACAGATGTTCATGGTTCCGCTCCAGGCTGCGATCGGCGGCAAGGTGGTCGCGCGCGA
>JALYYG010000291.1 GCA_030946685.1 Candidatus Dormiibacterota bacterium | reverse complement strand
AACGGCACAGGCGGCCCCGCCTACAAGCTGCCTAACGAGACTAATCCCTCGACTTGGCCGCGCGGAACGGCCGGGATGGCCTCGAGTCAGGCGGGCGTGAGCGGTTCCCAGTTCTTCATCACACTCGGCCCCGCGCCCTTTCTTGCGACCGGCGGGGTATACAACCACTTCGGCCAGGTCACTTCGGGGATGGACGTCGTCGACAAGATCGTCAAGGGTGACAAGATACCTCGATCGACATTACGACCTCGTGAGGGGCACGCTCTTAGCGGTCATCGCGCTCACCGCATTGGCGGCGTCGGCATGTGGCTACCCGGATCCATACACGACAAGCGGCCCGGTCGCCAACGAGAGCCCCGGTCCAGTTTCTTCGCCGAGCCCATCGCCCGGCACGGACGACTGCAACGCCGGCGCGAGTCTGACGCCGTTTACGTATCCAGACGGGCTCAAGTACATCGATCTCACCGTCGGGACAGGCGCCGTGGCCGTGAGTGGAGAGAACCTGACTGTGAATTACACCGGGTGGCTGAGCAACTGCAAGCAGTTCGACTCCAGCCGCGGCCGCACGGCGTTCACCTTCCAGGTCGGCATGAACAAGGTCATCGCCGGCTGGGACGAGGGCCTGCCGGGCATGAAGGTTGGCGGCAAGCGCAAGTTGATCATCCCATCGGATCTTGCCTACGGGCCGAGCGGTCAGACGAACCCAAATACCGGCGCCCAGGTGATCCCGGCCAACGCGACGCTTGTGTTCGAGGTGGAGCTGCTCAAGGTCGCGCCTGGGCCGAAGCCGTCGCCGTCCCCCAAACCGACCCCATCGCCGACCCCGACCCCAAGCCCGAGCCCCAGCCCGAGCAAGTCCCCCTAACCACCGCCGAGCGGTAGGCGCGCTCTCAGGCTAGCTCTGCAGGGTTGGCCGGGCGTGGCGCAACTCGTCTAAAACAAAGCCCATCCATATACCGGAAGGTGAGAGCGCCTGCGGCGAAGCCGCACGCGCGATGAGAGGGAACCATCCGGGTTCCCTCTCATACGGTCACGGAGTGACCGTAAGGGTTCCTTTCATACCCGATGCTTCGTGGCCCTGTTGGTCGCAGAAGATCGTGTAGGTACCGGCTGGGAGGTTGTTGATGGTGAAGACCGCGCTGTCGCCCGCCGAAAGCAGGCTGCTGCCGTCGATCCGCTTGCCTGTGCTGTCGCGAATGACCAGGTCGTGCGACGTGTTGTTGCCGGCGTTGACGACGAAGAACACGACCTTGCCGGCCTTCACGCTGATAGGAGTGTTCGTGCCCGGATCGAACTTGAACTCGGTCATCGTCACCTTGATCGAGCCCGCGGGTTGCGCGGGCGCGCTGCTACCGCCGCATCCCGCAAGAATTGCAATGGCCAATACCGCCATTCCCAGGCGATAAACAATCACTTTCATTTCAGCGCAGTAACTCCAAGGTAGAGGATACCGAAGAGGAAGATCCACACGACGTCCACGAAGTGCCAGTAGAGGGTGACTGCGGCAACGCCGACATGATGCTGCGCCGAGAACTGGCCTCTACCCGCGCGGTACAGGATCAAGAGGAGAAGAATCAGCCCTCCAAGAACGTGCGCGCCGTGGAAGCCCGTCATGATGAAGAACGCGCTCGCGAAGCTGTTGGCTTGCAGGTTCAGGCCCCGTGCGAAAGCGGAGATGAACTCATAGAGCTGGCCGAACTCGAATCCAAACCCAAGGACGATCGTCGCGATCAGCAGGGTGAAAAACCTCCGCCGGTTGTCATGCGCCATGGCGTCCAGGGCGAAGTGGCAGGTGACCCCGCTGGAGAGCAGCACGACCGTGTTGATCAGAGGTATTGGGAACCAGCTGACGTAGTATTCGGGCCGATCACTCGGTGCCGCCGGCGGCCACGTCGGGTGGGAGCCGTACAGGTAGAAGTACATCGCGAACAGGCTCCCGAAGAACATCACCTCGGACGCGAGGAAGATGTACATGCCCATCATCCCGGGCTTGATCGCGGGGTACTGCGGAGTCGGCTCCCGCTGCAGGGTGGCGACCGCCATCAGTGGTGCACCTCGGTGCTGGAACCGGTGCTGTCACTCGGAAACATGCGCACGTCTTCCAGCAGGACCCAGCCGACCACGCCGTACAGGAAGATCAGCCCTCCGATGATGGCGAGGGCGATCCGGGGCTGCGCGGGAAACGGGATCGCCGCAAGGCCCAGGAAGAGGGCTCCCACGCAGATTGTGAAAGGCCAGTTGCTGTTCGGGAAGAGGTGGATGCCAAGCTCACGGGCACGAGCAGAGAAGTCGACCGAGTTGTCGACGCGGCGCGGCAGCTCGAGGTCGAACCTGGAGGCCAGAGTGCGCTCGGGGTCGGCGTCCTGCCAGGCCTTGAACGCCGCGGACGCCATCTCGCTGGAGGGCCAGAGCTTGTAGCCGCAGTTGCGGCACAGGTCGACGAAGCGCGCCGTCCTCAGCCCGCAGCGGGGGCAGTCGACGGCAAGGTCTGGGTTTGTCACATCGACGTATCGAGGCTTCTTGGCTGCCGCCACAGTCGGTTTTGGATTCTAAGGCTTTCCCTCCCTGACGCCCCTCCAGGCTCGGATAGACTTTGGGCCGTGAAACACGGCCGGCTGCCGCTCACGGTCCTTGGCCTCGTTGTCGCCGCATTCCTTCTCAGTTCCTGTGAAGGTTTGGGCGGGGTCTCCCCCATCTTCCCGACGCCCGTTTCCCCCAACGGCCAGGACATCTACACCCTTTACCAGATCATCTCGATCCCGGCGATCATCATCTTCGTCGGCGTCGAGTTCGCCCTGCTGTGGGTCGTTCTCCGCTACCGCCGCTCGAAGCAGCCCGCCGGTTACGTTCCGGCCCAGATCCACGACCACCGCACCCTCGAGATTACGTGGACCATCGCCCCCCTGATCGTCGTCCTCGCCATCGCGGGCTACAGCTTCGCCGGACTGCAGAAGAACTTCCAGCCGATCACCAACGAGGACATGCGGATCGTGATCAGCGGTCACCAATTCGGCTGGGACTACGCCTATACCGATGGGTTCACCGTCCACGAGGAGGGAACGCTCGCCGGCGACGTGACCCCGTTCGTCGTGCCGACTCACAAGCTGGTCAGGCTCGAGTTCCAGGGCAACGACGTCATCCACTCGTGGTGGGTGCCGGCGATATCGGGAAAGACCGACGCCGTGCCCGGCTATTCCAACTTCTCCTGGCTGAAGATCGACCAGGTCGGTACGTGGCACGGCGAATGCGCCGAGCTCTGCGGCGCAGGCCACAGCACGATGCAGATCATCGTCCAGGCGATGGACCAGCCCGAGTACGACCAGTGGGTGAAGCAGCAGCTGGCGGCGCAAGCCAAGGCGACCGCCTCGCCGTCCCCTTCAGCCTCCCCTTCGCCTTAGCGGCGCTAGGATAAGGATCAGATGGCGGCCACCCAAGCCCTGCCCCGTCCGAAGGCGTACGACGACACCTTCTTCAAGCCGATCAGCATCTGGCTGACCACCACCGATCACAAGTTGATCGGGATCATGTACATGGTCACCGGCATCCTCAGCTTTGTCCTCGCCGGGATCTTCGCGCTGGTCATCCGCCTGCAGCTCTCGCAGCCCAACCTGAAGGTGGTCGACGCCGAGACCTACAACCAGCTCATCTCAGCACATGGGGTGACGATGATCTTCTTCTTCGTCACCATCTTCCTGACGGGGATCGCCAACTACATGGTGCCGATCATGATCGGCGCGCGGGACATGGCCTTCCCGCGCGTGAACCTGCTCGGCTTCTGGCTCGTCCCCGTCTCGATCCTCCTGTACTACGGCGGCTTTCTCTTCGGCAAAGGTGGGCTCGACGCCGGATGGACCGGCTACGCACCGCTGACCGAGAAGGCGTACCAGAACGGCAGCCTCGGCGTCGACTTCTGGGCAATGAGCCTCATCGTCTGGGCGATCTCGGGGATCATGGCCTCGACCAACTTCCTCACCACCATCGTCGCCCTGCGCGCGCCGGGCATGAAGCTCACCCGCCTGCCCCTGTTCGTGTGGGCGCAGATCTCGACCTCCATCCTTCTCCTGATCGTGGGCGCCCCACTCGCGGCGGCCATGATCCTGGTCGAGTTCGACCGCCAGCTGGGGACGACGTTCTTCACCACCCAGGGCCGCCCCGTGCTGTACCAGCACCTGTTCTGGTTCTTCGGGCACCCCGAGGTCTACATCATGATTCTGCCCGGCTTCGGCATGATCTCCGAGATCATTCCAGTCTTCGCTCGCAAGCCCATATTCGGCTACATGTCAATGGTCATGGCCCTGTTCGGCATCGTCTTCCTTTCAATGACGGTCTGGGCGCACCACATGTTCACAGTCGGGATGAACACGTACGTCGAGGGATTCTTCATGTTCATGACGATGCTGATCGCGGTTCCGACCGGCATTAAGTTCTTCAACTGGATCGCCACGACCTGGTGGGGCTCGGTTGAGTTCACCGTGCCCATGAAGTTCGCCTGGGGCTTCCTCGCGACCTTTTTGATCGGAGGCATCACCGGGGTCTACCTGGCGTCCGTGCCCGTTGACACTCAGCTCCACCAGTCGTACTACGTCGTCGCCCATCTCCACTACGTGCTCTTTGGAGGCAGCGTGTTCACGATCTTCGCCGGTCTTTACTACTGGTTCCCGAAGATCACCGGCAGGCTGCTCAACAAGACGCTCGGAGAGTGGAACTTCTGGACACTGTTCATCGGCTTCAACGGAACGTTCCTGATCATGCATACGCTCGGCCTGGAAGGCATGCCGCGCCGCATCGCGACGTACGCCAACCCGGCGTGGGGCACCACCAACATGATCATCACGATCTCGTCCTTCCTCATCGCCTTCTCGGTCCTGCTGTTCCTGATCAACGTCGCCCGCAGCTGGAACGGTGGTGAGATCGCGGGTGACGACCCATGGGTGGGCAACACGCTCGAGTGGGCTACAACCTCGCCTCCACCGCCGTACAACTTCGAAAAGGTCCCGCCGGTGCGCAGCTTCATGCCGCTGCGCGATCTGCGCGAGGCGAGCGGGGAACCGGCCGCACCGGTGCCAGCCGCGTCGGGGTAGCACGTTGATCCTTCTCAACGCCGGCGAGTGGGTCAGCGCGTGGCTCGAGATGAGCATCACGTTCCTCGTCGCCTCGCTCGGAGTCGTAGGGCTGGGATGGTGGGTCCTCCGTGGCGATCGACGCAACCGAGCCGCCGAAACGAAAGCCGAGACCGACACAAAGCCGGAGCCCGAAGGGGCTCACCCAAAGAGCGGCCACTAAGTTAATGAGGGAAAACCCGGGATGGTTTTCCCTCATGCTCCCTTTCCGGTATACGGATGGGATCTATTCCAGATTAGTTTCTCCAAGCAACGCTTGGTAGCTAGGAGACAGAGTCATGGCCGGGGGAACCCCGGCCAACCCCGCCTCACTAGAAGCTCATACGGGCTGCACTAACCTAAAGACATTCCTAACCTCATAGACCTGGTGATCGTGGCCGCCGCTCTGGTCGGCCTTGCCAACGGCTTCCGCCGTGGGTTCTGGCTCTCCTCGACGCAGTACCTCGGCCTGCTGGCGGGAGTGCTCCTGGGGGCGGTGGCGGCGCAGCCGGTGCTGGACTACATCCGCCTCACCAGCCCCGTCGCACGCCCTCTGGGAGCGGTGCTGATGCTCATCATCGGGGGCAGCCTTGGCTCGAGCATCGGCTACGCCGCCGGCGAGCCGATCCGGAGGCGCATCCTGCGGACCGGGATCCACAGCACGACCGATTCCCTCGGCGGAGCGGCCCTGTCGACGGTGGCGGTGCTGACGATGATGTGGTTTTTGGGGCTGAGCTTCTCGCGCGGCCCCAACCAGGAGATCTCCCAGCAGATCCAGAAGTCGGTAGTGCTTCACGCGCTGGACTCCATCGCGCCCCAAACCCCGGCCTTTCTCGCGCGAGTCGAGGGAATCCTGTCCGGCGTGCCGTTCCCGTCGGTGTTCGTGGGACTCGACCCGGTGCTCCCCGCACCTCTTGCCGTCCCTTCATCGGTCGATACGCCTGAAGTGAGGAACGCCGAGCAGAATGTCGTCAAGGTGACCGGTCTCGGCTGCGGCGGCCTTGTGAGCGGCAGTGGATTCGCCATCGGAGGCGGTTACGTCGTCACCAACGCGCATGTCGTTTCCGGCACGCACGACCATCACGTGCAAACGCCGACGACTGGCGATGTGCTGACGGCCACTGTCGTCTTCTTTGATCCTGAGCGCGACTTCGCGCTCCTGTACGTGCCTGACCTCTCATCGGTGGGCTTGAGCTTCGGGCCCGCATCGCGAGGCACGCAGGGGGCGGTGATCGGATATCCGGGCGGCGGGGCGGAGAGGGTCGAGCCCGCGGTCGTCGATGGCGCGATCGAGGCTCAAGGCCGTGACATCTACAGCACGAACGCCGTCACGAGGCAGATCTACGTGATCACGGGGAAGGTGAGACCGGGCAACTCAGGCGGGCCGCTGGTCGACCTGCAGGGCAAGGTGCTGGGCATCGTGTTCGCGACGTCTGCCAGCGATCCCAACCAGGCCTACGCGCTCACCGACGATGAGATCGCCGCGGACCTCCAGAATGTCCGCGGCCGGCACACCATCGACACCAGCCAGTACGCCTGCGCGGCGTAGGCGGGTCGTAGGCGGGTCTTCGACCCGCCTTATGAGAGGAAACCAGTCGGTTTCCTCTCATCGACACGGCGGCTCCACCGGCGTGTCTGCTCTCCTTCCCGGGATGGGATTTATTAAGAATTAGTCTCTCCCCGCCGTGCTTGGGAGGGCTTGAAACAAAGTCATGGCCGGGGGGACCCCGGCCAACCCTGCCGCGCTAGTGCTGTGATTTTTCTTATTCCGGTTTTGCTTCTTCGATGAGCATTACCGGGATGCCGTCGACTATCGGGTAGAGGACTTTGCACTGCGGGCACCGGAGGTGGTCCGGCTCCTTGAGCTCCACTTTCGTGTGGCACTTCGGGCACGCGAGGATTTCGAGCAGCTCTTTAGAGATCACGCGGGCATGGTAGTACGGTTGGCGCCATGATTCTGCGCCGGCTGTACCTGTACGTCGTGAGCGCAGCCGCGCTTGCAACGCTGGCCGTCGGTCTCACGCTGCTCGGCTCAACAGTCCTTCAGTTCGTCTTCAACGACCCTCAGGCGCAATCCAGCAGGACCGCGCTGGCCGGATTCAGCGCCATGACCCTGGTCGCCCTGCCGGTGTGGGCTGTCCACTTCTGGTTCGCCCGCCGCTTCGCGCGCCGAGACCCTGCGGAACGGGCTTCAGCGATCCGGCGCCTGTACATCTACTGGGCCTGCCTTGCGTCGTCGATCGGCACGATGTCCGCCCTGTCCTTCACGATCGGCCACCTCCTTCGGCCGATCATCGATGGCTGCCCGACTTACCCGGGCCTGGTGGGAACGGGTTCACTTGGTGTTGCTGCCGGCTGCAGCGGCAACTTCGAATGGCTTCTCATCGCCCAGGGTGCGTGGGCGACCCTGGTGGTGATCGTGATCTGGGCATTTCACCTCAGGATCGCGACGCGCGACCGCGCCGTTGTCGGCGAGCAGGGAGCATCGGCGACGCTCCGGCGCTGGTACATGTACATCGCCCTCCTGGTCGGGCTGCTCACGATGCTCAGTGGAGCTCAGAGCCTGATCGAGGAGGTTTGGCGCAAGGCGCGTGACAACTCCGCGCTGAACTACCTGTACGTCGGGGACGCGGCCGGGCAGCTGGTGGCTGGATTCGCGCTGTGGGGCGTCCACGCCAGGATCCTCGCCACGCAGCACATCGAGGACGACCGCAAGTCGACCCTGCGCGCCCTAGAGGGATTCATCGCGGTGGCCGTGTGCATGGTAGTGGCCCTGGTCGGAGCCTCGCAAATCCTCTATTACGCGCTCGCGCGCCTGCTCGGTGTCAGCAATCCGGGAAATGTGGGCAGCGACATTCTGACCGCCGTCTCGCAACCGGTATCGCTGCTGGTCGTGTACGGAGCCGCGTGGTTCCTAATACGCCGCCGCCTGTCGCGCGATACCGGGTCGCACGAGGTCGACCGTCAGGCCGGCATTCGCCGCCTGTACACGAACCTCGCGGCGCTGGTCTCGATGGCGGCGCTGGCGATCGGGGCGGCCGGCGTCTTGTGGAATGTGGCGGAGCAAATCGAAGCGCCTCTCATCGGCGTCTCAGCCACCGACTGGAAGGATCCGATCAGCCTGTGGATCACGCTGTTCGTCGTGGGCGCGGCCGTCTGGCTCGCTCACTGGCGCCATGCTCCGTGGCCCGGAGACAGGCAGTCGCTGAGCCGCCGTCTTTACGTCTGGGCGGCGCTTCTCGCCAGCGTGCTCGCGCTGCTCGGATCGGGCATCGGCCTGCTCAACGTCGTGCTCCAGCAAATGTTCAGCGCGAATCCCAAGCTCAACAGCATCGACAACCTCAATTTCGGCCACTTCCTCGCGGTGCTCCTGGTTGCCGTCGTGGTTGGGATTTATCACTGGCGCGTGCTGGGAGCCGATGCTGCGTCTCGGCCCGCGAAGCACGAGCCCGACGTCGCGCCGGCGACCACGGCGGCGCCCGCGGCCGTCGCTCAGAGAGAAGCAGCAGCACCCATTCCGGCGGCGCGCGGCAAGCGGTACGTTCTTTCCGTGGTGGACGCTAGCGAGGATGACGTGCACCAGGCGCTCTCGAACCTCCCACCGGCGGCCAGCTACCACCTCACCGAAGAACTGGACGCCTAAGGGTGATGACTCAAGCGCTGCTCGACCTGGTGGATTGGCGGCGACGCGTCGGTGACTTGTATCGGATACAAGGCGCGGACGCGCATGAGCAGTTCAGGCGCGGCCGGGACGAGCTCTTCAAGACTCACCCGCAGTCGCCGATCGAACCAGAGCGGCGCGCAACGTTTCACGGCCTTCAGTACTTCCCACACGACCCTGCCTACCGGGTGCAAGCCAACCTCGAGGACGCCGATGGCGCCGAGCTCCTCATCGACACCGGTGGTGAGGATGGCGCTGTGAGGTACCGGCGGGCGGGGCGGCTGGCGTTCCAGCTCGGCGGCGAAGCGTGCCACCTGACTGTGCTCAGCCTGGTGCAGTACGCGGGCGGGCTGTTCGTCCCCTTTCGCGACGCGACGTCGGGCCGCGACACGTATGGCGGCGGGCGTTACCTGTTCGACACGGCGAAGGACACGGACGGGCTGGTGCTGGAGGTCACGACCGGCTCTTCGCAAGTCGTCCTCGACTTCAATTACGCGTACAACGCCTCGTGCGCTTACAGCCCGCGGTGGGCATGTCCTCTCGCGCCGCCCGAGAACTTCCTGAAGGTGCCTGTTCGAGCAGGTGAGCTAGGTTACAAGGCGACATGAAGGTAGGGACGGTGATCGGCGTTGCCGTGGCGCTGGCGATTCTCGGGTTCGGAAGCGTCCTGGTGTTCGAGGCATTCGACCGCAACTCCCACTCGGGGAGCGACACGATCAGGCCGTTCATCATCACCATGGGCCCGGTCTGGGCACTGGCGATCGCAGCCGCGGTTGTACTTCTAAGAAGGCGTGGGGACTGACTCTACAGACCGCCCCTCCCTGACCGTGCTCCCCAGTAAACGCCCACCACCCTGACCCTCCCCCTCGGGGGTCATCCCAGTAAGCGCCCCCTCCCCAACCCTCCCCCGTTTAGGGGGAAGGGGCTTATGCGAGGGGGTCATAGATAGAATTTGCGTTCACGGTCATGGCTATAGACGAAGCGAGTAACGGTAAGGCCCGGGGGATTCAGCTTGTCCAGGTCGAGGGCTTTCTCGAGGTGGCCCGCCGGGGCAGCGTGAGCCGCGCCGCTGAAGCGCTGTTCGTGACCCAGCCCACCCTCACCGCCCGCCTTCACAGCCTCGAGCGTGAGCTCGGCGCGGCCCTCTTCGTGCGCACGCCGCACGGCATGCGACTCACCGACGCGGGACGGGCGTGGGTTCCCTATGCCGAGCGGGCCCTGCGGGCGCTGGTCGATGGACGCGACGTCCTGGAGCAGGTCAAGTCGGCGTCGGCCGGCCACCTCATGATCGGGGCAGCCCCCGCAGTCAGCACGTACGTGCTGCCCGGGCTCCTGGAGAAGTTCGTCGCCGCCCATCCCAGGGTCGAGGTTTCGGTTCGGACCGGCCATTCAGAAGACGTCGTCGACCTCGTGCTGCGCGATGAGGTGCAGATCGGCCTTGGGCGCGCGATCCGGCATCCAGACCTCGAGCTGCGACCCTTCCACACCGAGGAGCTCGTGCTCGTCTGCGCCCCGGACCACCGCTTCACCCGCCGGCGAAGCGTTGACATGGAGGAGGTCGCGGCCGAGAGGCTGATCATGTTCGACCTGACATCGAGCTACTACGAGATCACCCAGGCGGCCTTCCTGTCGGCGGGAGTGAAGCTGCGAGGCCTGATGGAGCTGGATTCGATCGAGGCCGCCAAGAAGATGGTGGAGCGGAGCCTTGGGGTCGCGCTGCTCCCGCGCACAGCTGTCGCTCGTGAGGTCGAGAGCAAGACGCTGCGCCTGGTGCGGATGAAGGATGCCCCGCCGATGTACCAGTCGATCGTGGCTTACCGCCGATCGGACGCCGGCAAGCCCGAGGGCATCGTGGCCGCCTTCCTGACCCTGCTCACGGCCTAAGACTCTCTGGGCTGCCCCGCCCCCCACCCCTCCCCGGCGGGCGGGGAGGGTGGCTGGGATATCAGGATTAACTATGTGCAGCATCACATCAATCGATTGGACTTATATCACCCCGCTCGTTAACCTCGGTTGATGGACAGCAGCGATCAGTCTCAGGAGTTCGAGACGGAGCCCTCCGCGTACGAGTGCGAGTGCCCCGAGCCGTGCAACTGCGACCACGAGAACGAGTAACAGAGATCTGGCTCGGCGATAGGTAACAGAGCTCAAGTGAAGGAGTCGCCGATGCAATCAATAGGTCCCAACCTGGACGCCGCGCCAGCGCGCAACCTTGTCTCCACGCCCCTGCTCCCCGAGGGATTCAAAGTCCCCGCATCGCGCAACGAGGAGCCCAGCAAGCGACTGCGCCGGCTCCTCGCCACCAAGCCTTACGTCTTCGGGCCGGGAGTCTACGACCCCATGGGCGCGGAGCTGGTCATGTATCACGGCTTCGACGCCGTTTACTTCAGCGGCTACTCCTTCGCAATCGGCCACCTGGGCACGACGGACATGGACATCTATTCGTCGGTGGAGATCGCCGACGGCGCACGTCGCACGGTGAGCGCGCTGCGCAAGTTCCAGCTGACCATGGCGATGGGCGACCCGGACAAAGGCGTGCCGCCGGTCCATCTCGAAATCCCGCCTGTCGTGGCCGATATGGACGCCGGCTATGGCAACCTGTTCAACGTTCAGCGCACAGTCGATCTGTACGTGAGGGCCGGCGTTGCCGCCGCGCACCTCGAGGACCAGGTGATGCCCAAGCGCTGCGGGCACATTGCGGGCAAAGCGCTGATCTCTGCCGACGAGTTCGTCGGCAAGCTCAAGATGATGCGCAACGCGGCCGACGACCTCGGCCACAAGGACTTCGTGATCATCGCGCGCACCGATGGCGTGTCGGCTACCGAGGCCCCTGAGTCCAAGCGGGGCATCGAGCTGGCCATCGACCGCGGCCTGCGCTACATGGACAGCGGCGTACCCGATCTACTGTGGTGCGAATTTCCGACCGCCGAGCGCGGACCGACAGAGCAGTTCTGCAGTGAGATCCGCAAGCGCTTCCCCAGGGCTCGCTTCGCGTTCAACTACTCGTCTTCGTTCAAGTGGTTCAACGAGAAGGACCCGATCACGTGGGATGACCTCGGGGAGCTCGGGGTCGGCTTCATCTTCATCACGCTCGCGCTGCA
>JALYYG010000285.1 GCA_030946685.1 Candidatus Dormiibacterota bacterium | reverse complement strand
GTGCTCATGGTCCGGGACGGCGAGGCGCGCATGATGCGGCGAAGGGAAACGCTGGACGACCTCGTCGCGGCCGAGGTGTTCTAACCGCCTAAGTCGGCGTCACCGTGATCAGTGCGTACGCGCAGGGCCCCGCGCCGTCATTGCTGCATGCTCTGACATGAGAGCCGCGGTCAGAGCGGCCACGAATGCCTCGCAGCTGCCCCAGCGCGCGCGTGGGTCCTTCGCCAGGCCTCGCATGACGACCGCGTCGACGCTCTCGTTCAACTCCGGCTTGAGGGAGCTGGGCCGTACCGGGTCGCGGTGGACGTGCGCGTACAGCAACTCGAGCACGCCCTCGCCCTCGAACGGGATCGATCCCGTGAGCATCTCGTAGGCGATGGTCGCCAATGAATACCGATCTGCGGCAGGACCGACCTGGTCGCCAGTCACCTGCTCCGGCGCCATGTACGCCGGGGTGCCCGTGGTCACGCCTGTCATCGACTTCACCGATGAGCCCTGGAGCAACTTGGCCAGCCCGAAGTCGGCGAGGACAGGGGTCTCGTCCCTTTCCAACAGGACGTTGGCCGGCTTGACGTCGCGGTGGACGACGCCCTGCGAGTGCGCGTAGTCGAGGCCGGCCGCGATGCCACGGAGGAACTTCAAAGCTGCGGCCCGATCGAGCAGTCCCTGGCTGAGTCTTCCGGCCAGGCTTCCCCCCGGGACGTACTCGACGATCATGTATGGCGTCCCCTGGTAGTCGCCGAAATCGAAGACGTTCAGGATGTTGGGGTGGCGCATGCGCGCAATCGCTTGGGCTTCGTGCCTGAAGCGCGCGATCGAGTCTTGGTCAGGCGACAGCGCCTGCATGACCTTAACGGCGCCGGTCCGCTCAAGCTGCGCGTGATACGCGCGGTACACCGTGCCCATGGCACCCTGGCCGATGAACTCCTGGACCTCGTACTGGCCCAGCTTGGTCCCTGGCTCGATCGGCACGAGGCCGATTATGAGGTTCGGTCGGTCGGCGCAAGGAATGAGCGATGCGGTGTCGAGAGACCATGTACGAGTCAGCCGCGGCCGAGGTGTTGTGGCCGGACTAGGCTCCGACGGAAACCGAGTTCGATGTCAAACAGCTGCTCGCGCACGCGATCACATAGGCGGGGCCGGCCACGGGTGGAGCTGTCAACAGGATGCCCGGAGGGGTCTTGAACTGCACCGAGGTAGCGCTGCCCGGAACAACGGTCACAGTTCCCGCGGCGTGACAGGTTCCGTTCTGGCAGATGGAAACGGTGGCGGACCCGGCGTAGAAATAGTGAAAGGTCACGGTGGTCTTCCCCAGGGATGAGACTGAAACCAGGGTGATGGAAGTTGCCGGAGTTGGTATCGGGATTGGGGTTGGACTTGGCTTGGGACTCGGCCTGGGATTGGGGCTCGACCCCGGGTGTGGGCCCCCGCTCGCTGCGGGCGATGGCTTGGCGGCCGGCGTTGGTGCCGGCAGGGCCCCGGGGGCGACCACTGTGAGGGCCGCCTGGACGGGGCACGACGCGCTCCAACAGAGAAGTACGTGGTGGCCGCCAGTGGCGATGTCCAGCGGGATCTCAATTTGCTGACTTAGATTGCCGCTTGCGTCGCTGCGGAACGGAAATGTGTACAGCTGACTTCGTAGTTGGATCTCGACGACCTGGTTGACGGGCAGGTGCGAGGCGCTCACCGTCACCCTCTCGCCTGGCACAGCAATGCGGGGGTCGACGGAGAGCGTCGGCTTTTGATCCGCGGCAGCGCAGATGCCGCCTCCGAGGAGCACCAGGAGCAGGACCGCGGAGCCGGCCACGACCTCGTAGAGACGGCGTCTCGGCTTGGCTTGCTTCCCACGGGGACCAGTTGGCGTCGCAGAGCCAACCGGCACGGCCACCGCGATAGTGGCGGCGGAGCTCGCATGCGCCGCGATCGCAGTCGACGGCACATGCACGGACACCGCCGGCGCCAGGGGCATGGTGACTGCCACAGGAGGCGCCGCCCCGACCATTCCGTCAGCGGCGGGCGCTGTCGCACCGGCCAAGGCGGCTGCCAATGAGTCAACAAACGCAGTGCAGCTCTCCCACCTGGCATTGGGGTCCTTGGCCAGTCCGCGCCGGATCACCTCATCCACCGAGGCGCCAAGCGCCGTGTTGCGGGAGCTTGCGGGAGGGGGGTCGCGGTGGACGTGGGCGTAAAGCAGCTCGAGCATGCCCTCACCCGCGAACGGAATTGATCCGGTGAGCATCTCGTAGGCCATCGTGACCAGCGAGTACTGATCTGCGGGCGGGCCGACCTGCCGGCCGGTGACCTGCTCCGGGGCCATGTAAGCCGGCGTGCCGGTGGTGACGCCGGTCATCGACTTCAGCGATGAGCCCTGAAGCAGCTTGACCAGGCCGAAGTCAGCGAGCACCGGCGTTCCGTCCTTTTCGAGCAGCACGTTGCCGGGTTTCACGTCTCTGTGGACGATCCCGAGCGAGTGGGCGTAATCGAGGCCCGCGGCGATCCCGCGTAGGTACTTCAGAGCGGTCGCCTGGTCCAGCGGTGTTTGCTCGAGCCTGGCAGCCAGGTTGCCCCCGGGGACGTACTCCACGACCATGTACGGGGTCCCCAGGTAGTCGCCGAAGTCGAAGACGTTGACGATGTTGGGATGTCGCATCTGGGCGATGGCCTGCGCCTCGTGGTGGAACCGAACGGCTGCGTCGGGACCGGCGGCGATGCCCTGGAGGAACTTGACCGCGGCCGAGCGCTCGAGCTGAGCGTGGTAGGCGCGGTAAACGAGGCCCATGGCCCCCTGGCCAATGAACTCCTGGACCTCGTAAGGTCCGAGCTTGGTTCCCGACCCGATCAGCACCGGCGCCGGCTTATGAGGTTCGACTGTTAGTGCAATCGCTTTTTCCCACGCACAAGGGAACGAACCAGAACCGCCGAGTGGTCATCCCGTGCGGGTGGTTTTCCACCCACCGCCCGCGCCCCGACGGACAGCCACCAGGCCCGCAAGGATTGAGAGGGCGATCTCACCAGGTGTGATCGCGCCCAGGTCCAGGCCGACGGGGCTCTGGATCCGGGCGATGACGTCCTCGGGCACTCCCTTCTGGCGCAGGGCTTCGAGGTGGTGGCCCGTGTGGCGGCGACTTCCCACGAGCCCGATAAAGCGCGGCTCGCGAGGTAGGAGCGCCTCGAGAGCTTGGACAAGGTCCTCGGCGTCGTGGTCGGTGTGCACTGCGTAGACCTCCGCGCCCATGGCCGGCGCCAGGTCGTTCAGCGAGCCGAGTGCGGCCGGCCAATCGGCGCCCTGGAGTCGCTCCGCCCTGGTTTCCACCAGGATCGTCCGAAAGCCCACCTCGGGAGCCCACCGGAGCAAGGACTTCGCCACCGGCGTCGCGCCAAAGACGACCAGGGTAGGCGCGGGTGCGTGCGGCTCGACGTAGACCTCGATCGAACCCAGGTCGTGGCTGTAGGTGCGCAAAGCGGGAGCGCCCACATCCGCGATCCTGCCCGCGTCTGCCAGGGCGGCGGAGTCGAACTCGCTGCACCCCAACGTCCCGGCGAGAGTCGCGTTACGCGAAAGAAGCAGCTTTGCACCCGCGTGTGAAGGCGGCCGCCCATCGAGCTTGATCACAGTCGCGAGCAGCACCTCCTCCCCGAGAGAGAGGCGCTGAGCGAGCTCCTCCTCGACGCTACGCACGGGCGCCGGTACGCGCGAGCACCGATGAGATGATCGCGCGCGCGCGCGTGATCTCGTCGTCTGTCGTGGCGTATCCAGTGGTGAGCCGGAGGCTGCCGAGCGCCTCATCGAGGCCGAGGCCCATCGCGAGCAGCACGTGCGATGGATCGAGCGACCCGGATGCGCAGGCGGACCCACTCGACCCCGCGATTCCTGCGACGTCGAGGGCGAGCAGGAGGTCCTCCCCACGGCGATCTGCGAATGCGCAGGTGGCGAAGTTCGGAAGTTGTGGCGCGGACCCTGTGAGGCGGCCGCCCAATTCCTGCATGACCTCGCGCAATGAACCAGCCTGGTCCGCTGCGCCACGCGCTCGAGCCTCGCGGTCGCGCGTGCACACGACCAGCGCGGTGGCGGTGGCGACAGCCGCCGGCACGTCCTCGCGACCGGCGCGGCGACCCCACTCCTGCGGTCCCCCGTAAAGCAGAGGTTCGATGCGCGCACCCTCCCTGACGAACAACAGGCCGCCGCGACCCGCGCCGAGCTTGTGCCCGCTGAATGAGACGAGGTCGGCGCCATGCGGGATTGGGATCCACCGCGGTCCGGCGCATACGTCCACGTGGACGAGGGCGCCCAGCTCGTGTGCACGGGCGATCACCTCGGCGACCGGCTGGATGGTCCCCACCTCGTTGTTGGCGAGTCCGATTGACACGAGCGCGGCACCGTGGGGAATGGAATCAGGGTCGGCTCGGGCTGCGTGGTCGACGCCCGCGATCTCGACGGCGTGACCTTCTGACTCCAGGCGGTGGACCGCGCCGAGGACAGCCTGGTGCTCGGCCGCCCACGTCACGGTCAGGCCGCGTTTGGAGAGTCGGCGGGCGGCGCCGAGGATGGCGAGGTTGACGGCCTCGGTGCCGGAGGAAGCGAACGTGATCTCGGTTCGATCCGCGCCGATTGCGCGCGCAGCCGTATCACGAGCGCTGTCGAGCGCCGCGCGTGCGGCGCGGCCCTCGGCGTGGAGGCTCGATGGGTTGCCCTCCTCAAGATTGCGCAATGCATCGGCGACCTCGCCGAAAACGGGGGCCGAGGCGGCGTCATCGAGGTAGATACGCATCATGCGCTAGGCCCTCCTTCCTCCCGTGCCGGCCCCTGCGCGCGTACGCGGCGATGAGGGTGGGCCCTATTGATTGCCCCCGACTGGCACACCGCAGGCAAGCCGACGCGAGGAATTTGGGGCTGCCAGGCCGGGCTGTTAAGGGCGCGCACGGGTGCGCTCCGTGCGGTCAGCCGCGGCTGTGATCGGGCTGCTGGATGAGCTCTGTGAGGGTGCCCTGGAAGTTCTTGAGCATGACGTGAAGGTCGAGGATCTCGTCCACGCTGATTGGCTCTCGAACCGCCACGGGTTCTGTCATAGCCTCGGCCTCGACGCTCTCAATCTCCTCGACGGCGCCGCCCGCGATCGCGAGCACGACGATGAACGTCACCTGGCACTGGGCACACGTGACCTGCAGGTGGAAGCGCTCCTCCTCGTGACTAAGGACCTGGACATCGCAGCCCTTGAGGCTGCGCCCGCACACCGGGCAGTTGTAAAACCGTGCCCGATCGCGGATGAACTCGATGATGCTCATCGCAAAACCATATTACGCCGGGGCGAATCCCCCTAGCGCCGGCCCTCTATGCACGTGCACCCCCCAGGCCCCACCTCGGCGGAATGAACAGTGCCGGACGGCAGCACCATGCGGTCACCTGCTTTCAGCTCCAGGCGCCGGCGCTCTTGCTCGAGAGTGAAAGTGATCGATCCGTCCACGCAGTACAGGACCTTCTCATACCCATGGCTGTGAGGCGCGTAGCGATCTCCTGGCCCGTTCGACCACGAGTAGCAACCGCTCGCCTCACCACGCAGCTTGGTCATGAGCTCGTCGGGGGTGGCCATCGGCACGATTCTAAGATTGCACTGGTGAAGCCTCGATTCCTCGCCGACTGCAACGTCGGGCGGCTCGCGCGCTGGTTGCGCGCCCTGGGCTACGACGCCTCCTACCACGCGCGCATCGGCGATGCCGAGCTCGTGCGCGAGGCGGCTGCTGAAAGCCGCGTGCTTCTGACGCGCGATCGGGACCTTACCAAGCGACGCGTGATCCAGACCGGGGTGGTCCGCGCCATCCTCATCCGCGACGACGATGTGACCAAGCAGCTGCGCCAGGTGTTCGGGGAGCTTGGCCTCGAGCTCAAGGAAGCCTTAACGCGGTGCATCGAGTGCAACTCGGAGTTGGAGTCGCGCGTGCCTACGACCGTGGCGGAGCGGGTGCCACCGTACGTTCTACTCACGCAGTCGCGGTACTCCGAGTGCCCGGACTGTGGCCGCATTTACTGGGCAGGCACCCACTGGCAGCGAATGCGTGAGGTCCTGGCGGGGCTGTGAGAGAGGTTCTTCGCAGGCTGCTCGCCGGCGAGCTTACCGAGGACCAGGCGCTCTCCGAGCTCCGCACGCTGCAGCTGGAGGAGCTCGGCGGACGCGCGAGGCTCGACCTGGGCCGCTTCCTGCGCCGCGGAATTCCCGAGGTGATTCTCGCTACGGGCAAGTCTCCAGCCGAAGCAGCTCGACTGGCGGTGGCAATGGCGGAACGTCAAGGCCAGGGTCTTATCAGCCGCATGTCCGACGCGCATCGGGGAGCGCTGGAGGTTGCGGCAACCGCCGCCGGAATGCGGGTCGTCCATTACGCGGATGCCGCGCGTGTCCTCCGCATCGCATTCAAACCCGAGGCTGTGGCCGGCAAGGTGGCGCTCATGACGGCCGGCACCTCGGACGTGCGGGTCGCCGAGGAGGCCCGCATGGTGGTCGAGTCATGCGGGCTCGAATCAAGGTTGGAGGCTGACCTCGGTGTGGCCGGCCTGCATCGGTTTGTTGGCCCACTGGCGTCAATCCTCGAGTGGGGCGCTGACGTGATCGTCGTCGCGGCGGGTATGGACGGTGTGCTGCCCGGCCTGGTCTGCGGTCTGATCGACCTTCCGGTGATCGGGCTTCCAGTCTCGACCGGTTACGGCCGGGGTGGAGCCGGCGAGGCGGCCCTCACCACCATGCTCCAGTCCTGCTCAACAGGGCTGGTGGTCGTCAACATCGACAACGGTGTCGGCGCAGGCGCCGCCGCGGTGCTGATCGCTCAGCGGCGTCTTCGCGGTCGAAGCCAGGCCGCGACCGCGAACGCAAGCGCCGCCACTATCAGCACCCCCGCGAGGATCGGAAATAGTGCGCGCGACATGTCAGGACCACCGACCAGGCCGAACGTCAGGGCGCCCAGCACGGTTCCCAGTCCCACCCACGCCAGCAGCCAGGGGAAGCCGCGCCGCCGCCGGCCATAAAACAACAGCCACAGCGGACCAGGTCTCTTCTTGGGTTCGCTCAAAGCAGTCCCGGCAGGTCGCTCAGCGAGGCGATGGTCGGAATCCCTTGCGGCGGAGCTTCCGCCGCATGAGCAGTGCAGATCACCGCGCGCATGCCCACCGCGCGCGGGCCATCGTAATCCTCGCGCACGCGATCGCCGACGAAGATGGCTCGATCCGGGGCCACTCCCACCGCATCGAGCGCCGCGCGATATATCTCCGGCGCCGGCTTGCGCCGGCCGAGCTGGCTCGAGAAGAGAACCGCGTCCATGAGCTCACCGACTCCGTTGGTGTCCACCTGGCGCCGCATCATCTCAGGCGGGAACGGCGCGTTCGAGCACACAGCACGCTTGACGCCATGCGCGCCAAGCCAGGAGAGGACCTGTACGGCGTCAGCGTCCACGCGCACGGCCCGGTCCCAACACAGCTGCTCCTCATCCAGGATCGCGTACAGGATCTCGTCTGGTAGCTCCAGCCCGGCGCGCCGCCATGCGGCTCGGTACACGTCGAAGTACCTCACCTCATCGTCGCCCGGGCTGTCGATATGTTTCTCGAGCGGCAGCAGCACGTCCCTCAGGATCGCCTCGGCTGCGGGGGCCTGTTTGCCCAATTTCTCCTCGATGCGGGGGCGGAAGCGCCGCACCACCTCGAGCAGCTCCTCTGTCGGGTACGCGAACGTGACCAGCGTGCGGCCGTAGTCGAAGAGGACCGCGTCGACGTTGGGGCGCGCTGGCGCGGCGTCCAGGATGGGCCTTACTGATCGCATCCGCATATCCTGAGCGCGTGCCCCGGCGCCTGACGCATCTGGACGAACGCGGCGCGGCGCGAATGGTCGACGTTGCGGAAAAGGCGCCGACAGTTCGCGAGGCGCTCGCCGAGTGTTTCGTGCGCATGACGCCCGGCACCCTGCGCGCGGTAAAGGAAGGCACCGCCAAGGGTGATGCGCTTCAGGTCGCGCGGGTGGCGGGGATCATGGCCGCCAAGCGCACCTCGGAGCTGATCCCTCTCTGCCACCCGCTGCCGCTGACCAGCGTCACGCTCGACTTCGAACTCGTAAAGGACGCGGTGCGCGTCCTGGCGAGGGTCAGGGTGGTCGGTCAGACGGGCGTCGAGATGGAAGCGCTGACAGCTGCCGCCGTCGCAGGCTTGACGCTGATCGATATGACCAAGGGCATCGAGCGGGGCGTCTACCTCGAGTCGGTGCGGCTGCTCGAGAAGTCAGGCGGACGGTCCGGAACCTGGAAGCGAGCGATCGGCAAAGCCGCGCGTTGAGCAAGGCTCACGTCATCACGATCAGCGACGGCGTCTTTCGCGGGACGCGCGACGACAAGAGCGGGCGTGCGTTGGTGGACCTGCTGCAGGGCGGTGGCTTCGAGGCCAGCGGGCCCGAGGTTGTGCCCGATGAGACCGAGCGCATCATCGAGGCGATCGAGACCGCGATCACGCGAGGTACCGACGTCGTCGTAACCACTGGCGGAACTGGCCTCGGGCCTCGCGACGTCACACCGCAGGCGACCGCGGCTCTTATCGACTACGAGGTTCCGGGCATCGCCGAGGAGATGAGGCGGGCCGGCGCCGCCAGCACGCCCATGGCGGCGCTGTCTCGGGCGATGTCGGGGGTCCGCGGGCGGACGCTGATCATCAACGTGCCGGGAAGCGTGAAAGGGGCGACTGAATCGCTCCAGTCAGTGATGCCGGTCATCGGTCACGCCGTTCAGCTGCTGCACGGCGACACCGAGCACCCGTGAACGTCAACTCGGACCTCGGGGAAGGAGCCGGGGCCGACGAAGAGATTCTCGCGTCCGTCGACAGCGCGAGCGTGGCGTGTGGTGTGCACGCGGGTTCGGCCTCGATGACGATCGCGACCGCGCTGCGATGCCGTGAGCTGGGGGTGGAAGTTGGCGCCCACCCCGGTTACGACGATCGCCCCAACTTCGGCCGTGTCGAGAATCCGCTGTCGCCCGACGATATCGAGGCGCTGGTCGCCTTCCAGGTCGGTGCCCTCGCGGCGATCGTGCCGATCGCCTTCGTCAAGCCGCACGGCGCGCTTTACCGCCGCTGCCAGCTCGATGCGGCGGCCGCCGATGCTGTCGCGCGTGTGGCTCGCGTGCACGGGGTAGGGCTGGTCTGCCAGCCGGGGTCGGCGCTGCTCACCGCGGCGATGCGGGCCGGCATCCCCGGCTACCGCGAGGGATTCGCCGACCGGAAGCTGCTGCCGGACGGAAGTCTCGCGCCGCGTAGCCAGCCGGGTGCGGTGCTGGCCCCCGCCCCGGCCGCAGACCAGGCGTTGCGGCTGGCGATGACCGGCGAGTTCGACACCATCTGCATCCACGGCGACACCGAGGGCGCAGCGACTGTCGCCGCAGCCGTGCGACAGGCATTGCGCGAGCGCGGAATGGAGACAGGACCGCTGGCGAAGGGGTGATGGGAACAACGACCGCGTGACGGCAGATGCAGTGATCTCGGAGCTGCACGAGCTCGATGAGATGCGCGAGCTGGAAGGACTGTTCACGGCCATCTGGGGGACGCCCGAGGAACCGCTCGTCAAGTCGGACATCCTCAGGGCCCTGGCGCATTCGGGCAACTACGTGGTCGGCGCCCGCGTCGGGAACCGGCTGGTCGGGGGGTTGATCGGGTGGCTTGGCGGCGCGCCGCCCAATGAGCTGCACATGCACTCGCACATTCTTGGCGTGGTCGCCGACAGCCAGGTGCGGGGCCTGGGATTCGAGCTCAAGCAGCACCAACGCCGGTGGTGCCTTGAGCGCGGTGTGAAGGTCATCGAGTGGACAACTGATCCGCTGGTTCGGCGTAATGCCTATTTCAATCTGAGCAAGCTTGGAGCCCAGGCCCGTAAGTACCTGGTCAACTTCTACGGCGTGATGACAGATGGCCTCAACGTCGGCGAAGAGTCGGACCGCCTCCTGATCAGCTGGCAGCTCGACTCTGCCCAAGCCGAGTCGGCAGCCGCCGGTCGCGCCGCCGAGCTGGAGGTCGACGAGCTGCGCCTTGCTGGAGCACAGGTCGTCCTTTCCCCCGGTCTGGAGGGCGAGCCAGTGACCGGATCATCATCCGCTCGCGTCCTTATTTGCCAGGTCCCCGAGGACATAGTCGCGCTCCGGCAAGCCAGCCCTGGGCTGGCTCGGTCCTGGCGTTTGGCGGTGCGCCGGGCCATGGGTGACGCGTTGGCCGGTGGTTACCGGGTGAGCGGCGCCACCCGAACCGGCTGGTATGTGCTCGAACGGTAGGTCCGAATACACTCATCGGATGCTTGCGGTGGGGGACAAGGCGCCGGAATTCAAGCTACCGACCACAGGCGGCCACGAGCTCACGCTCGCAGAGGCTCTCGAGAAGCACAAGGCACTCGTCTTCCTGTTCTATGTCCTCGATTTCACAGGTGGTTGAAGGTCCGAGCTGACCGAGTTTCGGTCCAGGCACGAAGCGGCTGTCGCAAACGGGATAGGCATCTACGGCATCAGCGTTGACTCGGTCTTCTCGCACGAGGCGTTTGCCAAGGAGCTGGGCGGCCTCCCCTTCGAGCTGATCGCGGATTTTGAGCGCACGATGGTCACCGATTACGGAGTTCGCCGTGACGATGTGGCAGGGTACGCGGGCATGGCCAAGCGCGTCGTGTACGTGATCGATCGATCGGGCACCGTGAGGTGGGTGTGGGAGCGTTCGCGCGAGCAGCCGCTTCCCGACTACGACCTGGTGCTCGCGGAAGCTACGAAGGTTGCCGAAGCGAGTTAAGAGCGGTCGCCAGTGCTTTGCGCATTTCATGCGCACGGTTGACGCTGACTTCGACAAGTCGCAATTCGTCGCCGGGTAGAAGTTGGGCGGCGATCGGAAGTGAAGCGCTGACGACGGTGGCGACAACGGGATAGCCGCCCGCTGTCTGGTGATCGGCCATGAGGAGAATGGGCTGGCCACCATGCGGCACCTGGACCGCTCCTGTCACCAGCCCGAACGAGAGCAGCTCCTCGCCCGACGTGGCGAGGTTCGGGCCCTCGAGGCGATACCCCATACGATCGGCATCGCGGCTGACCCTATACGGCGTCCCAAACAGAAGGCGGCGGCCTTCGGGGTTGAGGCGCATGAGGTGAGGGCCGGTGATGACTTGCAGGCTGTGGTCGCCGTACTCAGGGCGGAGCTGTTCAGGCACTCGGCGCCCGGAGACCGCCGGCTTTTTGGGCTCGCCCGCGAAGCCGAGGACGTCACCCGGCTTCAGACTCCGACCGTGCATTCCTCCCCGAGCCGCCATGAGATTGGTGGACAGCGACCCGAGCCAGCGGTCGGCATCGACCCCGCCCGCCACCGCGATGTACATGCGTGCGCCGGAGCGCCGGGCGCCGAATGTGAGCCGGTCGCCGGCGCCAAGGAAGATACCGGTCCACGTTGGAGCGGGCGCGCCGTTGACATGCGGATCGAAGTCGGCCCCTGTGATCGCGATGAGACATGACTGCTCCGCGACGAGCTGCGGTCCGCTAAGGGTGCACTCCAACGTCGCGTGACCCGGGTCGTTGCCCACGAGCAAGTTCGCGGCCGAGTGGGCGAATCGGTCCATCGCGCCGCCCGACTGCACCCCCGCGCTGATGGCGTTGGGACGCCCGAGGTCCTGCACAGTGGTGGACAGGCCGGGTGCGTGGACGTGGAGCGCGGGAATCACGCTTGCGCGGCGAAGAATTTGACGCGGTCGCCGGCGCGGAACAGGCACGGTGGGTCCGAGTCCGGCAGGAAGAGCTTCACGTTGGTGCGCCCGATCAGGTGCCAGCCGCCCGGCGTAGGCAGAGGATAGATGCCGGTTTGCCGGCCGGCTATGGCCACAGACCCTGCGGGCACCAGCGTCCGCGGCACGTGGCGCCGGGTCAGCTCGAGCTCTTCAGCGAGCGGACCGAGGTAGGCCCAGCCCGGCACGAAGCCCACGAGGAACACGCGATAGATCGGCCGCGTGTGGATCTCGATGACCTTCTCGGCTGAGAGGTTGACCCGTGCGGCCACCTCTTGCATGTCCTGCCCGTCATAGGTGACTGGTATGCGATGCAGCCGCCCTGGCTCGGCCATCCGCGGCCGCTTGGCGGCGAGCCTTTTGATCGCGGCGGCCAGTGAGTCGTGCGTCGCCTGGTCCGGGTCGAAGTGAACCGTCACGCTCGCGTAGCCCGCGATTGCCTGGCGCACGTCGCGCCGCTTCTTCAATGCGTCCGCAAGTGCGATGGCGCGGGTGTTGAGCGCCGTGTCGAGCCGCGTGCCGAGCTCGGCCAGCACAGCTGTGTCACCCAGGGGTTGGATTCGCAATCTCGGCCGGGCGCGCTCCGGCCGCATTTTCAAGTGCGGCGCTGGCATGTGCGCTGACAAGGATGGCGTAGAACACTCCTGGGACGATGCCGATGCAAAAAAGGCCCACCGACGCGAGCCCGATGGCCCACGCAGTGACGATCGCTGCGGCCGCTAGATTCCAGGTTGCGAAATCGCGAATGACGCCTCGGAGCGCCGCCGGTAAATCGAAGAGGTCGACCGGCCGGCCGCTGGTGGCGAAGCGGACAGTGGCGTGCGGCAAGAGGAGGAGCATCACGAGCCCCCAAGGCAGAGCGAGCGCCAAGCCCGCCGCCAGGTTGGCGTAAAGCCGGGACTGACCTGCATCGTCGACATGCCAGATGTGAGCCTGTTCGATGAGCACCGCAATTGGGCTCAGCGCGAGCGCGAAGGGAGCTGTGATGAGAACGATGGCGAGCGCCACCCAGAAGCCGTCGGTGAGCAGGCGCGCGGAAGCCACCCAGCGCGGCAGACCTCGCGCCGGATCAATTGACGCCGACCGCGTCGCCGCGACGGCATAGCCCAGGAGTGGTACGAAAGCAATCGGAAGCAGAAGCACCATTGCCACACCAACCAACCATTTGGGCCGCCACTCGCCGCGAAACGGCCAGGCGAACGACGCTGCGACCAGGTTCACGAGGCAACCTTAAGGTGGCTTTGACCGCTTGACGCTCGTCAGCTGGAATATCGAAGCCGCCTCCGCGCTTCTGAGTCAGCGATGGCTGAAACACCACCGATCGCCTGCACGCTCACGGCATCCGACCTGAAGGATCGTGAAGCCGCGTGGAGGAAGCTGATGGGCAGCGGCCTGGTGGAGCGCGACCTGGTGCCGGGCGGGATCCGCCTCCGTGCTGCTCCTGGCGCGGTGGCTGCGCTGAGCGAGCTCATCGACTTGGAGCGTGAGTGCTGTTCCTGGATCAACTTCGAGGTCGGTGACGGGTCCGTCGTTACGTTGACGGCCGAAGGCGAGGGCGAGGCTGTCCTCGCCGGCATGTTCGAAGGTTAGTTACCCGCCGGTCGGGTGCTGGGCGTGCTCCGAAGGCTCAACCTCAGGCGCGGGACCGCCGCCCGCGTACTGGTCGTTGACCTGGACGACCTCTTCGCCCGGCGCCTGGTCGCTGGTCTTCGGTTTCGCTGTCGGTCTAGGTTCGTGTGCCTTGCGCTTGTGGCGGCGCATGAAGCCAACCGTACACCGCCCGACGATGGCCGGTGGTCAGGGTCGCTTGATTCGGACCTGCACATCACCACCCGCGGCTGTCACTTCGACGTCTCCCGCCCGCAACTTCATCCCGTCTTCAAGCCGCGTGACTAGGATCGCGCCCTCGAAGACGAGCTCTTCAAAACGCTCGCGCCCCTTGCCGCCCATGCGGACCACGACTCCCGCCGGGCTCCGCCACACGCCGTTGCCCGCGGCCTTGAAGCCGCTGGTCAGGAGGTCGCCAACTCGCTCGGGCGTCGCCGGCCTGCGCACCACCTGGGGCCGGCTGATCGGTTTTGCCGGCGGCCCAGTCTGAATGGGTGCAGGCTTGCGGAAGCGGGCCTGCTCGAGCGATAGTCGCAGCAGCTCAGAGCCCTCCTCCTGCTCGAAGAAGGCTGATGAGATGCGACTCGCATCGCGGGATCGCCGGATGCAGTTGGCGCAGTCCCCGTCCGTGTCGACGCCCATATAGGAGCCGGCGCCGAGCGTCTGCCCGCACAGCGTGCTGACGGGGCCGCTCTTCGGCACGCGCGGCGTGAGGTGTATGCGCCCGCCGCTTTTGCGCCGAACCGACTCCAGCCGGATCCCGGGGACGCTCATCGTCCCGACGATGCTAGAGCAGTGACTCGATAGCCTCGACGACGGTCGCGTCTTCAGGTACTAC
>JALYYG010000265.1 GCA_030946685.1 Candidatus Dormiibacterota bacterium | reverse complement strand
TGGGACCTCCACGTGGGCAAGAAGGGGCTGCAGGCGTTTCACGACGCGGAGAAAGCGGCTACACACGCCATCGAGCAGGCTGACAGGGGCTCTGCCTGGGACCTGGTGCGGAGCTCGCTCTTCGGGTTGACCGAGTCGGGGGACGCCCTCGTCTCCTGGAAGGCCGAGCACGGCGAGATCGGCCACAAAGCGGAGCGTGCCGCCTTCGCAGCGGCGCTGGGCCTGGTCGCAGGCAACCTGATCAATAAGGAGCAGGCCGCCACGCTGACTCGACCTCTCGCCGAGGCGCTACCCTGGCTCGCGGCCGACTGACCGCAGCCAGCGGTTCGCGTCGGCGTTAGACCGCAGTCTGACGAATTTCATGTGGCGCCACTTGGGGTCGCTCATCGCCGTCGAATATCTCTCGGTCAGGCCCTGGTAAGTCACCCAGGCCCAAACGATCACGCTCCGTTCCCGATCCAGAGATATGAAACTGCTGAGCGGCTCGCGATTCCCGTTCCACAGCACCTCCCTCGTCACCGCCCGGCGCACCGTTCGGGCGACGAGCTGGCGCATGACGGTCAGCCTGGGTAGGTCGAGCCAGACGGCAGTGTCGGCTCTTTGCCAGACCGGGCCTTCGATCACGACTTGGCGGTAATTCCCGTCGATCACCCACTCGGGTTTCAACGTGGCCCGCTCAACCTCCTCTCGGAACTCATCTTCCGGCCGTGGCTGCCAACCCCGCTGATGCATCAGCGCATCGAGCTCGACCAACGGAGCACCGAGCCGTTCTGCCAGGGAGCGGGCCAGCGTCGTCTTCCCGGACCCGCTTACCCCGACCACTGACACACGACGCATTGGCCGGCTCAGTGGCTCAACGTGGAGCGAACTTACGAGTTGGCTGCCGGAATCAGGTCCGCAATGTCGATGCTGGTGTCGGCGAGTGCCGCCTCGTCGACCGGACGCCGGCTCTCGATCAGCTTGCCGCCCACCTCGTTCGTCCTCTTGTCGTTCATGGAAAGGACGCCATCGATGAGTCCGTTGCGGAAGTAGAAGACCGAGAACTTGAGGCCTTCGCGGTCGCCCCGCCATACCGCGTGGTCGTCACCTGACGCTTGGCCCCGGTACTCCAGGCCCACGTCGTACTGATCGGACCAGAAGTAAGGGAGCTTCTTATAAGGCGTGTCTCCGCTGACGATGGCGGCGCCGATGCCGCGGCCATGGTTCTTGGCGACCTCCCAGTGCTCAACGCGTATCGATCGGCCCAGGACAGGATGAGGGTGCAACGCGATGTCGCCCGCGCAATAGACACCGTCGGCCGCCTTGAGCCCATCGTCCACCCGAACGCCGTCGTTCTCGATTGGCAAACCGAGTGATTTCGGAAGCTGCAGGTTGGGGTCGATGCCGACGGCAAGGAGGACCATGTCCACCTCCTCGCTCCGGCCGTCGGAAAGCGTGACTCCCTCAACTTTCTTACCCTTCTCGTGCCACTTCTCGACAGTCGTCCCGGTCCGTACATCGACCCCCTTCGAGCTGTGGATCGAGGCGTAGATCTCGCCCACCTCCTGGCCAAGGGCGCGCGACAGCGGCACTGGCGCCGCCTCGACCATCAGGACCTCCTTGCCGAGTTGCCGCGCTGAGGCGCCGACCTCGGCGCCTATGAAGCCGGCCCCGATGAGAAGGAGGCGTGTGCTCTCCTTGAGCGCCTTGCGGATCGCCTGGCTGTCCCGGAGCGAGCGCAGCGTGAAGACATTGTCCGAGTGTGGCACGCCAGGAAGCACTCGCGGTGTGCCGCCGAGGCCGAGAACGAGCACGTCGAAGGTGATCTCGCGGCCGCCATCGAGCGAGACTGTGCGGCCGGCCATTGACGCCCCGACCACGCGTTCGTTGAGGCGGAGCTCGATCTTCTCCTTCGAATAGTCGTCCTCGCCGTGAAGAAACACCTTCTGGAGCTCGACCTCACCGCGAAGGA
The DNA here is from genome assembly GCA_030946685.1 of Candidatus Dormiibacterota bacterium. Classification (GTDB taxonomy): domain Bacteria; phylum Chloroflexota; class Dormibacteria; order Dormibacterales; family Dormibacteraceae; genus Palsa-872. The sequence continues at coordinate 205 of JALYYG010000265.1, read as the reverse complement.
ACTCCTTGGATAGGTACGGACGATCGTATGGGCGGTCCTTATCTGCGCTGAGGATCACGACCTCGCCGCCGAAGCCTTTCTTTCGCAGCGCGAATGCGGCCGCGTCGCCGGCCCCCCCTCCACCAACGATAACGACTCGTTTCACAAGCTCTGACCCCCCGCAAGTGTAGGTCGGCTTACCACCTGGAAAGGGTGAGGCCGGGTC
>JALYYG010000262.1 GCA_030946685.1 Candidatus Dormiibacterota bacterium | reverse complement strand
AGCTTTACGCGTCCGAGGTGTGTATCAAGGCGTCGCTGGATGCGATGCGCATCCACGGCGGTTACGGCTACTCGACCGAGTACGAGATCGAGAGGTTCTATCGGGACGCGCCGCTGATGGCGATCGGGGAGGGCACCAACGAGATCCTGCGGACTGTGATCGCGCGCCAGCTCGTGCGTGAAGATCATTTCTGAAGGACATTCCCAACTAACCGGCCCCGGGGCGATTGCGGCGGCTGGCGCGAACTCGTGAACAAGGTCGAACGAACCGCGCATTTGGTGGAACTACCGGCGCTATGAGCCTCATCCTCGACCAGGCAGCTAACCGCGGTCGAGTAAGCTCTCAGCGCCCTCCAAGCAAACTCTAATGAACGCTCGCTAGCGTGAACGCATCAGCGTCGATCAGCTAGCCACATCACACAGGGCCCCAGCTCGGGCAGCGCTCAGCCCAGCCCGGGCGGGACACGAACCAGATCACCATCACCGGCTACCGCGCCCAGCGATGTTCAGGTGCAAGTTATCATCTCGAACGGCCGCATAACAGGTCAGCCCAGGCGGCTGAAGCTGGCGCCGCGCTTAGGTGCCGGTTGATCGGCGGCGACGGGACTTCGGCTGCCGATCCTCCTCCGTGCGGGCAGCTTTGGCGGCCTTGACGCTGGCCTCCAGCGCCGCCATCAGGTCAAGTACTCGCGTCGGGGAGGGTGGCGTCGCTGCCACGGCCGCACTCGGAGCTTTCACCTCGATCGCCTCAAGCACACGGCGCCGGTGCTCGTCCGGATAGCGCTCCGGCTCGAAGGGCCCGGACAGTGTGTCGATTAGAAGCCGCGCCATCTTGATCTCTTTGTCCGTCGGCGACGAATGAGCGTCGGGAATCCAGAAATCTGCGTCCGCGATCTCGTCCGCATACACCATGGTCGTCAACAACATCACATCGCCGAACGGCCGCACCGCGCTTAGGTAGCGCCGCGAACGCAAGGTGAACCATGCGATTGCCATCCGTTCAGCTGTCGCCATCGCCTGCCCCAGCAGCCGGAATGGGGAGGACCACTCCCGATCCGGCACGACGTAGTAGCGCGACTCGAAGTAGATCGGATCGACGGCGGACACGTCGACGAACTGCTGCACATCGATCACCCGGCTGCGTTCGGGCGCCATGGCGGTCACCTCTTCTCGCGTCATGCTTATGTACTGCCCGGGAGCGACCTCGTATCCCTTGCGAATCTCGTCGAACGTAACCTCCGGCGACGCCTCGACGATTGGTGACCGTCGTTCGGGGATGTCAAACCGAGGAGCAGGCCTCGGTTCGGAGCGAGACTCCAGTTCAGGGCGTGGAGCGATAGGTTCCCAGTCAACCTCGGGCTCCGAAACGCGCACATGCCGGACCCGCCGGCCGCTTCGATCCAGCTCGCGGAAGCGCACCGCCTTTTTGTGAATCGCCGGGTATAGGCGCACCGGCACGACGACCATGCCGAGCGATAATGAGCCGGTCCAGACTGCGGCGGGCACGTCCCTGTCCTCCGAACTGAATGCTAAGGCCTCGGGAGCGCGAGTCAGGCCATAGCTCGTCACGGCGACTTCGACTATCGTCTGGCGGCATGGCGATCGGTCGAAGAGCGCTGGTTCTTGGTGGCGGGGGCATTACTGGCATCGCCTGGGAGACGGGCCTGCTAGCGGGCCTCGCCCAGGCCGGCCTCGACCTAACGTCCGCGGAGATTGTTGTCGGCACATCAGCCGGCTCGGTAGTCGGCGCGCAGATCTTGAGCGGCGTCACGCTCGAGAATCTCTACGCAGACCAGTTGAAGGACGCGACCGGCGAGATCGCAGCGAAGATGGGCTGGGGCGCCATGGCGCGCTTCGCCATCGGTTCTCTCTGGCCCGGAGACGAGCGCCGAGGGCGAGCGTGGCTCGGACGCGCTGCCCTCACAGCCCGAACAGTGCCCGAGTCGGTGCGGCGCGCCGTCATTGAGAAACGGCTGCCGAGTCGCTCGTGGCCGGCGCGGCAACTCATGATCGTGGCCGTTGATGCTGAGACCGGGGAGTCTAAGGTCTTCGACCGCGACGGCGGTGCTTCCTTGACGGATGCGGTAGCCGCCAGCTGTGCCGTCCCGATGATCTGGCCCCCGGTCACGATCGACGGGCGCCGGTTCATTGACGGCGGAGTGCGATCGGCTGCCAACGCCGACCTCGCTGTTGGCTGCGACCGTGTGGTTGTCCTGGCTCCATTGATGGTAGCGCTGCGACGAAGACACCGAATCGATATTCAGCTCGCTGCTCTCGGCCGAAGCGTTCAATCGATCGTGATCAGCCCTGATCCGCAGGCACGAAAAGCCATCGGCTCTAATTCCCTAGATCCCGCCTTTCGCGCAGCCTCAGCGAAAGCCGGTCGCCTTCAGGCAGCCAACGTCGCAGATGCGGTAGCCGCGGTGTGGGTCGCTGGCTGAGGCAAGCCGCCAAACGAAGCGCGCGTGGCGGGTGCGACGAGGCTGACTACCTGGACGTGCCTCAAGATGTCGCGTCTATTCGAGGAGAGGACAATCTAGGCAATCGAGCGGATCTCTTCAGGCGTCGTCAGCGGCCAGCGCTGAATCGGGAAATGGCACCACGCCAGGTGTCCTGCCGTGAAGGCCAGGGGCGCCGGATAGTCCCGCGCGCAGATCTCCTGGGCGCGCGGGCAGCGAGGATGAAACCTGCAGGCATCCGGCGGGTTGAGTGGACTGGGCACGTCTCCTTCGAGCACGATGGCACGCCGTGAGCGAGCGAGTTGAGGCTCGGGGATGGGGATGGCGGACAGCAGGGAGGCCGTGTAAGGGTGCCGAGGGTGTCCGAACAGATCTGCCGCACTGGCCTCCTCGACTACCTTCCCGAGGTACATCACGAGCACACGATCGGCGATGTGCCGCACGACGTCGAGGTTGTGGGTGATGAACAGATAGGTCAGTCCGAAATCTTCCTGAAGGTCGGCGAGCAGATTGAGGATCTGAGCCTGGACCGAGACGTCAAGGGCGGACACCGGTTCATCGCAAACGATCAGCTTGGGCTCGAGGGCGAGGGCACGAGCGATGCCAATACGCTGGCGCTGGCCACCGGAGAACTCGTGTGGAAATCGGTGGTAGTGCTCCGGGCTGAGTCCGACTCGCTCCAGCAGGTGCCTGACGCGCGACTCGATGGCCCTGGTATCCCCGTAGCCATGAACCTCGAGCGGTTCGGCGATTATTGTGCCAACCCGCATCCTCGGATTCAGCGAGCCGAATGGGTCCTGGAAGATCATCATCATGTCGCGACGCAGCGGCCGCATCTGTGAGCGGCTGAACGCTGTGATGTCGCGACCCGCGAACACGATCCGACCGGCTGTCGGCTGCAGCAATTTCGTGATACACCGCGCCAACGTGGATTTGCCGCATCCCGATTCGCCCACGACAGCGAGCGTTTCGCCCGAACGCAGGCTGAGCGAGACGCCATCCACCGCCCTCACGACTCCCGAATGAGAACGGAAAGCGCCCCTCCCGACCGGAAAGTGCTTGGCCAGGTCTTCAACCTGGAGGAGCACGTCCGGGTCGCTTCGCGTTTCGACCTGTTCCATCTAAAGCGCGATCCGCGCCTTTTCCTCAGCGACCAGCCGCTGCGCCTCCGCCTCTCGCAGAGATGGTTCCAGGTGACAGGCCGCCACGTGAACCCTAGGATCCTCAGGAACCTGAAGGAGGGGCGGTTGGTTCCCCCGGCAGACCTCCATGGCGAATGAGCATCGTGGGTGAAAGGGGCAACCAGCAGGCAAATTCAACATCGATGGCGGAGAACCGCTGATGGTGCGCAGGCGCCTGGCCCCCGCGTTGCGGCGAGGCATGGAACCAAGAAGCCCCCATGTGTACGGGTGCGATGGGTTCTCAAAGATCGAATCTACCGGTCCACTTTCAACCACTTGGCCGGCGTACATCACCAGGACCTTGTCGCACATTTCAGCCACCACACCAAGGTCGTGAGTGACGAGGATCACCGTCATGCCATGTTCGCTGCGAAGGCGGCGCATGAGCCGGAAGATCTGCGCTTGCGTGGTGACATCGAGAGCCGTTGTCGGCTCGTCGGCGATCAGGAGGTCGGGCTCGTTGGCAAGGGCCATGGCGATCATCACGCGCTGCCTCATGCCTCCCGACATCTCGTGTGGATAGCTGTGCATGCGCGCTTCCGCATTGGGTATGCCGACGGCAGCGAGGTTTGCAGTGGAGCGCTTCCAGGCCCCACGCTTAGGTTGACGGTCGTGCAGCAGGATCCCTTCTACCAGCTGCGAGCCCACCGTGCGTACAGGGTTGAGAGACGTCATCGGATCCTGAAAGATCATTGCTATCTCACTTCCACGTACGCGGCGCAGCTGGCTCGAGCTCATAGCCAGCAGATCCTGACCCTTGAAGAGCGCGCGTCCGGATGTCGACGCCCCCCGGCTCGGCAGCAGGCCAAGCATGGTCAAGCACGTCACCGACTTGCCTGACCCCGACTCCCCCACGATGCCGAGGGTTTCCCCTCTCTCTACGGTGAAGGACACGCCGTTCACGGCACGCACAACCCCGTCCTCCGTGCGAAAGGAAGAGTAGAGGTCCGCAACCTCCAGCAGCGGCATCAGGACTCCAGAGTCTTCACCAGGAATCGAAGGCCCCCGTCTGGATTCGGATAGGTGCCACAACCCCGAAAGGCTTCCGCGTACTCGCAGCCGCGCTGCCCTCCCCTGAAGCGGGCCAGGCGATCGGTCATTTCCACCAGATCTTCGTTGTACGTCTCACGCATGAGCTGTAGCTGGCTTGTATGAGCCCTGATCATCTTGCGCCGAAGATCGATGGTCTCGGTGACGTCCAGCCAGATGTGAGGGTCGAAGCCCAGGCCCTGCTCGTTGTCGAAGAACACAAGATCGGGCATTCGGCGCAGGGGTGGCTGGCTCCCGAAGTTGGGCACGGGGCCGGCGCCACGGGCCTGAAATGCAAGCTCGTGGGCGTTCCTATGGTCGACGTGGTAATCGCCTGAAGCGTGGGCCATTAGAACGGAAACATTCAGCCGGCGCATCAGATCCACGAGTTGACGGCGGCGCTCGATGGTTACCTCAGACCCCTGGTCATGCATGCCGAGATGATGAAACGTGGCTCCCGCGATCTCTGCGGCGCGCCGCGCCTCCTCGAGTCGGATCTCGGCGATCTGTTCCCCCGGAACGTGAAACGAGCCGCACCAACCGTCCGTGACCGTCGCCATATGAACTTCAACGCCGCGCCGAGCGAGCGCAGCAAGGGTCCCGCAGCACGTGCCCTCCAGGTCGTCCGGATGTGCGCCGATCGCGAGGACCACCGGCCGGAGGCCGGCGTCCTCGCTCACGGACACTTGCCGAGCGTGTTCAGGTCGAGCACGTAAACGGGTTGAAACACGTAACCACAGATTCCCTTCGCAAGCAGCACCACTTGTGTTGGGTTGAGCAGGGGAGCCCATGGCGCCAGCTGACCGATCGCCTGTGCGTCGATGGTGTTCCACCGCGTGGCTCGCTGCTGTCCGCTCACGTTGTCCATCGCCTCGATGGCCTGGTTCGTGGCGGGATCGTTGAAGTCAGCGAGGTTGTTGTTGCCGGTGGGGGTGATGCGGTTTCCGTCCAGCAGGGTTCCGAAGAAGTCATCAGGGTCCGGGTAGTCCTGCGTCCACTGCTGGATGCCCATCGCGATATGGTTCGCCCGCGTCGAGACGATGCCGACGTTCACCGAATCTGGTGCCGACTTGATATCGACGATGATCCCGACCGCCTTCAGCTCGGCCTGGACGACCTGGGCCATCTCGACGAACCCGGCCGCGTCATTGCGCACGCGAAGCAGCACGTGAACGGGCAGCGTCACGCCGGCTTGGGCGAGCAGCTGGGTGGCCTTGGCTGGGTCGCCTGCCGCCGGATACAGATCCGCCTTCTTCCAACCGGGCATGGTCGGTGAGAGCACCTGGTCGGTGACCGAGCCCTGGCTCGGGCCGCCCCAGACACGGAGGATGGCCGCACGGTTGATCGCGTAGTTGACCGCGCGGCGAACGAGCGGGTTGTCGAACGGCGCCACGTCGTTGTTCAGCCACATGTAGATGGTCGAGGGCAGCAGCCCGACGAAGACACGGCCCTTGAGCGTCTGGTCCTGCAACGCCTGTGTGGCGTCGGCCGAGGCCAGGCGGTCGATGTAGGTGGCGAGGTCGCCGGAGCGGATGAGCAGGCCGGCTTGAGCCGGGTCGACCCCGAGCTTGAGCGTGATCTGGTCGAGCTTGCCCCGAGCTCCGAGAGAGCTGCTGTTGTAGTTCGGATTCCGGACCATGACGATCAGGCGATTGGGCGTGTAGGACTGGATCATGTACGGGCCGGTGCTTGGGAGGCTGCCGTCCTCAACGGCTGACATGACCGTGCCTTTCGGCACCGTGCATGTGAACGGCATTGTCAGCCGGTAGAGCATCGACCCCAGCGGCTTCAACAGGGTGATGGTCACGGCGTTGCCGGCCGCTACCACGCCGGTCAGGGTCTTCGACGTGCCGGCGATGACGTCAGGCGCTCCGACGATGTCGCTGAAGAAGCCCGTGGCGGGTGAGCCCAGGCTGGGGGAGAGCATGCGGACGAACGTGTACTGAACGTCATCGGCGGTGATGGGCTGGCCGTTGGAGAACTTGATGCCGGCACGCAGCTTGAAGGTATAGGTCAGGCCGTCCGGCGAGATCGTGGGCATGTCAGCAATGCCCCCAACGACCTTGGCCCCCGGCTGACCGGCCGCGTCCGGGAAGTTGACCAGGGGCGTGCAGATTGCGTAAGCGATCTCCCATGTCTGGGCGAAGTACCAGAGCGTCGGTTCGAGGTGATCGATGTCACCGGCGGCCATGCCCACGGTGGCGCTGCCGCCCTTGGCAGCAGGTGCGCTCGCGTCAGACGCACTAGGGGTCGCGCTCGACGTTCCGCACGCCGTGATCACGATTGCAAGCAGAGAGACCAATCCGGTGAACCTTGCCTTCTCATGACCTTGCGGCCTGATCACTGTGGTCACTATCTCTTCTCCTCCTCCGAATTGAGCGCGCCGCTGAGGCGCGCTTCTACACGCTTCCACCTGCGCCAGGTGCCGCTGTTGACCCGCGTATGACCAGCTCCAGCTCCACGGTCCGGCGCAGCGATCCACCTATCAACTCACCGCATGCTCGGGCAGCAAGCGTTTCGACTGCGAGCCGTGCCAGCTCCTCCTGCGGCTGGCGAACGGTGGTCAGGTTGATCCTGGCCATGCCCGCCATGAGCACGTCATCAAAGCCGGCCACGGAAAGCTTCTCGGGGACTCGGATTCCCAGCCGATCGGCGCACTCGAGAAGCTCGATAGCACCAAGGTCGTTGGAAGAGAAGACGGCAGTGAACCCGTCGCGCAGCACGGCGTCCATCTGGGCCTCGTTCCGGTCGGGCCTGGCGGGCTTCTGTGCAGGTCGTTCCCAGTGGAACGACGCAGGCTCGAGGCCGGCGCGCTCGAGGACCGACCTGTAGCCTTCTTGCCGGTCGCGGTCCGCCGCGTCCTCCACGATCGGATCGGTGAAGTACGCGATACGGCGATGTCCGAGGTCGAGCAGATGTTGGGTCACTTTGGCTGCGCCGTCCCGGTCGTCTCCGCCGACGACGTCTCCCCAGCCGGCCGTGCACGTGACGAATGCGGCTGGCACCCGGCCCTCACTGGCGCGGCGAGCCCTCTCTGCATCCCCTGCATAGGCGAGAAACAGGATCCCGGCCACGCGATACTGGAGAAAGCTCTGGATTGCTTTCAGCTCGGTGTCCTCATCGCCCTGCGTGTTGCAGAACATGGCCTGATAGCCCCGGGCCGCGGCCGCCCTCTCGATCTGCTTGGCCATCTCGGCATAGAAGGGGTTGGCCAGGTCGCCAACCACCACCCCGAAGACCGTCGGCCGTTGCAGCACGAGCTGTTGCGCGTGCGCATTCGGCTCGTACCCGAGTTCGTCGATGCAACGTAGGACTCGTTCCCGAGTTCCCGGCCGAACAGTTGGCACCCCTCTGATCACGTTGGAGACCGTGGACTTCGAAACCACAGCCGCTGCGGCGACGTCCGAGATGGTTGGGTGCCTGGCTCGTACCGGCGGCGAGCTCATGTCAACCTCCGAGCTAGAGGGTCGCCTGAAGTACGCAGCGCGCGCGCTCGGAGAGCTGCTGCATCCTTGACCCCCTGCTCGGCTGACACCGACGGATCATCAAGTCCAGAGGCTCCTTCGTGAACCGCTCTGTCACGACTCCGATGCGGAGCTCGCCCGCCGCGATGGAGCGTTCCATGGAGCGCTCCATAGGCTATCCTGCCCTGGGTGTGATTGCAAGGTCGTGCCCGGAACGTGGCGGGACCTGACCCATTGGTGCTAAAGGGGTAGCGCCATGAGCGTGGCATCTCGAGCCCTCGGGGAGTCGGCTGCCGCCGCCGCTGCCGAACGCGGCGCCTACTCGCGGTTCTGGCGCCGTCTGCGGAGGGACGGCGTGGCTGTGGTCGCGGGCGTCTACCTCCTGATCCTGGCCGTGGGGGCTGTGGTGGGAGCGGACGCCATCGCGACTCTGACCGGCCATGCCTACGATCAGCAGTTCATCCACGGCCTCGACATCAATGGCATCCCGTTGGGTCCATGGCATAGAGAGGTTCTGGACGACGGTTCGCCAGATCTACACGGGCAGTTCTTCGTCCTGGGGACAGACCGGCTGGGCCGCGACGCGCTGGTGCGGCTGGCCTATGGAGCGAGAGTCTCGCTGTTCGTGGCCTTCGCGGCCACGGGCGCCGCCCTGCTCATCGGTGTGCCGCTGGGACTGGTGGCCGGTTACTTCAGAGGACCGGTTGACGCCGTGATCTCTCGTGCCATCGAAACGGCGATGGCCTTTCCGGCTCTGCTGTTCGCGGTGGGGCTTGCGGCGATCATCGGCCCCGGCCTGTTCAACGTGGTGCTGGTCATCGCCCTCTTCTCGTGGTTCTACCCCGCGCGCATAGTGCGCTCGGCCGTGCTCTCGCTTCGATCGCAACAGTTCATCGAGGCGGCGGTATCGGTGGGGGCAGGAGACTTCCGCATCATGGTCAGGCACCTGCTGCCGCAGTTGACCGCGCCCATCATCGTCTACGCCACTGGCATCATCGCGCAGAACATCCTGTTCGAGTCGGGACTCTCGTATCTGGGCCTGGGCATTCCACCGCCAGCTCCCAGTTGGGGCCAGATGCTGGCTGATGGCGTGAGCAATGGGTTATATCGGGTGCAGCCCTGGGCAGCATTGACCCCGGGGCTCGCGTTGGTGATGACGACCCTTGCCTTCAACCAGTTGGGCGACGCGGTACGCGACGCCTTCTCTCCGCGGGGCACGAGATGATCCGTTTTGCCTTGCGCCGGCTGTCGGTGGCAGGGCTGCAGGTGCTCCTGGTGACTTTCGTGGCATACCTCCTTTTCTATGTGATCACCTCGCTGACAGGAGCCAGTCCCGCTCAGCGCGTGGCGGGGCATGCAGCCGATCCCGCCCAGGTGAGGCGCGTAGCGCATCTGCTCGGCACCGACCTGCCCTGGTATCTGCAGTACCTGCACTTCCTTGGCGGGACAATGCGCGGCGATTTCGGTTTCTCTTTTCAGCAGCGCCTTCCTGTGGCCGAGATTGTCTTCCCAGCTGCGGGAGTAACCTCCTCGCTCGTGATCGGAGCGGCACTGCTGTGGATCCTCATCGCCATCGTTGTGGGGCTGGTGGGGGCCACGTGGCCGCGCAGCATTGCGGACCGTGGACTCGCGGTCATCGTTCAAATAGGAATCTCAGCACCCGTCTTCTGGGTCGCGCCGATGCTGTCGTTCGCGCTTGCTTACCAGCCCAGCCAGGGCACAATCTTCGGAATCCCGATAGGCACATCGATCGCTTGGCTGCCTATAGAAGGGTACGTTGACTTCACTCAGAATCCTCTGGAGTGGATGCGGCATCTGGTGCTGCCTTGCCTGGCGCTGGCCCTGGGTTTCGCTGCGTTTTACGCTCGATTCGTCAGGGCTCTTGTCCTGGAGCAGTTGGGTGAGGACTATGTTCAAGTCGCAAGGGCGAAGGGCGCCTCTTATCTACGTATCCTGGTATCGCATGTGGGCCGGGTCGTTGCTCCTGCCATCGTGACGCTGGTAGGCCTCGATGTCGGCGCAACTCTGGGTGGTGCTCTGTTTGTCGAGCAGACTTTCGGGCTGCCGGGATTGGGACACGTCGCGGTGAGCTCGATCCAGAACCTGGATTTCCCGCTCACCATCGGCGCCATCACGTTCGCCGCCTTGATGGCGGTGGCGGCCAACACTGCAGCCGACATCTTTCAGGCAGCTCTCGACCCACGAGTCAGAGGGTGAGGCGGCACTCAGGGGTGCTCAGCCCGCCGCGCCCGGCCGTCTAGGGCGACGAGATGCAAGGAGCTTCCGGAACGGAACACTCACGCGAACAGCGCAAGGTGGTCACGATCCTGTTCGCCGATGTCGTCGGCTCGACCTCGCTTGCCGCCCAAAGCGATCCAGAGGTGGTCCGATCGATGATGGCCAGTTACTTCAAACGGATCGCTGACGTCGCCGACGCCTATGGCGGCACTGTCGAGAAGTTCGCAGGTGACGCAGCAATGGTGGTCTTCGGTGTGCCGATGGTTCATGACGACGATGCTGAGCGCGCGGTGCGGGCCGCGCTCGAGATCCGCGACGGAGCAGGGGACACGGCGGTGCGGGTCGGCGTCAACACCGGCGAGGCGGTTACCGCCGCCACCGACGACAGGCAGTTCATGGTGAGCGGCGACGCGGTCAACGTGGCGGCCCGGCTCCAGCAAGGGGCCGAGCCTGGCGAGGTTGTGGTCGGTGAGCTCACACACCAGCTGACGCGCAATGCGATCGATTACGAGCCACGCGAGCCCGTTGTCGCCAAAGGCAAACCCGAACCACTCCGCGCCTATCGAGCGGTCGGTGCTCGTACGCAAGTCCCTGTTCAAAAGCGGGGAGTGCCAGGGCTGCAAGCCGCCCTGGTCGGCCGTCAACGCGAGCTGCGTCTGCTGCTCGACACGTTCGCCCGCTCAGCTGAAGACCACTCCCCCCATCTGTTCACGATTGTTGGCGCAGCAGGCATCGGCAAGTCACGTCTGGTCAGTGAGGCGCTGACCGCGCTCGCGGTCACGGGGGCACGAGTCCTGCACGGCCGCTGCCTTCCCTACGGTCGCGGCATCACGTACTGGCCGCTGGTCGAGATGGTGCGCCATGACACAGGCATCGGCCTTTCTGACGAACGCGATGCCGCCCTCACCAAGCTCGATCGTTGGTTGGGCGAGCTGCTGAACGACGATCCGCAGCGGCCGGCTCTGCGCGGGAGGCTGTCGGTCATGTTGGGACTGGAAACTGCTGATTCCGTCATGCCGGACACGCCGGTTGATCGCGTTGATAAGGAGATCGCCTGGGCTGTGAGGCATTACCTTGAGGCAGTCGCGCAGTCGGCTCCGCTGATCGCGGTCATCGATGACTTGCAATGGGCCGAACCGCCCGTGCTCGAGACCATCGAGCAGCTGGCTGAGCGCGTTGCCGACGCGCCGATGGTCATCGTCTGCGTGGCACGCCCTGAGTTCGGCGAGACGCATGTTGGATGGGGCTCAGGAAAGCCCAATACAACGACCATCACTCTTGATCCCTTGAATCCAAAAGAGACCGCGACTCTGATCGGACGCTTGTTAGAGATCGAAGCGTTGCCCCGTGACCTTCGAGAGCAGATCATCGAGCGGTCCGCAGGCACGCCACTGTTCTGCGAAGAGTTCATTCAGATGCTTATCGATGAAGGCCGCCTGGTTCACGAGGACGGCGAATGGAAGGCGACCGCCGCAGTCGAGCAAGTCAAGGTGCCGCAAAGCATTGCTGCGGTATTGGCCGCGCGCCTCGATGGATTGCCAGAGGTCGAAAGGAGTGTCCTTCAGTCAGCCAGCATCATCGGCGAGCGATTTGAGCTGAGGCAGCTGCAGGAGCTGGTTCATGACCCGAGTCTCGAGTCCGTTCTCGAATCTCTGCGTCGAAAAGGGCTGGTGACCTTCGCCGATAGATTTGATGACGAACTGCGCTTTCGGCATCTGCTCATCAGAGATGCGGCTTACGCCTCACTGCCGAAATCGCGGCGTGCCGCACTACACGATCGCTTTGGATCAGCGTTGGAGTCTCAGGCGGGAGACCCGCGACAGTTTGTCGAGATCTTGGCTCATCATGCCGAGCAGGCTTTCGCGTTGTCGAGAGAGGTGGCAATGGTAGGCGAGCAGCTCGAGGCGAGGGCCCGCCGCGCGCTGCAGTGGTCACTTGCCCTTGCCGATCGCGCGCGGCCTCGGCACGACGTCCAAAACCTCGAGGCTGCGCTCCGGAACGCTCGGGTCGCCACGGCTGCTGTCCCCGACGGTGGAGGTCCAGAGTATCGCGCGAGGATTCAGCTGCTCGAGGCTCAGGCGATGATGATGCGAGCCGACTACGCTGGTGCCGGCAAGATGGCTGCTGAGGCGGCTCGCCTCGCCGAAGAAGGAAACCTTCTCGACGTCTTGGCTGCTGCCCGACTGACGGAACTGTCGATCTCGAGCTACACACATGGCGGCGGCTCTGCGGAGTTCGAGCGACTCACGGCCCTTGCCATCGACGCGTGCAAACGCGCGGGCGACGTCCCGGGAGAGATCGAGGCCCGGCATCTCGGGGCAATGGTTCAGTACGAGCGCGGTCAACTGAAGGACTATGTCCAGATCAACCAGAATCTCCTGGGTCGGGCGCGAGCAATTTCCGACGGCGCCCATGCCGCTCAGATCCTCGACCGCCTGGCTTATGTCGAGCTCCTGACGGGCGATCCACTGAAAGCCGATATCTACTTGGCCGAAGCTGACACACTTGCGAACCAGCTTGGGCTGAGGAATATCACTCTTAAGTTGATGTCATCCCGCGGACTCAGGCTGCTGCAAGCGGGCCAATTTGACGCCTCCATCCCCGCATTTCGGGAGGTTGTCGCCGCTGCTGAGGATGCAGGCGCCGTCCAGCAGCAAGTGAGCGCGCTTCGCTTCATGTCCTATTCACTTCAGTTGCAACACAGATACGAGGAGATGGCTCGAGTCCTCGACCAGGCCGTCGAGTTGAGCGAGTCGAGTGGTGAGCGATGGAATCGGGCAGAGGTCCTCGGGCTGAGAGCCCGCGCTGCGCTTGAGCTCGGAGACATCGAGACGGCAGAACGGCTCATCCAGGGCGCCCTCGTGGCCCTGCGCCCCGAGGATGTCACCGGAACATCGGAGGTCTACGACCACCTTGGCATGCTTCGAGCCACGCAGGGACGTGATGTCGAAGCAGAATCCGCCCTGCATCACAGCGCGGACGTGGTGATCCACACTTCGTTCCACTGGCCGAGGGCAATTGCGATGGTCGATCTGGCAAAGTTCCTGGCCCAGCGAGAACGCTTCGAAGAAGCCAGATCGGTTCTCGACCGAGTTACCGGCGGCTGGCATATGTTCGACGGCGAGATCCTAGAAACGCGCAACCTGATCGCCGCTGCGAGCCGCGGTTAGTCTCCGAGTTTGCTCCGGCCCCCGGTCGGGCAAGCGAAACCGCCCGAAGCCGACGCTTTCGCGCACATCAGTCTTGGGCTTCCATGCCAGGGCTGATCAGGACTTTCATCGTTCCATCTCTCTGCGACAGCTCCACCGCTTCCGATGCGCGCTCGAGCGGCATCCGGTGCGTGATGATGTCCATCAGCTGGAACCGCTCGAGGTTTTGCGCGAGGAGCCGC
>JALYYG010000247.1 GCA_030946685.1 Candidatus Dormiibacterota bacterium | reverse complement strand
CAAAGACGCCCGCGATGCCACCTTTGTCGCTCAGGACGCAGCGGGAAACACGGTCAACCGCACCGAGGGGATGGCCTTCGCCGGCGGCGCGGCCTTCAGCAGCGAGGAAGGGTACTTCGCGACGAAGGTGATGCGCGGCCTCGGCCTGGTGCATCTAGAACAGCAGGCAAGAGTTTGACACGGCCCCACAGTGGTCAGTTTGGCCGCAACGTTCGGAAGGGGAGCCATGACAAACCACTGGCGGGATATCAAGCACGCCGACCTGATCCTGATCAACGGCGCCAACCCGGCCGAGGCGCACCCGGTCGGGTTCCAGTGGTTCCTTAAGGCCAAGAACGACCCCAAACGGGGACCCGGCTCCGGCGGCGGCGCAAAGATCATCCACGCCGACCCACGCTTCACCCGGACCTCGGCTCTGGCCGACATCTACTCGCGAATCAGGACCGGCACGGACGTCGCCTACTTCGGCGGGCTCATCAACTACGTGCTGCAGAACAACCTCTACCACGACGAGTACGTCCGGAACTACACCAACGCCTCCTTCTTGATCAAGCCGGAGTTCGGGTTCAAGGACGGCCTCTTCAGCGGCTACGACGCCGCCAACCGGAAGTACGACGCCACGAGCTGGGCCTACCAGGGCGATACCACCGCCCAGGCCGCCTATGACGCCACGGTTCAGCAGGCGCAGGCCCAGGGCGAGGGGCCGCCGACCGGCGCCGGTGTCGGCCTCGCCAAGCGCGACATGACGCTCCAGGACCCGCAGACGGTCTTCCAGTTGATGAAGCAGCACTACAGCCGGTACACGCCGGAGATGGTGTCCAGAATCACCGGCATCCCCCAGGACCAGTTCCTGCGCATCGCGAAACTCGTTGGCGAGATGGGCCGTCCGGACAAGGTAATGACGATTGTTTATGCGGTCGGCCTGACCCAGCACACGACGGGCGGGCAGTTGATCCGCTCCGGAGCGGTGCTCCAGCTGCTCCTGGGCAACATGGGGCGCCCGGGCGGGGGCATGAACGCCGAACGTGGCCACGCCAACATCCAGGGCAACACCGATCACGCCATCTCCTGGGAGATCCTTCCAGGTTACCTGCGCATCCCCGGGCCGGCTCAGAAAAACCTCGACGACTACGTCAAGATCAACGCCTCCAAGAAAAACGACCCGCGCTCCTGGAACTTCTTCGGCACGAATTACCGCAACTTCATGGTCAGCCTCCTCAAGGGCTGGTACGGCGACCTGGCGAAGAAGGAGAACGAGTTCGCCTTCGATTTCATTCCCAAGCCGGCCAAGAACTCATCATGGATGTCGATCTACGACCAGGCGCTGAAGGGCAAGATGCAGGGCCTGATCCTGAGCGGGATGACCGCGACCAGCATCGGTCCCGACTCCAACCGGGTGATGCAGGCGCTGGGCAACCTCAAGTGGCTCGTCGTCATGGACCCGCTCCCCACCACCAGTTCCGAATTCTGGCGGGCACCCGGCGTCAACTCGAGCTCGGTGCAGACCGAGGTCTTCATGGTGCCCACCACCCACTGGATCGAGAAGGACGGCTCGTTCGTGAACAGCGGCCGATGGTCACAGTGGAAGGACCAGGTCATCCCGCCGCAGGGGAACGCCCGCCACGACCACTGGATCCTGGCCGATCTCTTCAACCGGGTGAAGAAGCTCTACCAGCAGCAGGGCGGCAAGTTCCCCGATCCGATCATGGCGCTGACCGTCAACCGCTACGCCGATCCGACCAAGCCCACCCTGGATGAGATCGCCCAGGAGATCAATGGCTTCGACCTCAAGACCGGCACGCGGATGGCCAGCTTCGCCAACCTGAAGAGCGACGGAAGCACGACGGTGGGCGATTGGCTCTACACCGGCAGCTATCCGGCCAGCGGCAACCTGATGAAGCGTCGCAACGGAATCCAGGATCCAACCACGAACGACCCGACCGGCATGGGCTTCTATCCCAACTGGGCCTGGTCCTGGCCGCTGAACCGGCGCGTGCTCTACAACCGGGCCTCGGCCGACCTCACTGGCAAGCCCTGGGATCCGACGCGCGCCGGGATCAAATGGAACGGCACGAAATGGGTCGGCGACGTGCCCGATTACCCGGCGACCATGGACCCCGCCGACCCGAAGTCATGGCTGCCGTTCATCATGAACGGCGAGGGTGTCGGGCGGCTCTTCTCGACCTCGATGGTGGACGGCCCGCTCCCCGAGCACTACGAGCCGATGGAGAGCCCGATCAAGAACCCGCTCCACCCTGGCCAGTCGGAATCGCCGGTGGCCTTTTTCTACAGTGGCAACGGGAAAACCGGGACGGCCAAGGACAGCTTCGGCACCGCCGCGGACTACCCTTACGTCGCGACCAGTTACCGGCTCACCGAGCACGAGCACTACGTCACCCAGCACGTCCCGCTGCTGGCCGGCCTGCAGCCGTTTCCCTTCGTCGAGATCCCCGAGGAACTGGCGCAGCAGAAAGGCATAGCGAGCGGTGATCGGGTCCGGGTCCGCTCCAGGCGCGGCAAGATCGAGGTGCTGGCGCTGGTGACCAAGCGGCTCGCCGCCAGCACGATCGATGGCAAGAAGGTCTTCACGATCGGCATTCCGATCCACTGGGGATTTGTCGGGGTCTCCGCGGACGCCGACCCCAACAAGGGCGCCAACTGGCTGGCCAATGCGCTCACGCCGTTCGTGGGCGACGCCAATGCCTACACCCCGGAAACGAAGGCCTTCCTCGTGAACCTGGAGAAAATGTGATGCAGGTCCTCGAGCAAGCCGCGGCGCAGACGGCCAACCCCTGGCCGCTTCGTCGCGAGCGCGCGGCCGAGCTGGCTTCGCTCTATCCACACGCGGAGGAGATGCTCCGGCTGTACCGGGCGCTCGCC
>JALYYG010000201.1 GCA_030946685.1 Candidatus Dormiibacterota bacterium | reverse complement strand
AGCTTTTGATCCTCGACGAGCCGGCCGCGGGGATGAATCCGGCCGAGAAGGACCGCGTCCGGGCATTGATCCAGCAGCTCAACCAGGATGGTTTGACGGTGCTGCTCATCGACCACGACATGCGGCTGGTGATGGGCGTCTGCCGCCACATCGCCGTTCTCAATTTCGGACGCAAGATCGCCGATGGTCCCCCCGCCACGGTCTCGCAAGACCCCGCCGTCATCACGGCCTACCTCGGAAGCCAGGCACAGAAGAGCGCGGCGCATGTCCCCGGATCGGAGGAGATGGACGTGGCGGCCACTTCGACCTCGGCCGCCGTCGAGCCCGCTTCGCCCCTTCTCGACGTGCGGGACCTCCAGGTTTCATACGGCGCGATCCAGGCGGTGCGCGGGGTCTCGTTCGGCGTCGCCAAGGGGGAGATCGTCGCCCTGATTGGCGCCAATGGGGCCGGCAAGTCGACCATTCTCAATTCCCTGTCGGGTGTATTGCGTCCGCATTCGGGCGTCGCGCGATTCGGCGAGCTCGACCTGACGACCGCGGCCTCCGACCGGATCGTCCGCCAGGGCCTGGTGCAGGTACCCGAAGGGCGCGAGATCCTGGCTCGTCTCACCGTCCGGGAGAACCTCGAGCTGGGTGCCTGGGCGCGGCGAGACGCTCGCTCAGCCCATCGCGACATCGACGGACTGATGCAGCAGTTCCCAATCCTTGGCCAGCGGCGCGACTTGCCGGCGGGGCAGCTGTCGGGGGGCGAGCAGCAAATCCTCGCCATCGCGAGGGGTCTGCTGGCGCAACCGAAGCTCCTCCTGCTTGACGAACCCTCGCTGGGGCTCGCCCCGCAGATGGTCGACGCGGTCTTCGACGTCATCCAGCGGATCCACAACGATGGCGTCACGATCCTGCTTGTCGAGCAGAACGCGTTGCGCGCGCTCGAGGTCGCGGATCGTGCCTATGTCGTCGAGACCGGCCGCATCCTACTAAGCGGCACTGGGGCGGCGCTCCGACGAAATCCCGAGGTGCAGAAGGCCTACCTGGGCGGCTAGTCAACCTGTCACTGCTCTGTGATGGGTACAGCCGAGGGCCCACCCCATACTTCTGGCGTGACGAGGAAGCTGGAATCGAAGCTCAAGCGATATGCGGCTTCGACGGGATCCAAACTGCCGCCCGAGGTGCAAGCCGTCTATGACGACGCGAGACACCGAGCGGGCGCCCTACCGACCGACGCAGACGCCATTGCGTCTGCGTTGCGTCAGCAAGTGCCTCCGCAATATCGAGAAAACTTGGTCCGCCTGGTCTACTTCACGGCGAGCTGCGCCCAGGGGATGGATCCGATAGCCGCCATACGGTATGCCGGCAAGATGTGGCCCAGACGCCGGCGGTGGGCGACGAGAACCAACCGCTGGCGAGCTAGCGGCCTAGGCGACCTCGCCCGCCCGCACCTGGCCGAAGTCGCCCAGCCCGGCGCGACGGTATAGCCTGCGCAGGAAGGCGGGCGCCCACCAATTGGCGTTGCCCATGAGGCGCATCACCGCGGGGACGATCAGCACCCGCACCAGCGTTGCGTCGAGGGCCACCGCGATGGCCAGGCCCAAACCGATCGACTTGATGATCAGCACTTCGGCGAGCCCGAAGGAGAGGAAGACGGCGACCATGATGGCAGCCGCGCCGGTGATCAGGCGGCCACTGCGTTCCAAACCTTCGGCGATTGCGTGCGTGTTGTCCCCGCTCCGAAGGTACTCCTCATGAATTCGGCTGACGAGCAGGACTTCGTAGTCCATCGACATCCCGAAGACGATCGCAAAGAGGATCACGGGGGTCGTAGGGTCGATCGATTGCGGTGTGAAGGCCAGGAACCCGCTGAGGTGGCCGTCCTGGAAGATCCAGACCAGGGCGCCGAAGGAGGCCGCGATCGACAGCAGGTTGAGGATGACGGCCTTGAGCGGGAGCACCACGGAACCGGTCAGCAGGAACAGCACGATGTAAGTGAACAGCACCACGAAGCCGACGGCGATCGGTGTGCGGCCGATGATGTAGTTGATGATGTCGACGTCGAAGGCGGTTCCACCGTCGACGAGCATCTCGCCGCTGCTGCCGACCCGCTCGGCCCGGATTTCGCGAAGGATGGTTCGGGCGGCATCACTCGACGCCGGCTGATTGCTGAC
>JALYYG010000198.1 GCA_030946685.1 Candidatus Dormiibacterota bacterium | reverse complement strand
GGTTGTTTCGATCTTCGAGGCGACCAGCCCGGATCCGGCAGTCGGCTGGCGCTGGGTTGGCGCCATCGACTACAGCACACAGCTGCCTTATTGACAGTGCGCCGCCCTTCAGTTGCGACGGGCCTGGGTCATCTCCGAACTTGAACTCTGAGTTGCACAGGGTATAGTTCCGACTGGAGTAGTGGTTCGGCCACCCCATGTGGCCGCACTCGTCGTCGGCGCACTCTCGCCCCGACCGTTCGGTTGGGAAGAGGGCGGCGGGTGAGGGGAGGCGGAGGAATAAGAAGTTCGAAGCCTCTCGAGCAAGCACAAGGGGGAACCGTATGGTTCGAGCTAGGGGACTCGTAGTCCTCACATTGGCGGTGTTCGTCGCGTTCGCGTGCGGTGGAGGAAGTACCGGGGGAACCGGCAGCAAAGGGACGATCAAGATCGGGTCCGACCTGCCCACCTGTACGGTCGGCGGCCAGGCGACTCAAAACGGCGTCCAGTTCGCGATCAATCAGAAGAACACAGCCGGCGGAGTCGAAGGCTTCACGCTCGCATTCCAGGGCTTCGACGACTGCCGACAGGCGAAATACGACGCTGCCGCGGGTGTCGAGAACGTCCAGAAGATGCTTGGTGACACCAAGTTCCTGGGCATGATCGGGCCATACAACTCTGCAGTGGCCAAGGCCGAGATACCGATCGCCAGCGCGCAACATTTCACGATGATCAGCCCGGCCAACACCAATGAATGCCTGACCAAGGACCTTCCGAGCTGCGCCGGCCTCGCAGCGAAACTACGGTCGGGCAACCCGAACAACTACTTCCGCGTAGTGACCACTGACGACTTCCAGGGTCCTGCCATGTCCACCTACGCGTACAACACCCTCAAGGTCACGAAGGTCGCCGTGCTGGACGACAGCACAGTCTTCGGCACAGGCATCGCGAACAACTTCGAGAAGAAGTTCCAGGCCTTGGGCGGAACGACCAAGCGCGCCAGCTACAAGAAGGAGCAGACCAGCGACTTTCGGTCGTTGCTAAGGACCTTCCAGGCCTTCGGAGCGCAGGCCATCTACGTCGGCGGCACAGACGACCAGAACATCTGCACTCCTCGGAACCAGATGAAGTCGATCGGCTGGCAAGTTCCCTACCTCGGCGGTGACGGCATCGAGACCACGGATTGCATCAACCAGGCGACTGGAAACGAAGCCGGAATCTACGCGACGTCGGCGGGTGCCGACGCCACCCAGGTCGCCGGCGCGGCTAGCGCGATCGCGGCCTTCCGTGCGGCGTTCCCGGGCGCCAACGACTTCGGCGGCTACACCATGCAGGCCTACGACGCCACCAATGCCTTGATAGCCGCGATTGGACGGGCGATCAAGGACGCCAACGGCAGCACGCCCACTCGTGAGCAGGTCCGGGCCGAGATGGCCAAGACCAAGGGCTTCGTGGGCGTTGTCGGAACCTACGACTTCGACGCCAATGGCGACACCAGTTTGAAGATCGTCTCCGTCTACCAGACCAAGTTGGTCACCGACCCGGCCAAGTCGACAGGCGTCTGCGGTTCCAAGACGGCGAAGAACGTGTGCTTCGTCTGGGACTCGCAGTTCGACTTCGCAAAGGTCTAATCAGGCAAGCGATACGATCAGGGGAGGAGGCCAAACCGGCCTCCTCCCTCGTTAACCGAAGGAGGCGGCACTGGGCGCAGCGGCTGCGGGGCTGAAGAGGGCGCGATCCGCTCGTCTCGCCGGCTTGAGCGTCGCCGACATCGGCTTCTTCGCCCTCTCCGGAATTGCGGTGTTGTTGCTGGCGATCCAGGCCATCGCCGACCCAGCCCAGTTCGCGCAGATCTTCGTCTTCGGTATCGCTGACGGCGCCATCTACGCGTTGATCGCGCTCGGCTACACCATGGTCTACGGCATCATCGAATTGATCAACTTCGCCCACGGCGACGTTTTCACACTGGGGGCTTATGTAGCGAGCACGCTTATTGGCTTTTTCGCCACCAGCGAGGACTCCTTCACCGGCGCCAACCTGGTGGCTCTGTTGCTTGTATTCCCTGTTGTGATGCTCTTGATGGGCGGCGTGAACGTCGCCATCGAGCGCATCGCCTACCGACCCCTTCGGAATGCACCGCGCCTGGCCCCGCTGATCACCGCCATCGGCATGTCCTTCTTCCTGGAGGGGGTCATGTTTCTGTGGCACGGTCCGGCGACAGTTCACGTCCCCAACCTGCTTCCGCATGGGCCAGGATTCGAGACCACCATTCATGGAGTCTTCATCGGCTTCAAGGACGTGTTCGTTGTCGTGGCGGCGGCGATCCTGGTGACCCTGCTGGCGCTGTTCATCAGCCGCAGCAAGCTGGGCAAGGCGATGCGCGCAACGGCACAGGACCGCGACGCCTCCCAGCTGATGGGTATCAACATCAACCGAACGATCGCGGCCACATTCTTCATCGGGGCCGTGCTGGCCGGGGCCGGCGGCATGATCTGGGGCCTCTACTTCAACACCGTCTCCTACGATCTCGGCTTCCGAACCGGCCTCATCGCCTTCACCTCCGCCGTCTTCGGCGGTATCGGCAACATCCCGGGCGCCGCCCTCGGCGGGCTGATCATCGGCCTGGTTGCAGCCTTCAGCGACGCCTACATCGGCTCCAAGTGGACACAGGTGGTCATATTCGGGATCCTGATCGGCGTGCTTGTCTTCCGGCCGACCGGGCTTCTGGGCATGCGAGTGCCCGAGAAATGAGCGTCCCATCGGCGGCGAAGAAGCGTGGTTCCGCATGGGGCCGCCTGCGCCTGCGCGAGCGCATCCGGGACCGGGACACCGCCATCTACGGCATCCTGCTTCTCGTCGCGCTGGCCTGGCCGCTTGCCACCCTGTACGCGACCGACAGCACCTTTCTGATCGCCCAGGCCGGCCACGCCGGCACCTTTGTGCTGCTGGCGATCGGGCTGAACGTCGTTGTCGGCTTCGCCGGCCTCCTGGACCTCGGCTACGCAGCTTTCTTCGCCATCGGGGCCTACAGCTACGCCCTTTTTGCCTCCGACCAGCTGGCGTCTTCGCCGGCCCACCACGCATTTCATCTGCCCTTCTGGCTGATGCTCTTTGTGGGCATGTTTGTTGCGGCGGCCTGCGGGGCCATCCTGGGCTTTCCGACTCTCAGGCTGCGGGGGGACTACCTGGCCATCGTCACGCTCGGTTTCGGCGAGATCGTGCCCCAGCTCTTCTACAACTTCGAACAGTGGACGGGCGGCATCAACGCGATCGGCAACATAGACCAGCCCTCGCTGCCGTACTGGATCACCGGGCCCTGGGCCGGAAACCCGATCATCAAGGTTGTTTCCAACTTCAACTTTAGCTACGACCCGATCGCCTACTACGTTCTGATTGTGATCTTGGTCATCGGCGCGGTGATCGTGGTCAGCAACCTGCACCGCTCACGGCTCGGCCGCGCCTGGATGGCGATTCGGGAAGACGAAGTGGCGGCCGCCGCCATGGGCATCAACACGGTGACCACCAAGCTGCTTGCCTTCGCAATCGGCGCCTCGTTCAGCGGCTTCGCCGGCGCGTACTACGGCGCCAGCTTCAACCTGGTCAGCCCCGACAACTTCCTCTTCGTAGTCTCTGTCACGGTGCTCGTGATGGTCGTGCTAGGCGGCATGGGCAACATCACCGGCGTCATCGTGGGCGCGCTTGCCATCTACTTCGTCCTCAACAACCTCCTGCCGTCGCTGCCAGCGAATGTCGAGTCGCTCGCCACCAGCGTCGGTCTCGGCTCCCTCAATCAGCAGAACGGTGACTGGCCTGGCCTGGCCGGCGAGACCCAGCGCCTTCAGTTCCTCCTGTACGGATTGATACTGGTCTTGATGATGCTGCTGCGACCGCAGGGGATATTCCCAAGTCGGGTGCGCGAGCAAGAGCTCAAGCACGAAGGCGTGGTAGAGGAAGAAGCCGCAGTCGAGCAGGCCAACGCATGATGGAGTCGCCGGCCACCGTAGATAACATCCTGGAGCTGACCAACCTCACCAAGCGTTTTGGCGGCCTGGTCGCGGTGGACAGCGTGAGCCTGCAGATCCGGCGAGGCGAAGTATTCGCGCTGATCGGACCCAACGGCGCCGGCAAGACCACTCTCTTCAACAGCGTGACAGGCCTCTTCCAGCCCACCAGCGGCACTGTGGTCTTTGACGGCAAGGAGATCACGGGGTCTAAACCACACGAGGTCGCCCGGCAGGGAATCGCACGCACCTTCCAGAACATCCGCCTCTTCGACTACATGACCGCCATGGACAACGTACGCGTCGGGCATCACGTCCGCATGAAGGCCCGTCTCTGGGACTCCCTCTTCCATTTACCGTGGGAGCGGAAGGAAGAGGACCTCATCACACAGAAATCGATGGATCTGCTGCGCTTTGTCGGCATCGAGCGCTTCGCCCACAGCTACGCCCGCAACCTGCCCTACGGGCAGCAGCGGCGCCTGGAGATCGCCCGCGCGCTGGCCACCGACCCCAAGCTGCTGCTGCTCGACGAGCCGGCCGCCGGGTTCACGCCCCAGGAGAAAGTCGAGCTGATGCAGCTGGTCAAGAAGATCCTGACCCGCGGCATCACGGTCTTCCTGATCGAGCACGACATGAAGGTCGTGATGGGCATCTCGCAGCGCATCGTCGTGCTCGACCACGGCGAGAAGATCGCCGAGGGCGTGCCCGCCGATGTTCGAAAGGACCCGCGGGTGATCGAAGCCTACCTGGGAAAGTCCGCGTAGCTTGGCTCTCCTCGAAGTCGCGGAGATCGATGCCCACTACGGACGGATCCAGGCGCTTCGCGGGTTGAGCCTGGACGTCGACAAGGGAGAGATCGTGGCGCTGATCGGCTCCAACGGCGCCGGCAAGACGACCACGCTTCGCACCATCTCGGGCCTCATGCACCCGGGACACGGCACGATCAGGTTCGACGGCCAGGAAATTACCCGGACTGGGCCAGAGAAGATCGTCGACATGGGGATATGCCAATCCCCGGAGGGTAGGCGGCTCTTCCCGCGGATGACGGTGATGGACAACCTCATGATGGGCGCTTACACCCGGAACGACGCCGCGCAGATCAAGTCCGACACCGAGCGCGTGTTCGTGCTTTTCCCGCGTCTCATGGAGCGTCGCAATCAGATCGCGGGCACCCTATCCGGGGGCGAGCAGCAGATGTGCGCGATGGGAAGGGCGCTGATGGCCAAGCCGAAGCTGCTGATGCTCGACGAGCCGTCACTCGGACTCTCCCCTATCCTGTGCGAGCTGATCTTCAGCATCATTGGCGAGATCAACTCGACAGGCACGCCGGTCCTGCTCGTCGAGCAGAACGCCCGCAGAGCCCTGGAGGTGGCGCACCGCGGCTATGTCATCGAGACGGGCGTCATCGTGCAGACCGGCACCGGCAAAGAACTGCTGGAATCCGAGGACGTCCAGAAAGCCTACCTGGGAATGTAGACCGGGCTGCCTACCTGCCGGGCTGGTAGCTCGACACGAATAGATAGACAAGGACGACTGCGAACGCACCGTATTCGAGGACCACGTTGCGCGTGAAGCTGTCCTCGACCGTGTGCCTGACGAGGCCGCGGTTTATGTACCAGGCGAACAGCAGCATGACCGCGAAGGTGCCCTCGTTCAAATTCAGGTAGATGGAAAGCGCGAGGATCGCCCAGGCGAAGAACATGACGACCTGGCCGACGAACAGCGCGAAGATGAAGGCTCGTCGCGGCGCGATCGCCGTTCCATTGATCCTGAACCCGCGGTACGACGCCAAGAAAGTGATGGTGAAGATCCAGAGCAGCTTCAGGATGATGTTGAAGGGGATCGTCACCACGACCAGGTAGGCGCCCGCCAGGACGAGGACCAGGATCGCCTCTTGCACCACGAGGTGCCCGCGCTTCTCGCCGTCGCGCAGGCGCAGGTAATCCAGGCGCGCAGACAGGACGAAGCCTCCACCGAACACAGCTGCGATCAGCACGTACTTCCACAGCTCAGGGACGAGTGGGTGCCCCGCGCTGTCGTGCCCGCCGGCGAGCCCAGCAAGGGTGAT
This sequence comes from Candidatus Dormiibacterota bacterium, assembly GCA_030946685.1. Classification (GTDB taxonomy): domain Bacteria; phylum Chloroflexota; class Dormibacteria; order Dormibacterales; family Dormibacteraceae; genus Palsa-872. The sequence continues at coordinate 735 of JALYYG010000198.1, read as the reverse complement.
GGCGCCGAGGGCGACCGGGATGTAGTGCTCAATTCTTGGGATTTCCTCGGTGCCGCGCAGATAGCCGAGCAGAGCGGGCGCCGCCACCACGACCAGGGCGAGAGCCAGCGCCCACACCTGGCCCTCGGCCAGAAGTTCCGACTTGAAGCCGAGAGCCAGCGCCACCAGCACCACGCCCGCGAAGATCAGGAAGCTGCGGCCGCGTTCCGAACGTACGGCAGCGGCGGCTGGAATGGCCTTTTCCGGGATCGGTGGGATCTTCATGCGACGTGAGGAAGTCTAAGCGCCGGACGGTCGGACCAGCTCAGCCCCCCACTCCTCACCGGTTGCCGGACCCGTGCGGCAATCATGTCGGGACGCGACCATAGCGGTCGGCGAGCCGCACGACATCTTCCCCCTCAGGTGTTGAAACCTCGAAGATGTCGGTGTCCTCCACCGCGGTGATGCGGTGCCGCGTGCCGGGTCTGATGTGCAGGGTGTCACCGACGCGCATCCGATGAGTGGTCAGGGCGCCGTCAGGCCCGCCGATCTCAATGTCCACGCAGCCAGCTACGACGTACTGGCATTCGTCCTTGCGCTCGTGGTACTGCAGAGATAGCGCTTCTCCACTGTTGACATGGATCAGCTTGCCGAGGTAGCGATCTGTCACGGCCCACCGAATCTCGTATCCCCATGGTTTGTCGACGCGCGTGTCTTCCGCGCGCTTGACCTCGGGTAAGTCAGGCATGCGACCTG
>JALYYG010000180.1 GCA_030946685.1 Candidatus Dormiibacterota bacterium | reverse complement strand
GGCTCACGCTGCAGACCTCGACCGGCCCGAACTCCACCGATCCGCGGTTCGTCGTCGTGGCTGTCCCGGCAACGACGCCATGACTCGTTGGAACGTTGCTCGCGTTCGGCTTTCCCGGACAGCCGTCGGCGGAGAGTCGGTTGGCCCGTTCCCATAGCGGTCTCGAATGGCTGGCAAACCATTGCCTTCCTACAACTCGGGATTGAGAGCCGGTAGTCGTGTTCCTGAGCGCCGCTGCGAAGTGCGGAAATGGAGACGATGGCTCTGACAAGGTCTTGGAGTACGGCGGGTAGATCGCTCTCGTTTCGATGGCCAATCCACCCACTTGCCTCGGCTGATTCGAGATCAGCCGAGCGTTGTCCAGATAGTCGACAACGCTCTTGCATGCCAAGTCCGTCAAACATCGAAAGCGGCAGGGAGCTAGGCACAACATACGCCGGAGCCAAGTCGCGCAGGTCGCACCCACGCGATGTACGAGAGCGGTGACGAGGTGAATGGCCGCGCGGGCTGATCACGGTGTCATGATGTGCCCGTGCACCCGTCGGCATGGTTTGGCGCAGCAGGTATCGGCTTTCTTCTTGCCCTCCTCACACTGGTCGCGCAGGCCCTTATGCGACGCAGGTGGCTTTCTGCGTTTGTACTTGCAACTGCTACGGGCGCGGGGAGCGCCTATGCCGGGATGGCGGTCCCGTTAACAGACGGCTGGGCGATCACCCATGCGCCGGTGCAGGTTCTCGTGGTTGCTCTTCTGGTGGTGGGCGGGATAGCCGGACGGATCATCGGGGCTCGGCGGACACTTCCGCTGATCGCCGCGGCCGCGTCGGTCTTGTCGTTCGGAATTACCGTTCAGTGGTCCACACGGTCCTCTATCCGCCCATGCCCATGGGTCTAGACCGCCCGCGCTCCGAGTTGGTGCGCGGACCGGCTTCGCCGGCTGCGCCGGCTACCCAGCTCCGCCAAAGAGGTGATAGCCGGCAAACACCATCATCACGACCCACGAGGTAGCCGCGACACCCAGCCAGAGCCACATCCGTCGCCTATGTGTCAGCAGCGCGACGTCCGTCGACCGCCCCGTCCACATCGGCCGAAGCCACTCTTGATTCCGGTAGATGTACCCACGGTTAGCAAGCCGGGTGGTGATCGGCGGGCGAGGTCGACCCTGCAGATCGTGATACCGGCACAGCAATCCATCCAGGCTAAGCCCGCTCATCACCAACGCCGCAACGAAGACCGCAAGCAGGGCGGCGACAGGAAACTCGGTCACAAGCTGGCCCGGGTCGTGAGGGTGACAGCCATTCCCACAACTCTTGCAGACCACGCACCTGATTCACAATCAGGCGACCAGGGTCGACCCAGTCAACGCGGGGTCGCGACCCTACGGGTTGCAAGCCACGAACGGCCCGGCGATCGCGTTCCTGGACAATCCTGCAGAGTCGCGTTGGATGAGCAGCCACCGAGGCAATTCCGTCACGCGCTCCTCGAGGATGATGTGCGAGTTCGTCTGGTCAAGCACTTGAAGCGTCCACGGCAGCGCAGGCAATCCCTGAGCGCCGGGCATCAAGGCGGCTCCGCCGTTGCACGCCACGCGGACAGCTTCGGCACCGTTGATACGGATACTCGCTGCCGGACCGCCCTTGCTGATGATCGCTAACTGCGCTTGGGGGACGCCACCGGTGATCGGCGGCGTCGGGACCGGGGCCACGGCGGTGCACGCCGCCGTTAGCGCAAGAAGGAGTCCCGCCCAACGCCACATGTCAATCCGAATGTAGTCACACCGCGGAGTCGGCCCACATAGCCGATTGTGAATCAGGCGATGGTTACCTGAGGCTCCTTGAGCGCTGCGCCGCGGCGGCACCCGGTCCACCGCTCGGTCTCGCTGATCGCTTCCTCACGAGGATCGTGATCGCGCCTCGAATCGGGCTGTTAGCTCGTTTGAGTCCCGGCGTACGGGCGCCACGCAGGGTGCGGCGCGGCCGCGATCTGAGCAACAAATCCGCGCAGGTACTCGACATCGCCTGCCCACCAGACGCGATCGAGCGAATAGAGCAGCAATGCCGCGATCGGCAAGAGGAGCCATGTGACTCTCGGCCACGGCGCCAGCACGAGGGGGAACAACAGAACACCAGCCAGTGCGACGAGCAGCACCGCTGCACCGAGCATGACGTGCAGGATGGCGTTGACCCGCCCCATGCCCAGACGAAGATGGATGACGCTCCCCGTGGCCCGCGGCTCGACCACGCCCGACGCTTGGGGCAAGGTCATCGCACGCACCAACGTGTGCACCCGCTGGATCCAGAAGGTCGACCCCGAAACGCTCCCGATGACGGGCCAGTCCGCGCGCGCGTAGAACCAGGTCCGGGGCGAGTAGCGGGAGACGACGGCTTCCCGGAGGCGCTGGCTAACCGCGGCCGGCGGCAACTCGGTGAGGATCGCGGTCTGCGTCGCGTGGAACGGATTGATCCACGCGAGTCGGTCGACGAACTGCACATTTGGAGGTTAATTGGCATTCGTCTCAGCCCCGTATCGCGATTGAGCATCGCTGGGCCTCCGCGGGAGTCCATCTGACACACATCGGATCGCCTGCCTGTCGTCCGACGGGAGCAGGAACGCCCGCCCCGACATGGACGCCTCCTGAGCCGGGTGTGCATCTCATATGGAGTCAGCTAATCCGCGTTGGCTCCTGAGCCTGCCAGCAGGCCTTTCGCGACGCGGTCAACGCAGGGGCGTGAGCGACATACCGATCAACTGCGCGTCGTGGTCGATCGCATCCTGAATCGCGGTCTGAAACTCCACGAAGAAGAGGTGAAGGGCATTGAAGCGGATCACAAGGAACTGGTATTGGACCGTATCCAGTGCGCTGCCGTCCTGGGCGGTGAGCCGCTCGTGGACCCTCTGCACGACCATGTCCCCGGCATTGGTTTTCACGTGTCGACGGTCGAGGAGCTCGCGGCCGGGCGCCTGTTTCGTGCTGTCGAGGTACTTATCCAAGCCCTCTGCGGGCACCTGGCCCGCGACCGCGTACGCGATCGGGAGCCGAGCGTCGGCAGCGCGGCTGGTGTCGCACGCGAATAGCCGCACACCGCGCGAATGCAGATCCGTCAGCTGCTGATGACGAGCATCCTTCAACGGCCCTTCAGCGGAACACTTACTCGCGGCCAGTTCGATGTCACCGTTGAGGTCAAAGGCTGACCAGTTTTGTGGAAGCGCGAGCGCGTAGCCCGTGTCCAGATTGGTGAACAGGTGCCATTGTGGCGCCGGCAGCGTCGGGTTGTTGAAGCCCTCGGTGGTCACGCAGCTCGTCAGCGCAATCGTCGCTGCGAATACCAGCAACCACCGCAATGGCTCGCGGAGTAGGGCGCGTCCTGTCAACAGCGGTGTTGCCGAAGGTCGCCCGCGCCACGATCTGCGACAAGGCCGGCAGCCGACCTCGTTGCGCCGCTGAGAGTCGGGCCGCAGGGCACGAGGAGCGTTAACGTCCGTGGCTGATCGCTGGCGGCACCGAGAACCACGGTCGTGACCCGCCAGCCAGTGTGGTCGTCACGGTTTCAGACCGACTCTCATTCTTCGGGAGTCTGATCACTCCGATTCGACGGTCTCTGCCGCCGCTCACGATCGAACACTCCACCCGAGGACCGCGGAGCCATCCTGTTCGGCTCCGAAGGCGAATCGGGCGGCGTAGCTCGGCCGCGAATGCGGCGCGCAGGGCCGTGCCCCAGTCGCCGTCATATGAGATCGATTCGACCACCGTGCCGAGGTCTAGGTCGTCGTGTCTCGAGAGATCGCGAACGGTGGCCCACAGAAGTCGCGCACCTCGTGCGTCTGTCCAGGCAACCAACGAGACCCCGCCGAGGTCACGGTGCGCGACGATCACGATCTCAACGTCAGGGCCCTCGCCGGTGACCACCGTACCCGCCGGATCGACATTTTCGGGCCGGACGTGATCGACCACCCCACGCACGAGGTCGGCGAGCGTCATGAAGAGAGGTTAATCATCAGCGCGAAATCAAGCAGGCGCCCGGCGCAACCAGGGGTCGTCAATTGATTGTGAAGCAGGTGCCTGTTCTCGCCAAGGCGGTAGGACGCCTGCGGCCTCACGAATCGCGGCACCCGAACGCGGCGGTATGACTCACTACGTCATGCGGCGAGAGTGACGCGGTGAACGCGAGGGCGCGGCACTGGCTTCTCACCCTGACTGAGGGAGCCCCTTGTCGGTGAAGCGATGATCGGAGTCGCGCTGCTGCTCGCTGGCACGGGCTACATGACCAACAAGGGGCCGACAGACGGCGAATTCGCTCGCGTTGCTCCGTAGCACCGTCGCGCGGAACGGCGTCAGTGGCGCCACGGGATAACGCTCATAGCGCTGACCGGTGTCGTCGGCCCCGCGCGACCGAACCACACA
>JALYYG010000177.1 GCA_030946685.1 Candidatus Dormiibacterota bacterium | reverse complement strand
AAGGGATCAGCCGCTTGGTCCGTCGCATGTAATCGCGATACGACGGGCCGATGTCGGTCGCCAATGCCCGCTCTTCGACCCTGATCCGGTAGGCGTAACCGGCCACCGCCAACGCCACTGCGGCCAGCGAAGCCAGGTTGTCGCAGCAGACGAGCACGCCCAACACCGTCAGCAGCCCTCCCGTGTACGACGGATGCCGCACCCAGTGGTATGGACCCGATTGCACGACCTCCTGGCCTGGTCGGGTGGCAACGTCGCACGTAAACGAAGCGCCGAGCACCCAGATCGAATACCACCGCAGCGCCATGCCGGCGATCATCAGCACCACGCCGGCAATGAATACTGGCGTCCGCCCGCTCTGGACGGCGGCGCCGGGGAATGCGTAGGCAAGGCCGATCCCTAGTGCGACGCTCGTCCAGATCGACGAGATGAGCCACCACTTCGAACCGGAGTCGCGGTCGGTGGCGCCACTGGGAAGACGACGGCGTCGGGAGCCAAGCCACATCTCGGCTCCTATCCAGATGTAGAAGACGACCCAGAACGCGACGATCGAGGCGACGGTGGCTCCCGCGTTGCCCCAGAAGATCGGTGGTCGCACCGACTCAGCGAGCGGCCTCGATCAAAGTGTTGGCGACGGCCACCACGGCACGAGCTGTGACAGGCCCGAGGAGAGGAGGGTCAGCTTGTTCATCAGCAGAAGGACCCCCATGACGACCAGCACCGCGGCCGATACGAGGTCGATCGCACGTCGGTGGCTGTTGACAAGCCGGACAAGGGGCCGCGCGCTCTCCAGCGCGAAAGCCAGTGCAACGAAAGGAAGGCCGAGGCCCAGGCAATAGGCGATCATCAGGCCGAGACCCTGCGCTGTCGTGCCAACCGCCACCGCCGAGCTGAGGACTGCGCTCAACGTGACGCCGATGCACGGAGTCCAACCGCTGGCGAAGCCCATCCCAAGCAAGAATCCGCCCGCGATTCCGCCTCCCTGCGGGGCTTGGTTCATCACGTGGTATTCGCCCCAGAGAAACGGGATGCGGATGAAGCCCGCAACCTGCAGCGCCATAACGATGACCAGCACGCCCGCCACGACCGGCACGTAAGCGCGTATCGGCTGCACCAGGACCGAGAAGGCATAGAAGAAGAGGATGAAGATCAGCGAAAGACCGGCCACAAAGCTAAGGCCCGCGGCAACGACTGGCAGCGAGGGTGAGGCACGTCCCACCACGACCACGCCTGTGGCGCCAGATGCAGCCGGCCGGCCGGCGCGGGCGCCGAGGTATGCGAGGTAGGCGGGCACCAGGGGCAGCACACAAGGCGACACGAACGAGACAAGCCCCGCGAGCACTGCCAGCGGGGGGGTGATGGTGTAGAGGCTGTCGGGGCCGATCAGGAACGGACTCGACACCTGGGCTACTGGCGCTGTAGCGGCGCCGCCTGACGTGCGTTGTCGGCGATGGCATCCAGTATCTGGGGCCAGAAACGCTCGGGCACGTTGTGGCCCATTCCCTCGAGCTCCAGCAAACGCGCGCCGGGAACCGCCGACGCCACCACGCGACCGTTCTCTATCGGTATCAGCACATCGTCGAGTCCATGGATCACAAGGGTCGGAACCCTGACCTGTGTCAACGCCTCCAGGCGACCGTGCGATGCCAGACAGGCCACGAGCTGCCTGCCTGCGCCAACGGGGTAGTACGAGCGGTCGTAGGCGCGCTCTGCCCGCAGTCTCTCCTTCTCCTCGTCGTAGATGTCACCGGTTCCTGCGACGACCCTGCGGGTCCACATCGCAAATTGGATACGGCCCTCGCGCGTGTCCGGCGGCAGCTTCGTCAGGACCTCCACGCCCTCGGGGGTCGGTGGCGTGCTCTCACTGAAGGCAGGCCCGGACATGATCGACGTCAAGGACAGGACTCGATCGGGATGGTTGATGGCGACCAGCTGGCTTATGTAGCCGCCCATCGACGCTCCGACGACGTGCGCGCGGCCAATCCCAAGACCGTCTAGCACCCCGACCGCATCGTCGGCGAGGTCATCCAGCTGGTAGGCGGGATCGGGATTGCCTGTGTAGGCCGCCACCAGGTCTGGCTCGCCCGCAGCCTCCATCTTGGTGGACAGGCCCGCGTCCCGATTGTCATAGCGAATCACGTGGAAACCGCGGTCGCGCAGCTGCTCGCAAAACGCCTCATCCCAGCTGGTCAGCTGCGATCCAAGGCCTCCGATGAGCAGAAGCGGTTGGGCGTCGGGATCCCCGAACGTCTCGTACTCGATCTCGATCCCGTTCGCCTTCAGACGCATCCGGATCATCGTACCGCCGCCACTCAGCCGGTACGCTTAACTGCGGTGGGCAAGACGCTGCCGAGCCGGGTCGAGGTGGAGAAGAGGTTCACCTGGAACGGAGAGAGCGTCTTTCCCGACGAGGCCAGCTGGGAAGCCGCTGTCGAGACGATCCTCGCGAAGGTCCCCGACCTGGCCGAGTTCAGGGGCCACCTCGGTCAATCACCCGACATGCTCGCCGACTGGTTCGACGCGACCGAAAGTGCCCAGCGCCTGATGGGCAAGGTCAGCGTCTACGCAACGATGTCGTACTCCGTCGACGCCAACGACCAGGCCGCGGCGGCGCGGTCTGATCGGGCCCGCACTTCGAACGCGCAGCTGGGTTCCGCGATGTCCTTTGCGATCCCGGAGATGATCTCGATTGGATTCCCCAAGCTCCGCGAATGGGTGTCGAGCTCGCCGCGACTGGCGCACCTCGGTCACTTCGTGGATCGCCTGGAAAAGATGCAAAGCCACATCCGCAGCCCGGAGGTCGAGGAGCTTCTCATGCGGGCGTCAGACCCGCTCGCCACTGCCCTCTCGGTCCACGCCGTGCTCGCCAACACCGACCTGAGATTTGCGCCCGCTGCGGGCGCGAACGGCGAAGAGGAGGTCGCGCAGGGCACCATCGGCGCGCTGCTCACAAGCCCGGACAGGGAGCTGCGGCGGACTGCTTTCGAAAGCTATGCCGACGCCCACCTTGCGATGCAGCACGCGATGGCCGCCAACCTCGCGGCGGGGGTCAAGCGCGACGTCTTCTACTCCCGCGCTCGGGGCTATGGATCATCTCTCGAAGGAGCGCTCGAGCCCAACCACGTCCCCGCCGCCGTGTACCACAACGTCATTCGGGCTTTCCGCGACCACCTGGGCACGTGGCATCGCTACTGGCGTGTGCGCCGCAAGGCGCTGGGGCTTCAATCCCTCAAGCCCTATGACACGCGGGCGCAGCTTGGGGCGTCGAAGCTGACGGTTCCTTATCAGCAGGCGTTGGAATGGGTCGCCGAGGGCGTCAAGCCCCTTGGCGACGAGTACGTTCGGGTCATGCGAAAGGGTGCGCTCGAGGAGCGATGGGTTGACATCTACCCCAACAACGGCAAGCGGATGGGCGCCTTCTCGACTGGCGTACCCGGAACGTTCCCGTTCATCTTCATGAGCTACAACGACGACATCTACTCGATGAGCACGCTCGCTCACGAGCTCGGGCATTCGATGCACTCCTACTACACGCGCCGGGCACAGCCGTTCGTCTACTCCTCCTATGGGCTGTTCCAGGCCGAGGTGGCCTCCAACATGCACCAGGCCCTGACCCGACGCCACCTGCTGGCCACCAACAAGGATCCTGAGTTTCAGATCGCCGTGATCGAAGAGGCGATGGCCAACTTCTATCGCTACTTCTTCATCATGCCGTCACTGGCGCGCTTCGAGCTCGAGATACATGAGCGGGTCGAGGGCGGCGGCGCACTGACGGCCGACTACCTCAATGCTTTGATGGCCGATCTCGTCTGTGAGGTTTACGGCTCAGAGGTGGAGGTCAGCGAGCAGGATCGGGACCGCATCGGTTCGACGTGGGCGCAGTTCCACACCCACCTCTACAGCAACTTCTACGTGTTCCAGTACGCGACAGGCATCGCGGGCGCCAACCATCTGGTCGAGCGAGTCGCGGCCGGCGAGCCCGACGCCGTGCAGAACTACCTGGCGTTCTTGAAGAGCGGAGGTTCGAAGTACCCGCTCGACGGCCTAAAGCTGGCGGGCGTGGACATGGCGTCGACGGAGCCTGTAGAGGCCGCGTTCGCGACCATGGCGAAGATGGTTGAGCGGCTCGACCAGCTCGTGGCCGCGAGGGACTAAAAAGCGTCTGCGGTCATCCATATCGCAGGAGCAAGCGATAAGCTTTGGGCGAAGTCGGGCCAGTGGAGGGAGTCACGTGGCGAAACATTCAAAGGCGATCACGCGGGCACTCGACAAGATCGGCCGCCTCGACCTGACGGAGATAGTGGCCAGGACCGCCAAAGGCTATGGCTGGACGGGCCAACAGGCCGACGAAGCGGAGGAGTGGTACAAGAATTTCCTCAAACTCTGCTATCTCAACCGCCGCCAGCCGGTGGCGGCCCTCGGCGAGGATGCCGACCTACTGTGGCACCAGCACATCCTCTACACGGACCAATACCGGCGAGATTGCAAAGCCCTGTTCGGCCACTACCTGGATCACGATCCGATCGATGGGCCTGCGTCAGCCGCTGACCGGAAGGCGTTCGAGCGGTCCAGGGACCTGTACTTGAAGGAGTTCGGAGATTTACCCGACGTGATGGCGTTCCGCTGTCTGAAAGTGCCTCCGCCGCCTCCTCCCCACCCACACAAACGCAAGTAGCATGGCGCCACTCCTGCGCGCATCGCCGCCCTAGGCCGGGCCGTCTTCGCCCAGCGCGTAGGCCACCGCTGCCGGAAGGCTCATCCGGCCACCCTGTGCCAGCAGGGTGCGGCCCCGACTGCTCCGGCGAGCGGGCCCAAGCCGCTCCCTGAGCATCCGCTGCAGGCGAGACCCGGGCGGCGATCCAATGCGGCGGCGCAGTGCCCGCGCCGCTCCGGCGAGCCGCATCGCCCTCTCATCCTCGCCGCCGGCGGCCGCGGTGAGTGCAAACCCATCGAGGATCATGGCAACCTGGCGTGGGCTCACCAGCTCGCGCCAACCCGATAGCGCGCGCGCGAGCCGAGTGCGTGCCATTGCAACCTCTCCACGGCTTGCCGCGATGTATCCGAGGACGGCCATCGACACCGCCACCAGCTCGGCGTCGCCGACCTGGTCGGCCAGCGAGCTTGCCTCCTCCAGATTGCGCTTGGCATCGGTTTCGGCACCCTCGAGCATGTCGATGACACCGAGGCGAAACAAGCACGTGGCGTGCAGCTTCCCCTCCCCCAGCTCGCGGGCGACAGATAGCGCTTCAGCAGCAAACTGCCTTGCTGCCCTGAAGTCCTCCCGGAGTGAGCTGGCCTGGGCCAGCTGCTCCAGGGACCATCCCACCCCTGACCGATCACCAAGGAGCTTGCACATCTCGAGACTCTCCTGGCCTCTGGCGGACGCCTCCACGAAATCGCTCTGCGCCCACGCCATCAGGGCCAGGCCGCGCAGCGCGGTGGCGCGGAGACTGGACGGCTCCGGGGCGGCCGCCAGTGCCACGGCCAGGCCCAACCTTGCCTCGCCGTAGCGGCTTTGCTTGACCCAGTAGTCCACCAGGGCGACGGCCAGCTGCAGCCTCCCCTGACCATCGAGGCCTGAACCGGTTAGGGCGGCGCGGAAATTGTCGTTGTCCGCATCGAGCCGCTGAAGCCAGCTCGGCCCGTCGGGGCCGCGCAGGTGAGGCCCCGCGGTTTCGGCCAACGCGAGGAAGTGAGCTGCATGGCGCTTACGGGTGGCAGCGTCATCCAGGCTCTGGAGCCGCTCCAACCCGTATTCACGAAGCGTCTCCAACATGACGTGGCGCGTGTGGCCCTCGTGTCCCTGCCTGACGATGACCAACGACTTGTCGACCAGCCTCCAAACCGTGTCCGCCACTTCAGACCGACTCACCCCTTCGCCGGCACAGACCGACTCGGCAGCCTCGAGGGCGAATCCGCCCACGAACACCGCGAGCCTGGCGAAGACCACGCGCTCCCGCGGAGTGAGCAGCTCATGGCTCCAATCGATTGCGGACCGCAGGGTTCGGTGGCGTAGGTCGCGACTTCGGCGCCCCGACGCCAGCAGCGCAAACCTGTCACCGAGGCGTGCCACGATCTCGCGTGGTGACATAACCGCCGTGCGTGCGGCCGCGAGCTCGATGGCGAGCGGAAGTCCATCGAGCCGCTCGCAGATCTCCCGCACGGCCACGTTGTCATCCTCTCCAAGGATCGAATCGGGACGGCGCATGCGAGCCCTGTCGTTGAACAACCGCACGGCTTCCGAACCGGTCGGCAGGGGTGCGACCGGCCAGGTCGCCTCGCCGGGCACCCCGAGCGCTTCTCCGCTGGTGGCCAGGATGCTCAGGTTGGGGCTGGCGGCGAGCAGGTCCTCGCAGAGGCCGGCGACCGACTCGATGAGGTGTTCGCAGCTGTCCAGCAGGAGAAGCACTCGCCCCCCCGCGAGCCAGTCGGCGATGCTGCGGCCGTCGATCACGCGCGATTCATCTCGAAGCCCGAGGGCGTTGGCGACGGTGGAGGCGACAAGCGCCGGGTCGGCGAGGGATGCCAGCTCAGCAAGCGTTGCCGGAGTGCGGCCGGAGATTTCTTCGGCCACGCGAAGACTCAGGCGGGATTTGCCGACCCCTGATGGACCGACCAGGGTGACGAGGCGGTGCTGTCTGATCAGCTTCTTCACCTGGTCCACGTCCACGTCTCGATCGACGAAGCTCGTCACCTGGAGCGGCAGATTGTGCCTGCGCAGCGCCTCAGACTTCAGCGGCGGAAATTCGACTTCAAGGTCGGGGTGAGACAGCTGTTGGACATGCTCCCGCTTGTCCAGGTCTCTTAGCCGGTGCCAGCCCAGGTCGACCAGCTTCGATCTGGCCGGCAGCCGGCGCCGGGCCAGGTCGGCGGTGGTCTTGGTGAGCAGGATCTGGCCTCCGTAGCCGATGGCCATCAGCCGCGCGCAGCGATAGAGCGGCTGGCCGTAGTAGTGGCCACCCCGCAGCTCGGCGTCGCCTGTGTTGATCGCGATCCTGATGCTGAGGTGGGCGCCCCGGGGCCAGGGCTGGGCTGCGAACGTGCGCTGGACGGCGAGCGCACAGCGGACCGCATGCCCGGGGGTGCGGAAAGCGGCCAGCACGCTGTCGCCTTCGCGGCCCGACTCGACCAGGAATCCATCCCTTCGGCCGATTTCCAGCGCGAGAATCCGATCGTGCTCGAGCATCGCTTGGCGCATCGCTTCGGGGCTGGTCTCCCACTTGCGAGTCGAGTCCTCGACGTCCGTGAGCATGAACGTGACGACTCCGACCGGGAGGTCACCCATTAAGCGGTGCGCGAGCGCGCGTGAGCCATGCTAGTCGAGCGTCATCCGGTAGAAGTTCGTATCCCGGCGCTCGAAGCCAAGCCTCGGATAGAGGCGGTTGGCGGCTTCACGGAAGCTCGCGGACTGGAGCTCCACAATCTGTGCGCCCCGCTCACGCGCGACATCGAGACAGGCACGCATCAGCGCCTCGCCCGCTCCGCGGCCGCGGGCCCGCTCATCGACGACCACGTCCTCGACCAGAGCTTTGATCCAGGCAGGCGTCTTGTACACGATGACCGTGGCGGTGCCGACGATAGCCGATTCGTCACGCGCGATCAGCAGAGTCACCGACGCGTCAGCGATCAATGCGCGCAGCCGGTCGGCTGCCGGCGCGGGGATCTTCGGGTTCAGCTGGGGCAGCAGCACCGCCAGCGCGAGCTCCAGCTCGGGCGTCACGTCTTTCGCTGCCTCGATGCGAAATGTCACCCCCGAGAAGGCTAATCCCGCTGATGTCGCAGTGGCGTCACCTCATCCTCAACGTCGAGCCTAGAGAAGGCGCAGCAGCGCAGCAGTCGCGGCGGCAGATGCGACAACGACCAGGAATGGCGCACGGAGCAGCACGGCGACCAGGGCGACTCCCAGGGCCGCCGCACGAACGTCGAGGACCAGGTGCTGCCCGGTGGCAAAGGTCTGGGTGGCGACCAACGCGGCGAGGAGTGCGACAGGGATGAAAGGGACCGTCCTCTGGATGCGCGCGTCCTGCAGCCAGCGCTGCGGCAACGAGAGGCCTGCGAGCTTGAGCAGATAGCAGGCCGCGGACCCGACAAGGACGCCTGCCCAGATCACTTCGTCTTTCTCAACAGACCGAATCCAGCGACGAGCAGCGCGACGATCAGCAGGGGGATCCCCGCCGGCACGAACGGCAGGCAGACCAAGGCTATGACGCCCGCCGCCAGCGCGATCGCCAGCGGCTCGCGCGCTCCAAGCCGCGGCGCGAGCAAAGCTAGAAATGCGGCGGGTGGGGCCGCATCGAGGCCGAGCACTCTCGGGTTCGGAAGAACGTGTGTGGCCAGGGCACCGATCAACGTGCCGAGGTTCCAAAGGGTGAACAGGGCCAAACCAGTGGCCCAGAAGGCAAGCCGGCGTGCGCGCTCCGAGTCCCGCGCGATCGTCATCGCCGTCGTCTCGTCGAGCACGAAATGCGCGGCCGCGAGACGGCGCGCGCCGTGAATGTTGAGAAGGTCCGAGAGACGCAGGCCGTAAAGCGCGTTGCGCAGACCGAGTAGCGTCGCGGTGGCCACACCCGCCCAGACGCTGCCACCTGATCCGATCACCCCGACGAGCGCGAACTGGGAAGCTCCTGTGAACATCAGGAGCGACAGGCCCATCGTCTGAAGCAGGGAAAGCCCGGACGTTGTCGCGATCGCGCCAAATGACAATGCATAGGCGCCGCTTGCGATCGCGATGCCGAGGGCATCGCGAACGACCGCTCGGCGCGCTCGGCTCCAGTCGCGAGTTGGGTCTATTCGGGTGTCACGTACGCGGCGCTCAGGCCGCCGTCGACCAGGAACGTGGCGCCGTTCACGTAGCTCGATTCGTCGCTCGCCAGGAAGAGTGCAGCGTTGGCGATCTCCCTGGCCCTGGCCAGCCGTCCCATCGGCAGGTGGACGCGGCGTCGCTCGTATGCGCCTGGCGTCTCAGCGAACAGCCGCATGAGCAACGGGGTCTCGACCGGGCCGGGACAGAGGGCGTTGACCCGGATGCCCTGCCGGGCGAACTGGACCGCGAGTTCGCGGCTCATAGAGAGCACCGCCCCTTTCGAGGCTGTGTACGCGATCTGGGACGTTGCGGCTCCGAGCAGGGCGACGAAGGAGGCCACGTTGATGACCGAGCCGCCACCGGCTTTCAGCAAATGGGGAATGCCGAACTTGCAGCAGAGGAACACCCCTTTCGCGTTGACGGCCTGGACCCTGTCCCAAGCATCGGGCTCGGTGATGAGGATGGAATCGTCGTCGGCGGGCATGATGCCGGCGTTGTTGTAGAGGACGTCGATTCGCCCGTAGCGCTTGTCGGTCTCTGCATACATCGCCTCCACGCTCTTCGGGTCGCTCACGTCCGCCTTGAAGAAGAACGCCTCCCTGCACTCGGCCGCCGCCTTCTCGCCGGCCTCCTGTCCCACGTCGGCGACGCACACGCGAGCACCCTCGCCTGAGAACAGGATTGCCGCCTCCCGGCCGATCCCTCCGGCGGCGCCTGTGATGACAGCGACCTTTCCGTCGAGTCTCCCCATTCCTTCAGGCCTCGGTTGAAATGAACACGTTCTTGACCTCTGAGTAGCCACCCATCGCGTGCATGCCCAGCTCCCGGCCGAAGCCTGACTGCTTGAACCCGCCGAAAGGCGTGGCGACTCGAACCGAGCTGTTCGAGTTCACTGAGAGCACCCCGGTCTCGAGGCCACGAGCCACCCTCAGCGCACGCGCGCCGTCGCGCGTCCAGATCGACCCCGATAGGCCGTACGGCGTGTCGTTGGCGATGCGCACCGCCTCCTCTTCGTCGGAGAACGGGATGACGGCCGCCACCGGGCCGAATACCTCCTCGCGAGCGACTCGGTCCTCGTTGGTCGCTGCCACCAGCGTGCATGGATACCAGAAGCCCGTGCCGGCCGGCACATTGCCGCGGAACAGTGGAGTGCCTTCGACGAACGCTGCCACCTTCGCTTTGTGGTCCGCTGAGATCAATGGCCCCATCTCGGTGCCTGCCTCTTCGGGGTCACCAACCCGAAACCGCGCGGTTGCATCGACCAGAAGTTTGAGGAAGCGGTCGTAGACCGACTTCTGGACCAGGATTCTCGAGCGGGCGCAGCAGTCCTGCCCGGCGTTTCCGAACACGGCGCTCGGTGCCGAAGCCGCGGCGCGCTCCAGGTCCGCGTCCTCGAAGATGACGTTGGCCGATTTGCCGCCCAGCTCGAGCGTCACCCGCTTGATGGTCTTGGCCGCGCCTTCCATCACCCGCTTCCCGACTTCTGTTGAGCCGGTGAAGCCGATCTTGGCGACATCCGGGTGAGCGATCAGCCGCTCGCCGACCACCGAACCCGGTCCGACGACGACGTTGACAACGCCTTCCGGCACTCCAGCCTCCAGCGCCAGCTCGGCGAAGCGGATCGCAGTGAGCGGCGTCAGCTCGGCGGGCTTGAGCACAACGGTGTTGCCACAAGCAAGCGCCGGTCCCAGCTTCCAGCTCGCCAACATGAGCGGGAAGTTCCACGGGACGATCAGGCCGACCACGCCGAGCGGTTCGCGGAACGTCATGTCCACCCCGCCCGCGACAGGAATCGTCTCGCCGTAGTGCTTCTCCACCGCGCCGGCATAGAAATGGAAGACGTCGGCGACCATGCCCATCTCCCACAGCGAGTCGCCGAGCGGCTTGCCGACGTTGGCGGTCTCCAGGCGCGCAAGCCCGTCGGCGTGCTCCTCGACGAGTGCCGCGACGCGGCGCAGCAGGCGCGCGCGGTCGGCCGGCTTCATCGCACGCCATGCGGGATAGGCTGCTCGTGCAGCGGCGACCGCGCGGTCGGTCTCCTCGACTCCCGCGCGCTCCAGCTGAGCGATGGGCTTCTCGGTCGCCGGGTTGAGTACCTCTAGAGCCATCTTCGGTTGAACCACCTCACGCCCCTGCACGCAGAGCGGCGTTGAGGATGGGCCTTATTTATTGATCGCTCCCCGACCCCTCTCCCCGCAGAGGAGAGGGTTTTGCCCAGCTGGATCTGGTTCATCCCTCGGTTCATCCGCGCTCGAAGAGCCGCTCTCGCTCGTAGCCGGTGACAACCTTGTCGAACTGCGACTGCTCAGTGCGGGCGTAGTTGAGGTAGTGGTCGACCACGTCGTCGCCGAAAGCCTTCCGCACCATCTTTCCCTTCTCCAGTGCGGCGATGGCGTCACGGAGCGCGTGTGGGAACCGCTGCACGTCCGACTCGTAGGCATTGCCGGTGAACGCAGGCCCAAGCTCCAGCTTCTGCTCGATGCCGTGCAGTCCAGCGGCGATTAGGGCGGCGATGGCCAGGTAGGGATTCACATCCGCTCCCGGGATGCGCGATTCGGTGCGCAGGTGCTGGCCGTGTCCAACGATCCGAAATCCACAAGTTCGGTTGTCGTGGCCCCAGGCCAGAGTCGTAGGCGCCCACGAGGCCGCGGCGTATCGCTTGTATGAGTTGATGTTGGGCGCGAGGAAGATCGCGATCTCGGCCGCGCACGCGATATGGCCGGCCAGGTAGCGCTTGAACGTGTTCGACTCTCCGTCGAATGAGTTGCGACCGTTCTTCCAGAGGCTGGAATGAACGTGGCACGAGCTGCCGATCCAGGTGTGGTCGGGCTTGGCCATGAACGTCACAGAGCAACCGTGCTGGTTGGCCAACTCCTTGATCCCGTTCTTGTAGACCACGTGGTTGTCGGCCATCGTCAGCGCGTCCGCGAAGTGGAAGTTGATCTCCTGCTGGCCAGGCCAGGCCTCGCCCTTGGAGCTCTCCACCTTGATGCCGGCTTCCTTCATGCCCTTGCGGACCGCACGAATGAACGGCTCGTCGTAGCTGGTCGCGAGCACGTGGTAGTCGAGGATGTACGGGACGGATGGGGTGAGGTCGGCGTAATGCCTTGCGTGCGCCTCGGCAAAAGTCTCTTTGAACAGGTAGAACTCGAGCTCCGTGCCGAACATGGGCTCGAAGCCCATCGCCTTTGCGCGTTCGATCTGCGCTTTCAGAACCTGGCGCGGCGATGGTTTCACCGGTGAGCGGTCGTGCCATGCGACGTCGCTCAGCACCAGCGCAGTCCCCTCGAGCCAGGGGATTCGCCGCAGCGTGGCGAAGTCGGGGACCATGTCGAAATCGCCGTAGCCGCTCTCCCAGTTCGCCATCGCATAGCCGGGTACAGGGTCCATGTCCATGTCGACGGCCAGCAGGTAGTTGCATCCTTCGACTGCTTCGCCGCGCGCCGCGGTCTCCATAAAGTACTCGGCGTCGACCCGCTTGCCCATGAGGCGGCCCTGCATGTCGGTGAACGCGACGACGACTGTATCGATCTCTCCTTTCTTGGTCGCTGCGGCCAGCTGCTCTTTGGTCAGCAAGTCCTCACCCCTTGGTGTTGCGATGGCGGACGCGAGCCCGGGCGACGAAACGCGCGAAGAGCTTCGACGCCCAGGGCAGATCGGCGGTGAGCTCCTCGGGGTGGCACTGGACGGCGACGATCAAGCCGTCGTCAGATTCGAGGCCTTCGACAGAGCCGTCGTCGGCGGTCGCGGTCTGCCGGAGTCCGGGCGCCAAGGATCGAACCGCCTGGTGGTGAAGGCTGTTGACCTGAATCTCCGGGCCCTCGACAGCGCGGCCGAGCTCGGAGGCAGGGTCGACCGTCGCCTTGTGCGCAAGGTGGTTTCTGCCGTGCGCCCGTACCTCATGGCCCTCGAGGTGCTGAAGAAGGGTCCCACCCATCGCCACGTTGATGACCTGCTGGCCGCGGCAGATCCCGAGCACTGGGATCTGCTTCTGGCGCGCATCCTTGAAGAGCCTGATCTCCGTTTCATCCAGCTCGGGGTCGATGTCCCCGACCTTGGCGTCGGGCTTCTCGCCGTAGAGGGCGGGGTCGACATCCCAACCGCCTGGAAGGAGCAACCCGTCGAGGCCGGCCATGGAAGCGGTGCCCGGCGGAAGGTACACGGCCTGGGCGCCGGCCTCCTCCACAGCCCGGCCGTACGTCAGGTAGTAGTCGGCACCCCGCCTCGGGCTGGTCGTAAGTCCGATCCTCGGCCTCTTACCGTCCACCACAGCTCCGCGCTCATTCTGGCGCGAAGCTGCTTCTGTGTGCCTCGTCAGGCTTTGATCTCCGCCACGCTCGTGGTGCCGTAGCCTTCAGTCTCCGGATGACCGTGCTCGCCAAGAGTGAGGGCGAACTCCTCCTCAGGCGACAGCACCAGCCGGTGCCGGCCGACCACAGCGAAGTACACGATTCCGATCAGGAAGTAGATCAGCGTGCCGACCACGCCCGGCCGGTAAGCCTCGTTCGCGTACAGGGATATCAACGAGATCACCGCGATGACGCCCGCGATACCCGCGCCCCACTCGCCCACGGGGCTGCGATACGGCCGGTTGATATTCGGCAGCCTGCGGCGCAGGAGGATAAACGACAGGCACTGCATGGCGTACGAGATCACGGCCCCGAACACGGCCATGTACAGCAGAGCGCCGACGATCTGTCCGGGGAGAAAACCTTTGGAGAAACCGAGCTGGTAGACGAGGATCGCGAGCACGAGGCCGACCACCCCGCCTCCGATCAGCGCTATGTGCGGAGTCTTCAGCGTGGGATGCGTGAGCGACAGGAAGTGAGGAAAATACCCCGCCCTGGAAAGGGAGTAGGTGTTGCGTCCGTACGCATAGATGATGGTGAAGAAGCTGGCGATCAGGCCTACCAGCCCGATCAAAGCGAGGATGGCGGCCCCCGTGTTGTTGCCGTAGACCGCCTTAAAGCCGTCAAAGAGTGGCGTGGCCGAAAACCCGATGGACTTCGCCCCGCCGTCGACACCGCCGTTGAGCAGGAACGTAAAAGCTCCTGTGATAACCAGGGTCGTGATGCCCCAAAGGGTCGCTCGAGGGATGTCGCGCTTGGGGTCGTGCGATTCCTCGGCCGCGAGTGGAAGCTCCTCGATGGCCAGATAGAACCAGATGGCAAATGGAATGGCGGGGAAGATGCCTGCAATTCCGAACGGCAGGAAGGTTGACTGGCCGGATTGGGGCGTGATGTTGACCAGCAGGTTGGGGTTGAACTTCCCGGACACAAGTACCGAGACGAAGAAAAAAGCAAGGATGCCGAGCGCGAGAATGCAGATCACGACACTGAAGCGCATCGTGGCCACGATGCCGCGGATGTTGATGGCCACGAAGATGATGTAGAAGATGATGAACCAGGTTATTGGGCTGTTCCACCATGGGTCTCCAGTCACGTTGAACAGCGACTGAACGATCGCCTGCATCAGCAAGCCCATGGCGCCGACCACCACCGCGGGTGTGATGACGTACTCCATGTTCTCAGCCAGCCCGGTGATGAATCCGCCCCATGGACCCATCGCGGAGCGCGCGAATGAGTAGGCTCCGCCGGTGTGTGGCAGGGCGGGGGACATCTCGGCGATGCTGAAGCAGAGACCGTAGTACATGACCACGATCACGATGTTCGCTATCAAAAGGCCCCCGAAACCACCGACACCCAGGCCAAGGTTCCAGCCGTAAAAGTCGCCGGAGATGACGGCGGCAACGCCAAGCGACCACAGCGACCAGAAGGCGGCGTGCCGCTTCAGGCCTCGCTTGGCGAAATATCCAACCCCAGCTTCCTGGTAAGCAACCGACCCGACTTTGCGCCGTTCCTCAGCCAAGGCAATTTCCCCCTTTCCCGGTTGCCGATGGCGGCCCAGCGGTCGAAAAGTTGTCTGACTGCCGGTCGCTTGCGGGTATGCTAAGCGAGGGATTCGAGCAAGTCAAGAAGAGCTTGACTGGCTAAGTTGTCTGACAAATACTATCCGCGAGGATGCCAAATGACACCCGACCGATGAAGGCTCGCGCCCGGCCACGCAGCGTCTCGGTGCGTGACGAGCTGACCGACCGGATCGACCGGGGGCTGCTCACCGCCGGAACGCGCCTTCCCTCCGAACCGGCGCTCGCGACCGAGCTCGGCGTGTCCCGGGCGACCTTGCGCGAAGCGCTGCGAACGCTGGAAGGCGAGGGTGTCGTGCGCCGGATGTGGGGCTCTGGAACCTATGTCGCGCATGGTCCTCGCGTCGCGAACAGCCTTGACATGAACTTCGGTGTGACCGACGCGATACGGTCGGCCGGCATGCAGGCGGGGACCGACCAGGGCCGGTATTGGTTCGAGCCGGCCTCAGCCGGCGAGGCGGCACAGCTGAACCTGGAACCCGGCCAGGACGTCCTCGTGGTCGAGCGCGTTCGCACGGCCGACGGCAAGCCCGTGGTCCTGTCTCGCGACATGCTCCCGGCGCGGTTGCTGGCAGAGCGCCCCGAGCTGGCCGACCAGATGTTGCAGCGCTCGATGTACGAGGTGCTCGAGCGGGACCTCGGCGTCGTGATCCATCACGGCATCGCCAGCTTTCGACCGGTGAGGGCCGACATCACCGTGGCTCGACGGCTCGGCATCCCTCGGGGAGAGCTCCTCCTTGCAATCTGGCAGGTGGACTACGCCGAGGATGACGTCGCGATCGTGTCCTCGCATGAATATCACCTCGCCGACGCGTTCGAATTCACGGTGCTGCGGCGAGGCCCTGGGAGGAGGTTGGAGTGAGCTCACAAGTTGGCAAGTCCATGCGCCTGAAGCGCGTGATCGACCCTGCAGGGGTCTCGGTGATCTGCGCTCTGGATCACGGGATGACCTCGCCGACGTTTCTCGAGCCGCTTTCGGACATCGCTTCGCGCACAGCCGAAGCCGTGGCCGGCGGAGCGAACGTGATCATGATGTCAAAGGGCATGATCCGCCTCGCGGTCCCCTCTTTCTCTCCGGCGACATCACTTGCGCTCCTCCTATCGGCGTCGGCCAACCCGGAGCAGGGCCAGCCACAGGTGGTCCAGATCGCGGACGTGGAGGAAGCGGCCCGGCTGGGCGCTGACGCTGTGGTGCTTTTCACCGCTCTGGCGGGCGAGACCGAGGCCGGCATGATCCGCACCCTTGCAGGCGTCGGCAAAGAGTGCGCGGTTCTCGGCATCCCATTCATCGCGGAAGCCGAGTTCCCGACGACCTACGCGTCCGTAAAGGACCTCCGGGACCAATATGGCTTCGAGTACCTGCGGCGCAACGTGCGGTTGTGCGCCGAGCTCGGAGCGGACATCGTCAAAACCAACTGGCCCGGTGACGAGGACTCGTTCGGCCGCTTGGTAGAGGCCGCCAACACCATTCCCGTCGTGCTTGCAGGTGGTTCGCGCCTGGACGACGATGAGCTTCTGCAGCGGATGGAGTCCGCGATGGCGACCGGCGCCATCGGATGCTCGGTGGGTCGCAACATCTTCATGCACTCATCGCCCGAGGCGATCACCCGAGCGCTGTCACGAGTGATCAGGGAACGCTGGACCGCCGAGAAGGCGCTGGCCGCGCTGCAACAAGAGCTCGGTGTGGAGACTGCAGGATGAGGGCTGCGTTCATGACGGCCGTCGACGCGGTCGAGATCCGCAAGACGCCAGAGCCAGAGGTCGATCTCCAAGGCGCCATCCTCAAGGTCGAAGCCTGCGGGATCTGCGGCACCGACGCTCGCACCTTCTTCAACGGCGATCCGAAGGCGCCGCCGCCGTGGATTCTCGGTCACGAGCCGGTCGGCCTTCTCGAACAGGTCGGGCCGCAAGCCGAGCTCCCTCCAGGGGTGAAGAAAGGCGACCGCGTTTTCCTCGGCTCCATCCTGACCTGCGGCCGCTGCCATTGGTGCATGGACGGCTTCCAGAACCTGTGCGATCAACACCTTCTGTATGGCTACGACCCGTACCCAGGCGCATACGCGGAGTACGCGGCGGTGCCGCCCATCGCAATCAAGAACCTGATCCCGCTTCCGCCGGATCTGCCGTCGGACCTCGCTACAGTCGCCGACCCCTTCGCCTGCGCCCTGAATGGCGTCGAGGTTCTCGACGTACGCATCGGAGACACGGTCGTCATTGTTGGCGCCGGTCCGATCGGCTGCTGGCAGGCGGTGATGGTCCGCGACTGCGGGGCGGGAAGGGTTTTCCTTTCGGATGTGAACCGCCAGCGCCTCGACATTGCTCTCGGCGCGGTGGGCAGCTTCGTCGACGATGCCTGGGTCGCGGGCGAGGACAACGGCGTGGCCCAGGCGCTCGAGCACACCGACGGCAAAGGGCCCGAGCGTGTGATCGTGGCGGCGCCGTCGAAACAAGCTCAACAGGCGGCGCTCGAGATGGCGGCGAAACGGGCTCGCGTCGTCTATTTCGCGGGACTTCCGAAGCACGATCCCGTGAGCCCGCTCGACATGAACCAGCTCCATTACAAGGAGCTTGCGATTTTGGGTGCATATGGAGCCACCCACCGGCAGTACCGGCTCACCATGGATTACCTCGGACGGCGCCGCGATGAGCTCGCCGCAGTGGTGACCCACCGATTTCCGCTCGAGAAGATCGGCGAGGCATTCGAGACGATACGGTCGGGCTCCGGGCTGAAGATGGTCGTCGTCCCTTGACGGGACCGTATGTGATC
The DNA here is from genome assembly GCA_030946685.1 of Candidatus Dormiibacterota bacterium. GTDB lineage: Bacteria > Chloroflexota > Dormibacteria > Dormibacterales > Dormibacteraceae > Palsa-872. The sequence goes on along the minus strand of JALYYG010000177.1, from coordinate 9,539 downwards.
GGGTGCGATGTCGGCAGCCAAGGCACCAATACAGCCCTGTACGCTGCCGACGGCACGCTGGTCGCCTCCGCCTACGAGGGCTACGACGTTTCCTTTCCCCAACCAGGTTGGGCCGAGCAGGACCCGCGAGCCTGGACGAAAGCCATTCAATCCACCATCGCACGCGTGCTCGCCAACGTGCCAGAGGGGCCGTCGGCGGTCAAGGGCCTGTCATTTGGATCGCAGCTCGACGGCATGGTCGCGTGCGATGCGAAAGGGAGACCGCTTCGCGCGGCGATGATCTGGATGGACCGCCGCGCTGAGTCGCAGGCGGCCGCCTTGGCCGAGCGGGTGTCACGGAAGGACTTCTATCACCACGTCGGGGCGAACCTTGACTCATCGCACGCTGTCTTCAAGGCCCTCTGGATACGAGACGAAGAGCCCGAGGTGTTCTCCAGGACTGTCAAGCTCATGCCACCCGGCTCCTACGTCCTTTACGAAGCTGCCGGAGTGCTCGCAGTCGACTATTCCAACGCGTCATCGCTCGCGCTTCTCGATCCGCGCACGCGCTCGTGGTCCCAGCCGATCCTTGACGCAGTCGGAATCGACTCAGGGATGCTGCCCGAGCTTGCGCCCGGAACTCAGTCCATCGGCCCGGTGACAGCATCGTTCGCCGCGGCCACCGGCCTCTCGCCGGGAACAGTGGTGGTGGTCGGGTGCGGTGACGAGATGGCCGCCACGCTCGGCGCGGGAGTCTTTGCGCCCGGAGAGGTATGCGACGTTGTGGGCACCGCCGAGCCGGTCTGCGCTGTGTCCGCCGGCCCGCGCGAAGATCCCACGATGTTGGTCGAGTGCCACCCCCACGCTGATCCGGCCGGGTGGCTGCTCGAGAACCCCGGCTTCGTCTCGGGGGGCAACTTGCGCTGGTGGCGCGACCAGTTCAGCCCAGTCGAGCGGGAGACCGAGAGCCGAGGAGGCGGAGACGCATATGACGCAATCACCGGCCCCGCAGCGGATGTGCCCCCGGGCGCGGAAGGCCTCGTCTTCCTGCCGTGCATGCAAGGCGCCATGGCGCCGGAGTGGAACGGCGCCGCGCGCGGCGTGTTCTACGGGCTGAGCCTGGCTCACACCAAGGCCCACCTGACCCGCGCCCTTCTCGAAGGGAGCGCATTCGCGCTGCGCGACATCCTGGAGGCGATGCGCAACGCAGGCCTGGAAGTTCGCCGCCTTACCATCGTGGGCGGCGGCGCTAAAGGGGCCCTGTGGCGGCAGATCAAGGCAGACGTGACAGGTCTTCCGGTGCGGGTTCCAACCAGCGTGGAGACGACCGCCACCGGAGCAGCCACGCTGGCAGCGGTCGGCGCCGGGCTATATGAGAATGTCGCAAGCGCAGTCCATGCCTTCGTCGCGTATCAGCCCGACGAGCACCTCCCCGATCCGCAGCGGCGCGAGATCTACAACGAGGCGTACGGCCGGTATCGCGATGTCTACTTCGCCCTCAAGCCGGTGTTCGAGCGGGCGTGATGCCTGAGGCGGCTGTCGCCAGCGACGCGACTCGGGTCTTTCCCCTCGAGCTCGATCGTCTCTACCCCGTGGTCGTGCGCGGCGAGGGCGTCTGGGTCGAGGACGCGGCCGGCAAGCGGTACCTGGATGCGATGAGCGGGGGCTCGATGGCCGCCACGCTCGGCCACGGACGCCGGGACATCATCGCCGCCGCTCGGGCGCAGGCGCAGCAGCTGTCCTATGTGCACAACGAACGGCTCACGAACCCGATCCGTGAGCGCCTGGCCGCAGAGCTGGTCGAGGTCGCGCCCGCCGGCATGACGCGCGTCCGCTTCACCACCGGCGGCGCGGAGTCCAACGAGATGGCGCTGCAGATGGCGCGCAGCTATCACGTCGAGCGTGGCGACACTCAGCGATGGCACGTGATCTCGCCGGCGCAGGCCTATCACGGCCCGACGATGGCGACGCTGGCGCTCACCGGACGGCCGGGCCTTCAACGCCCGTTCGGCCCATATCTCTCTTCCTCCACCGTTCAGGGACGGGGGCGTGAGCTGGGACAACCGTTCCACCACATCCCGCCGAGCACCTGGCGGTTCGATCCCACCGGTAAGGCCGCGCTCGAGGCTCTCGATCGCGTGCTGGAGGAGGTCGGGCCGGAGAATGTCTCCGCGTACTTCTGCGAGCCGATCACCGCTGCGGCCCTGCCCGCGTACTCGCCGCCCGAGCTCTTTTGGAGAGGGCTGGCAGAGCGCCGTGACAAGTACGGATTCCTCATCTGCTACGACGAGGTGGTCACAGGTATCGGTCGCACCGGCCACTGGTTCGCCGCCGAGAAGCTACCCCTGGTGCCCGACATCATCGCCACCGCTAAGGGTCTTGGCGCCGGTTATGCAGCCATCGGCGGCGTCATCTGCCGCGACCATGTCTACCAAGCGTTCGCCAACGAATCGCGGAAGTTCACGCCTGGACATACATGGGACGGCGCGCCCGTGTCCTGCGCAGTCGGTCTTCGCGTGATCGAAGCCTTGCGAGAAGAAGGTTTAATCGAACGCATGAGGATCAAGGGCTCGCAGCTGCGGGACGAGTTGGCGGCTGCGCTGGCGGACATCCCGCTAGTGCACGAGGTTCGCGGGCATGGCTTCCTCCTGGGCGTCGAGTACGTCGACCCGCGGGACGGAGAGTCGTTTTTGCCGCCCGAACTCGGAACTGCCCGACGCGTCGATCTCACCGCCATGGACCTCGGCCTCATCGTGTACTCCACCATGCCGACGCGGGACGGATATGCCGGCGACCAGACTCTGTTCGCGCCGCCGTTCACGACCACGGACGAGGAGCTGACACAGATGGTGGAGCGGTTTACTGAAACCATCCGCACCGTCGCTCGATCGGTCGAGTCGGGGCTGATGTGACCTCGCCATGGCGGCCGCGGACGCTCATCCTCCAGCACGAAGAGCCAACGCCTCCCGGCCTCATGACGGATTGGCTGGCCGAGCAGTCGGCGGACGTGGAGACACTGCGCATCGACGAGGTCGAGCCGACGGCCCACGCGCGCGAGTACGACCTCATCGTTTCGCTAGGCTCGGAGTTCGCAGCGTTTGACGACTCGATCCTTTTCGTCCCTCGAGAGGTGCGGCTCTATGAAGAAGCAATCGAGGCGGGTACGCCCATCCTCGGGCTCTGCTTCGGCGGGCAGATGCTGGCGCGAGTCCTTGGGAGCCGCCTTTTCAGATCCGAACAAGCGGAGATCGGATGGCTGCCGGTGCGGACCTATGACCCTGAGCTCGTCAGCACCGGGCCCTGGTTCCAGTGGCACTTCGACAGCTTCACGCCGCCTCCTGGGTCAAAGCTTGTCGCTGAGACAGATGCCGCTCCGCAGGCTTTCGTGGCCGGCCGGAGCATGGGCCTGCAGTTTCATCCCGAGGTCACGCCCGAGATCATGGACGACTGGGTGCGCGCCTACCCGCACGAGCTGGAGGCCGAAGGCGTCGACCCACAGGGTCTGCTGGACGAGACACGCCGGCGTGCTGCGCAATCCAGGCAGACGACCTGGCTGCTCCTGAACAGCTTTCGCGACCGGGTCGCCGTGGGGCGACCCACCAGAGGGCGCACCCGGTGAGCGCGGAGCGCATCACAGCAGACCAGACGAGCACGTTTCCTCGATTCCTCGACCTCGCCTATCCCAGCGTTGAACGCGGTGAGGGCGTGTGGTTGTACACGACCGGTGGCGAAAAGATTCTGGATGCGTGCTCGGGCGGCGCCATGACAACGATCCTCGGACAGGGCCCGAGCCAGGTGATCGATGCCGGCGCCAAGCAGTCCGAGAAGATCGCGTACTTCTACATGGACCACTTCACGAACGAGCCGCAGGAACGGCTCGCCGACCGCCTCATCAGCGTGGCGGCCCCGGAGATGGCGCGCGTCCGATTTGCCTCGAGCGGTTCGGAAGCCAACGAGGCAGCGCTGCGTCTCGCCCGCCAGTATCACGTCGATAGAGGTGAGCCCGATCGATGGCAGGTGATCTCCCCCGCCCAGGCTTATCACGGCTCGACCATGGCGACGCTGGCGCTGACCGGCCGCAAAGGCACGATCCAGGAGCCGTACTCCCGATATCTGTCACCTCACCTCCACATCCCGCCTTCGACGTGGCGGTTCGACCCGACCGGCCAGGCAGCCCTCGACGAGCTCGACAAGACACTGGACGAGGCAAATCCCGGACGCGTCGCGGCCTTCTTCTGTGAGCCGATCAGCGCAGCGGCGCTGCCGGCCTATTCGCCGCCGGACCGCTTCTGGCATGGGCTGGCGGACCGGCGCGAGAAGCACGGCTTCCTCATCTGCTTCGATGAGGTCGTGACCGGCATGGGACGGGTCGGCACCTGGTTCGCGTACCAGCAGCTCCCCATCGAGCCCGACATCGTCACAGTCGGCAAGGGACTGGGCGCGGGCTATGCACCACTAAGCGCAGTGCTGTGCAAGCAGCACGTGTATGACGCGATAGCAGCGGGCTCACGCGCGTTCGACCTCGGCCACACGTGGGACGGCGCTCCGGTGTCGTGCGCGATCGGTCTCGCAGTGATCGACGCGCTCGTCGAGCGCCGGTTGGTCGAGCGCGTTCGCGAGCGCGGTCCCGCGCTTCGCGATCAGCTGGAGCTTGCCCTGAAGGGCAATCCGATGGTTCACGACGTTCGGGGACGCGGGTTCCTTCTCGGGGTAGAGCTGGTCGACCCGCGCGACCGTGCGTCGTTTCTTCCCGACGAGCTTCAAGCCGGCCATCGGGTCGAGGATCACGCGATCGAGCACGGGCTCCTGGTCAGCTCCACGCACTCCAACCCGGACGGCTACGCGGGCGACGAGATCCTCCTCGCACCAGCGTTCAACAGCACGGACCAGGAGCTGGCGATGATGCTCGAGCGCCTCTCGGAGACCATGGCGCACATGGCGGGCAAGATCGAGACGGCTCTGGCCGGAAACCCGGCGGGCGCCAGACGAGAATGAGCCGCGTGGACGCGCCATCCCGGGAGGCGCCCAAGGCAGCCACAGACATGCCGCCGGCGAGTAACGACGAGGCCGAGTTCGTGCTGCTTGGGTTCCCCGACGTGAATGGCTCGCTGCGCGGCAAAGCGCTGCGGCCTGAAGCCTTCGAGTCGGCTCTGCTGCACGGCATCGCGATGACGGACCTGCTGCTGGCGCTCGACCCGGTGGACATGCCGATCGCCGATTACGAGCGGTTCGGGATTCGTTCGGGTGCAGCGGACCTCATCGTGCATCCGGACCTCAGCACGCTTCACCATGTCAGCTGGCGCCCCGGATGGCGAGTTTGCCTCGGCACGCCGGACTGGCCCGATGGAAGCCGATGCGAGCTCGCCTCGCGCGAGGTGTTGCGCAGCGCGCTAGCGCAGATGACCGAGGTCGGCTACGACGTCCTTGCCGCGGTCGAGTACGAGGCCCGCGTTCGAGACGCCGGCGGACGATTTGTTTCGAGCGGTATCAGCTACAGTCTGTCGGACGTCAGCGCCGTCGACGGCTTTCTCAACGCTCTTCGGCCGGCCCTCGATGCCCTGGGCGTCGAGCTGAGCGCGGCGCATACGGAAGCCGCGCCCGGACTGCTCGAGCTCAATCTCGCGGCCCGCTCCGGTCTCCAGGCCGCCGATGACGCCACCTTCACGAAGTTCGCGGTCAAAGGCGTCGCCGCCTCGATGGGTATGCATGCGACTTTCCTCGCCAAGACCGCGCCCGGCGAGGAGGGCTCCAGCGGCCACATCCACATGTCGTGCTGGCGCGAAGGTCTCAATGCTTTCGCGAGCTCGGATCACGAGGGCATACCGCCCGCGATGGGGTCCGCCATCGCCGGTGTGCTCGAGCATCTGCCCGCCGCATCGCTGCTCCTGAATCCGACGATCAACTCCTACAAGCGGCTCGTCCCCGGATTCTTCGCGCCGACGAACGTCAGCTGGGGCCTCGAGAACCGCTCGGCCGCAGTGCGGGCGATAAGGCCAGAGCGCGCGGAGATGTGCAGGATCGAATGCCGGCGGCCAGGAGCCGACGCCAACCCGTACCTGGCCCTCGCCGCGGTCGTGGTCTCTGCCGCCGACGGGCTGCGCCGAAGCGCGAAGCCATCCGAGCCTGTCGAGGGGGACGCTTACTCGCGATCTGACCTCGCGATGCTGCCTGGCTCTTTGGAGGCGGCTGTCCTTGCCTTCGAGTCGGACGAGGTGCTCCGTCGCGGGCTCGGCGAGAAGTTCAGCGACTACTACGCCACCTCCCGCAGGTGGGAGCTCAAGGCGTGGCAGGAGACCGTCACCGACTGGGAACGAAACCGCTACGAGAGGAGCGTCTAGCTGTAAGCCGGCGTTACCGGCTCTGCCCGACCGCCGCGGCCGCTCGCAGTGCCCTGAGCTGCATCAGTTTCACTCCGCCAACAGTCTTGCCCATCTCCTGGGCCGCCTCCCGAAGAGAGTAACCACGCAGAAAGCGAAGCTCGAGAATCTGCCTGTAGTGGGCCGGTAGGGCGCTCAACGTTCGCTCCACCCATGCCGCCGCCTCCGGCGGCGCCGCCAGCTCGCGCCCACGTCCTTCGTCCGAGACGTCGTCGAACAGCTCAGCCTCCCGGATCCGGCCGCGTCCGGCCCAGAAAGTCGCCAGCACCGACCGGGCTGTGGCGTAAAGGTAGCCTCGTACCGCCGGCTGCACCCAGCCGTCGCGCACTCTGGGTAGCGCCTTGAGGGCCACCTGCTGGGTCAGGTCCTCCGCATCGGCTCGATTCCCGACCCGCGAGTAGATGAACAGGTACACAAGGTCGAACTCTCGCAGCGCGACATCGATCGCGGCCTCGGGACTTGCGTCAGGCAGCAGGTCTTGCACCACGCTCATGACGCCTCCGCCAGGCCTGGGCAAGACGGCGCCTCTCTCGCGCTGGCCACGACCACTGTCGGATCCAGCATGGGGTCAGGCCGGCGCGCCTGCAGATACGCCCTCCGGCGTTCGAGCTCGACCTCGTGCCGGCGCTGCTCGAACCTCCACAACGAGTACTGAATCTCAGGGTTCATCGTCCTCAACTCCCTTATGGGCGGGCCCTCTACCGCAATGTATCGCTCGTAAGCGAGATACTTGTAAGCGAGAATCTCGCACTCGGCAGAGCTATTCCATATACTCGAGACGTGTCGCGAGACTGGACCGACCAACTTCTGGATAAGTGGACGGCCCTGCGGCCGGGTCTCGAGATGGCGCCCTACCAGGTCACCGCGCGACTTTCGAGGATTGCGCTGCACGTCGCCCGCCACCAGGAAGAGGCCTTCGGCCGCTTCGCGCTCGGTCGCGGCGAGGTCGGAGTCCTCAGCGCGCTGCGCATCGCCGGACCCCCCAACCGGCTCTCGCCGACCCGGCTGTTCAAGGGGCTGATGCTGTCGTCTGCGGGCATCACGAGCCGGCTCGACCGCCTCGAGCGCCGCGGCCTTGTCAGGAGGACACGCGACCCAAACGATCGGAGAGGCGTCCTGGTCGAGCTGACCGATGAGGGCGCCCAGATCCTCGAAGAGGCGGTCACCGCCAACACGGGAGGCGAGCGCGAGCTTCTAGCCAGTCTCAATGGTGAGGAACTCACGACCCTCGCAGGACTGCTAAGGAAGCTCCTTGCGGCTCTGGAACCGACCGCTGTCGAAGGCGCCGGCTAAACGGAGCGTCGGAAAACAGACACTCGTGCCACTCAGGTCCTGATCGACTTCAGCCGCCGGTAGTCCTCGGGTGTATCGAGATCGACGGGGTGGTTCAGGTCATCAACTGAAGGGAGCCTCGCCACCAGCTCGGGCCGGGCGCGGATCACCGCCCTGCAGCCGACATCGCCCTCGAGCGCCATCAGGTCGCCCCAGAGTTCCCGCTTCAGCACGACCGGTGGATGGAGCAAGCCGTTGAAGCTCAGCGCCGCGGCGGGCAGGCCGGTTTCCTCCTGAAGGTCGAGGAGCGAATCGAGGAGGCGTCCGGAGATGCCGGGCTGGTCGCCCAGGATGACCACTGCGCGATCGACTCCGTCGCCTAGGGCCGCCAGTCCCGCACGCAATGACGAAGCCATCCCGGATGCGTGGTCGGGATTGACTAGCACGCGGGCTCTCCCGAGGTCCACGCCGTCGCGGATCTCAATAGCCGAGGCGCCGAGGACGACGAGCACATCGTCAAGCCTCGAGGCGCAGGCATGCGCCACCACGATCTCGAGCAGCGGCCTCCCGCCGATGGGCAGCAGCTGCTTGGGACTCCCCATCCGCCGTGAAGACCCCGCGGCGAGGACCACGCCGGTCGAAGGCATCAGTGTCCTGATTCGGAGGATCGGCCGAAAGTCGCCGGATCGGCGCCCGAGGTCAAGGCGCCGGCGAGCAACGGAGCGCGCATGTCGATAGACCTGTAAGCGAGTAGCGGAGCCGGCAACGCGGAGATCGGGCGCCTAGCCGGATGAACCCGGAGGGTGCCCCGGGCACCGCGCAGCGCTGCCACTGGCATTTCGGTTGAGCCTCCGGAGCGGGACACTAAGCCTCGACGGGCCTGAGGTAGCGCAAGGGAGCCTTCTCGAACTCCGCCTGACAACCGGCAGAGCAGAACCAGTACGTGGTGTCACCGTAGGCCGCCTTGTGCATCGCGGTTAATGGATCGACTGTCATTCCACACACCTGGTCTGTTGCGAAGACCACGTTCGATACCGCTGGCTTGGATCGCGGCTGGCCGCGCCTCCTTCGCGCGGTCACGACCTCAGCCAGGGCCAGCAGCGCGATCTCCTCCTGGCTCACCCCGCGCACTCGGCCGGCCGGCGTCCTGATCCGGCCGACCGTCTCTTCGTCCAGCCCGCGGCTGAGGAGCGCTTCGCGCACCGCGGCAGCGCGCCGCGTGCTCGCGATCAGGCCGACGTCAAGGTCGGGGTAAGCAAGCGCAGCCTCGATTGCATCCTCGTCGTAATGACCCATCGTGGCCACGACGGCCCAGCTGTCGGCCCCGGGATTGGCGCCGGAAAGGTCCAGGGAGCCCAGCACAAGGTCGGCCTCAGGGATGTTTTCGGGCACGGCGCCGGGATGAACCGAGCACGTCCGAAAGCCGGCCAGCGACCCCATCTGCACGAGAGTTCGCGCGGAGGGGCTGTCGCCGAATACGAGCAGCAACGGTCGTGGCAGCCGCGGCTCGATGAATATGTCGAGGGCGCCCCCACTTGGGCAGGTCGTGGCGACAGTCAGCTCGCCACGTTTTCTCGTCTGTTTGACCTCCGGAGCGGGGACAATCCTGACCAGCTGCGGTACACCCTCAAATAGCGCCCGCAGTGCCTCGCGACGAACCACCGGCTCCGAGCAGCTCCCACCGATCCAGCCGCGGAGCCGGCCGTCAGCGGTGATGATCGCCTTGTCGCCGGGCTTCGCGGAGGTCGGCGGCTCGCAGCGTACGACGGTGGCCAGCACGCACGGCGTGCCGGTGATCGCGTACCCACGCAGCAGCTCCAGTACGTCGTCGGCTATTCGGTCACCCCTTTCGAGCGCAATGCAGCCCAGACCTTGTCCGAGGTGACCGGCATGTCGATGTTGGTGATGCCG
>JALYYG010000114.1 GCA_030946685.1 Candidatus Dormiibacterota bacterium | reverse complement strand
CGTCGCTTTCGGCTACGGCGTTTCGGCGGAGCGGCCGGCGGGAGGGCTCGCGCATAGGTGCCCAGCACTTGCAAGAAGGTGGTGGCGTGTAGCGCCGCCCGCAGTGCTGCCGCAACCGGCTTCTCGGATCGGCCGCCGTCCAGATCGAGGTAGAAAAGGTATTCCCAGGGCGGGTCGCGGCGCGGTCGTGACTCCAGCTTGGTGAGATTGACGCCCGCATCGGCAAAGCAGGCAAGCAAGCGGAACAGCGCACCCGGCTCGTTGGCCACGGCGCAGACCACCGAGGTCTTCTTGCCGTAGCGCGGTCGCTTGATGTGCGGCGGCTTGGGCCGGCGCGGCCCACGCCGCGTGATCAAAAAGAAGCGCGTGATGTTCTCCTGCACCGTCTGGACCCGCTCCGCCAGGATTTCCAACCCGTAGAGCTCGGCGGCTCGCCGGCCGGCGATCGCCGCCTGGTCCCGGCGACCCTCCTGTTGGATCTGCTTCGCGGCCCCCGCCGTGTCATACGCCGGGTTGGGTTCGAGATGTTGCCGCACGATGAAAGCCTCGCATTGCGCAAGTGCCTGTGGATGCGAGAGCACTCGCTTTATCTCCTCGAGCCTGGTGCCCGGCACGGCCAACAAACAGTGGTCGACCTGGAGCGCTACCTCAGCTACCACCAAAGTTCGGTATTCGAGCAGCAGGTCGTAGGTCTCGAGTACGCTCCCGCCTTGCGAGTTCTCGACCGGTACGAGCGCGAAGTCGACAGACTGGTCGGCAACCCGGTGGAAGGCATGCCGCAGGGTTCGAAACGCCTGTGGCTTCGCGGTGGGAAAGGTGGCGTGGAGCGCCTCTTCCGAATAGGCGCCCGGTTCCCCCTGGTAGCCGATCGTGAGCTCGCTGGCGATCTCGCAACTCTATCGAAGTCGGATTCAAAAAAACTCGCGCCAGCAAGGTTTCACCTAGGCTCTTTACATGAGCCAGGTCAATGTGATCGTGATCCACGTGCGAGCGAAGCAAGCGGCCGAATATGAAAAGTTGTTTGTCGAACGTCAGCTACCGCGGTGGCGCGACTACCAGCAACGCGGCAAGTTCATCAGTGCCCGGTTCTTCCGATCACAGTTCGGTTCGGACGAACGCAAGGCCATTGTCAAATACGTCATCGTCGTCGAAGTCCCGAGCATGGCGGAGCACCACGAACATGACTCGGATCCCGATTTCCAGGAGTTCGATCGGCTGGCCGACGAGTTTCAACCCGAGGGTCCCCTGGTCTTCGGAGGAGATCTGATCCACTCCGTGGGCTGATGTAATCGCGGGACTTAAGGCGCGGCCAGGCCTTCTCGAGTGGGACCAGCGGGCTGCGGGAGGTCCAGATGGACTTGCCGTATTCCTCGTTGCGCATGCCGAACGAGTTCGTGATGGTGCCGGCCTGCTGAATGTCGCCGAACATCCTCGCCAGATACCCCCGCTGGTATCCGACCACGATGACGGTCGACGGCGCCATGTGCGCCGGTGCCCAGTAATAGTAGGTAAGGTGTGCCGACACCACCTCCGGCACACAGCGATAATTGCGTTATGGACTCAGAGGGACAAACGGGCGTCACGGCGGCCGACGAAGAGTTCCTCGCCGCGTTCGAGGCGGGGAAAATCGCCAATCAGGACTTCCATCATCGCGATCACCTTCGGCTGGCATGGATCCAGATCCGCCGGCTCGGCCAGGAGCGAGCATCCGATACCGTCGCCGGGGCGATCCGGCGATTTGCCGCCCACCATGGACACGCCGACCGCTACCACGAGACGATGACGCGTTTCTGGGTGCGCGTAGTCGGCCTGGGCATCAACCGCCATCCGACACTCCACTTCGACGACCTGCTGGTCGCCGAGCCGCACCTCCTCGACAAGAACCTGCCTTACTGCCACTGGTCGCGGGAGCGGATGGGGAGCGATGACGCGAGGCGGCAATGGCTGGAACCGGATCTCCGCCTCATGCCCGCGTCGCCTTGGTAGCCCCCAGCCCGACCCTCCCCAAGAGGGGGAGGGTGAATGATGAGTTGCATCTTGCTGTCAGGGCGCTGCGTCAGTTTGCGTTGCGCCGCCCCGAGGCGGTGGAGGATTTTCCGTGGGGCGAGCGGACCATCAAAGTCCGCGGCAAGATCTTCGCCTTCCTCAGCGAGGACGGCGAGAAGCTGTACCTGACCGTCAAGCTGCCGAAGTCCTCAGAGGCCGCGCTGGGTCTGCCGTTCACGACGCCGACGCGCTATCGCCTGGGTCGGAGCGGCTGGGTCTCCGTTCGGTTTCCCAAAGGCTCCGCGATCCCGCTGGACATGTTCCGGGATTGGATCGAGGAGAGCTACCGCGCGGTCGCCCCTGCCAGCATGGTCAAGAAACGGTAAGGGGACCCCGCGCCGACCCTCCCCCGCAACCGGGGGAGGGTCGATTTTCGTACCTGACCCTCCCCGCAAGCGGGAAGGGAAAGCAAACGGTGCGATCGTTAAACGAGGTCTTCCTTCGCTGCCGCTTCCTTGACGCTGGCCTGGGCGTGCTCGGCCACCCGGCCGACTTTCTCGCCCACCTGATGCGCCTGTTCGGCGACGCGCTCGCGTGCCGGTCCGGCGATCTGGTCTTCAACGCTGGTCTTGGGGACGGCGGCCGCGATCAGGGCCCCCAGGCCGGCCGCGACCAACGCGACTGGAAGCGGGTTCTCCTGCAGCATCTGCTGAAACCCTGACTGCAGGCGTTGCACTTTCTCCTGCGCCTGCGTGCTGATCTGGTCGACCTGCTGGCGGGCTGTTTCCGCGGCCTCGCCGAGGCTCGAGGAGGCCTGATCGACCACTCCGCCGACGCTCGACGACGCGTGATCGACCACTCCGCCGACCCGCTCGCTGACTTGCGCAGCGACCCCGGAGTTTTTCTCCGGATACGCCGGCGTGCGATATCGCGGCGCCGAGGAAGCCGTGCGACTCCCGCCCATGAAGAGCCAGGCGATGCCGCTCCCGACCAGTAGCGCCGGAACCGGGTTCTGACGGATACGGTCGATCACCGATCCACCCGAATCCGCGACCTTGTCCGTCATGCCATCGAC
>JALYYG010000085.1 GCA_030946685.1 Candidatus Dormiibacterota bacterium | reverse complement strand
GTCAACGGCTGATGGGTGGCCAGCCGGTAGACGTAGGCGAACCCGTCGATGAAGATCGCAATCACGGCAACGACGGTAATCACTGCCAGGAGTCGACGATCGACGCGCATGCGAGGGAAAGTATAGGTGAGGCCCGATGAGGAACTCTTAAAAAGCGTTGTCCCCTCCCCCGCTCGCGGGGGAGGGCAGGGTGGGGATCGTCAGGGTAGCGGTGCGAGCGCCCACTGGTCACGCAGCGACGTCATCGCCTGCTCCAGTCCACCCGTGCCAATCTTCTCGCGGATTTGCGCCACGAGTCGCACGAGCAGCCTCAGGTTGTGAATCGATGCCAGCCGGTGGCCGAGGATTTCGCCGGCCATGAAGAGGTGGCGGAGGTAGGCGCGCGAAAAGCGCTTGCAGCTATAGCAGTCGCAACCCTCGTCCGGCGGGCCGGTGTCATCGATGAAGCGGCGGTTGCGCAGGTTGATCCGGCCGCCGCGCGTCAGGATCGATCCGTTACGGGCAATCCGGGTAGGCAGCACGCAGTCGAACATGTCGACGCCGCGAGCGATCGCTTCCACCAGATCGGCAGGGGTGCCCACGCCCATCAGGTAGCGCGGCCGGTCGCGCGGCAGGATCGCCGTTTGCAGCGAGAGCAGCGCGTAGGTAACCGTCTTTGGCTCCCCCAGACTCAGCCCGCCGATGCCGAAGCCGTCAAACGGGAGCTTCCCGAGGAGGGCGGCGCTCTCCCGTCGAAGCGCTTCGTCGAACCCACCCTGGACGATTCCGAAGCGCAGCTGACGGGGAGCCGCCTCGGCCGTAAGGCAGCCTTCCGCCCATCGATGGGTTCGCTCCATGGCCACGCGCGCCGTCGCCTGAGTTGCGGGCCAGGAGACCGGCTGGTCGAACGCCATCGCAATGTCTGATCCGAGCTGGCGCTGGATCGCCATGACCGAGTCGGGCGTGAAGCGCTGCTCGCTGCCATCGAGATGCGAGCGGAAGGCAGCGCCCTCGTCGCTGACCTTCACCAGATGATCGAGACTGAACACCTGGAACCCGCCGCTGTCCGTCAGGATGGCGCCCTCCCAACCCATGAATCGATGCAGGCCGCCCAGCCGGGCAATCCGCTCGGCGCCCGGCCGCAGCGCCAGGTGGTACGTGTTGCCCAGCAGCACCTGCGCCCCCAGTTCGCGCACCTCGTCCGGCGTGAGCGCTTTGATCGTCGCCTGGGTGCCGACCGGCATGAATGCCGGCGTGTCGATCGCGCCGTGGGCCGTCTGCAAGCGCCCGCGCCGCGAACCCCCCTCTTCCGCCAGCAGCTCGAAGGTCACGGCTGGCGGCCCGTGATCAACATGCAGTCCCCGAAGCTGTAGAAGCGGTAGCGCCGCTCGACCGCCTCGGCATACGCCGCCAGCACCCGGTCGGGTCCCGCGAAAGCGCTGACCAGCATCAGCAGCGTGCTCTTCGGCAGGTGAAAGTTGGTGAGCATCGCGTCGACCACCCGGAACTGGAAGCCGGGCAGGATGAACAGTCCGGTCCACCCCTCCCCTGCCGCGACGCCGCCATCCATTGCCGCACTCTCCAGCACCCGGACGCAGGTGGTGCCGACCGCAACCACCCGCTTACCGTGACCGCGCGCCTCGGCGATGGCTCGGGTGGCGGGCTCGTCGATTCGGAACCACTCGCGATGGATTCGGTGCTCGCCCGGGTCCTCGACACGCACTGGCCGGAAGGTGTCGAGGCCGACGTGCAGCGTCACGAACGTGACGTCGACCCCACGATCCCGTACCGCCGACAGCAACTCGGGCGTGAAATGCAGGCCGGCCGTGGGCGCCGCGGCTGACCCTTCCGCGCGCGCGTACACCGTCTGGTACCGCTCGCGATCGTGGAGCCGCTCTTTGATGTACGGCGGCGTCGGCATCTCGCCGATGCGGCGCACCTCCGCGAGTGGATCGTCGACGCCACCGAGCCGCACCGTTGCGGTTTCCCCGTCCCTGGCCTCGATGGAAACCGCCAGCGCCGAGGTCTCGAACAGCACCTGCGAGCCGGCCTCCAGCCGGCGTCCAGGCCGGATCAGTGCCTCCCAGCGGTGTCGATCCCCGTTCAGCGGACGCAAGAGCAGCACCTCGGCCTCTCCCCCATCGCGGCGCCGGCCGATCAGCCGCGCCGGAAGCACGCGGCTGTCGTTGAGCACCAGGACGTCGCCGGCCTCCAGGTAGCGCGGCAGATCGCGGACGGTGCGATCAACCATTCCACCCGATGGATCGAGAACCAACATGCGCGCCGCATCCCGCTCGGCCGGCGGGTGCTGGGCAATCAGCTCGGGCGGCAGCTCGTAGTCGAAATCGGCGGTTCTCAGAAGAGTCGAGGCTGCTCGCTGCTGCTCGCCTTGACCAGGCCGAGATGGTCGTATGCAAGCTTGGTCGCCACTCGGCCGCGGGGCGTCCGCGCCAGGAAGCCGAGCTGCATCAGGAAGGGCTCATAGACGTCCTCGACCGTTTCCGGATCTTCCGATACCGACACCGCAATGGTGTCGAGTCCGACGGGACCGCCCTCGTACTTCTCGACGATGGTGCGAAGGATCCGCCGGTCGATCGTGTCGAGACCCAGCTCATCGACTTCGAGCATCGCCAGCGCGTCAAGGGCGATCCGCTCGTCGATCTGACCTTGGGCTCGGACCTGGGCAAAGTCTCGAACGCGCCGCAGCAGCCGGTTCGCCACCCGAGGCGTGCCGCGAGCCCTGCTGGCGATGATGCCGGCGCCAGCATCGTCGATCGTGACCTTGAGCAGGGCCGCGGACCGGATCACGATCGCATACAGGTCGTCGGTCCCATAGAAGTAGAGCGGATAAACGGCCCCGAATCGGTCGCGGAGCGGGGCCGAGAGCATGCCCTGGCGGGTGGTGGCGCCGATGACCGTGAAGCGCGGGAGCTGCAGCCGGAAGGTCTGCGCACCCGCCCCCTTGCCGCTGACGAAATCGAACTTGAAGTCCTCCATCGCCGGGTAGAGCGATTCCTCGACCGGCCGCGCCAGGCGGTGGATCTCATCGATGAAGAAGATGTCACGGTCCTCGAGGTTCGTCAGGATCGAGGCGAGCGCTCCCTGGTGCTCGATGGCGGGGCCGGACGTCGTGCGGATGTTGACGCCCATCTCGTTCGCCACGATGTTGGCCAGCGTCGTCTTTCCCAGCCCGGGCGGTCCCGCGATCAGGATGTGCTCGATCGGCTCGTTGCGGCCGCGCGCCGCCGTGATCAGGATCTCCATGTTCGCCTTGACCGCCTCCTGGCCGATGAACTCGGCCAGGCGACGCGGGCGCAGGCTCCACTCGAACTCTTTGTCTTCGCTGCGCTCCTCGGCGGTGATGACGCGCTCGCTCATCCGCGGTCGAGCCCCTTCAGGGCCACGGTGACAAGCTGCTCGACGGAGTGGCTGCCGCCGTTGCCGCCACTGGCTTTGCGAACGGCTTCCTTGGCCTCGGCCGGGGTATAGCCCAGGCCGGTGAGGACCTGCAAGGCCTGCGCCATCGGGTCGGCCCCGGACGCCGCCGGCAGCCGCGCCTCTTCGCCGAAGATCTCATCCTTGAGTTTCCCCTTGAGCTCCAGAACGACCCGGGCGGCGGTCTTAGGGCCGATGCCGGGGACGGTGGCCAGCATGGCGGCATCGTCTTGCAGCACTGCCCGCTTCAGCACGCGCAGCTCGGCGCGGCTCAAGATCCCGAGCCCCGCCTTGGGGCCGATCCCCTTGACCGAGAGCAGGAGCTTGAAGAACGTCAGCTCCTCCTGGCTGAGAAAGCCGAAGAGACCCAGCGCGTCTTCGCGTACATACGTATAGGTATGGAGGCGCACGCGCTCGCCCGCCCGCGGCAGCTCCGCCAGAGTGCGGGTGCCCACGGTCACCAGGTAGCCGACGCCGTGGACGTCGACGATGACCGAGTCGGAACCTCGCTGGGCCAGAATGCCCTCGAGGGTCGCGATCAAGCGCGGACCCCGGCCGGGGCGCGGCTGATGACCATCCGGAGCCGGCCGCTGTGGTGGTGGCAGATGGCAACCGCCAGCGCGTCGATCGCATCATCGGAGCGCGGGAGCTCACGGGTGGCCAGCAGCGACTGGACCATCTTCAGCATCTGGCCCTTGGTGGCGCCGCCGTAGCCGGTGATGGAGAGCTTGACCTGGTTGGGCGTGTATTCATGGACGTCGGCTCCGGCCTCGACGGCCGACAGCAGTGCGACGCCGCGCGCCTGGCCGACCGCCATGGCGGTGCGGACGTTCTTGCTGAAGAAGAGTTCCTCGAAGGCGGCGGCCTGGGGGCGCAGTTCCGCCATCAGCGCGCGCAGTTGCTCGGCGAGAATGCCAAGCCGCTTCGGCTCCGGGATATTGGAAGGCGTCTTGACCGTGCCGCAGGTGACGAGGAAAAGGCGGCCGTTCTGCCGGCGAACGGCGCCGTAGCCCGTGTCGGCGAGGCCCGGGTCGATGCCCAGGACCAGCAGCCCGTCGCTGGTGTTCACCACCTAGACACGTTCGCTGATGCGTTCCAGGACGTCCGCCGCCACGTCCATGTTGGAGTAGACGGACTGCACATCATCGTGCTCTTCCAGGGCGTCCAGCAACTTGAGGATCGAGGGAGCCGTAGCCTCATTCAACGAAACCAGTTGCGACGCGTTCATCGTGACTTCGGCCGACTCGATCTTGTAACCCTTCTTCTTCAGGCCCTGCTGGAAGGGCTCGAGCTTGGCTGGGTCCGTGACGACGTCGATGGTCTTGCCGTCGACGCGCGCGTCACTGGCGCCCATGTCGATCGCCTCCAGCCCGATCTCGTCCGGGTCGCGGCCATTGGCATCGATGACGATCTGGCCCTGCCGGGTGAACATCCAGGCCACGCTGCCGGTGGCGCCCAGGTTGCCACCGGCCCGACTGAAGAGATTCCGGATTTCACCGCTGGTCCGGTTGCGGTTGTCCGTCAGCGTGTCGACCATGATCGCCACGCCATGCGGGCCATAGCCCTCGAAGCGAAGCTCTTCGAGCGTGGCGCCGCCCAGCTCTCCCGTGCCACGTTTGATAGCGCGCACGACGTTGTCCTGCGGCATGTTGACGTCGCGAGCCTTCTCCATGGCCAGGCGGAGGCGATAGTTGCCCTCCGGGTTCCCCCCACCCTCGCGCGCGGCTATGGTGATCTCGCGGGCCATCTTGGTGAACTGCTGGCCCTTCTTGGCGTCGGTGAGGGCCTTCTTGTGCTTGATCGACGACCACTTGGAATGTCCTGACATCTTCTTCCCTGCGAGAGTTTAACGCAGCTTCAGGCGCACGACCCGGTGCGATCCACGCCGCAAAACCCAGCCGTCCTGCGGCGAGACTTTCTCTTCCGCCGAATTCACCGGCTGATCGTTGATGGTGATCCCGTGCTGGCCGGCGAGCCGGCGGGCCTCGCTCTTGCTGCTGGCGAGGCCAGCGTCCACAAAAAGTTGCGCGATGGTGCGTTCACCCGCGTCCAGGGTCAGCTCCTCGGGCCGGGCGTTGCGAAATGCACCGCCTTCGTGGCGGTAGGCATCAGGGGAGGCGCCGGGGTGGAACTGGCGGACGAGACGCTCGGCCAGGCGCTGCTTGACGTTTCGCGGATTCTCACCATCGCCAAGGGCGCGCGCTTCATCCGCGATCTCGACCGGCGTCGCATCAGTGGTCAGTTGCAAGTAGCGAAGGATGAGATTGTCAGGCACCGCCATCGCCTTGCGGTACATCACCTCCGCTGACTCATCGATGCCGATGTAGTTGTCGAGGCTCTTGCTCATCTTCTGGACACCGTCGAGCCCTTCGAGCAAGGGCATCGTCTGGATGTCCTGGGGAGGCTGGCCATAGGCCTCCTGAATGTCCCGGCCGACCAGCAGGTTGAAGGTCTGATCGGTGCCGCCCAGTTCGAGGTCCGATTTGACCGCCACCGAGTCGTAGGCCTGCAACAGCGGATAGAGCAACTCATGCATGCCGACGGGGCGGCCCTCCTTGGTGCGCTTGGCGAAATCATCCCGCGCCAGCATGCGGGCGACGGTATACCGGCTCGTCAGTTGCACGACGTCTTCGAGACGCATCTTGTCGAACCACTCCGACTGGAAGCGGACTTCAGTCCCGGCCTCATCGAGAATCTTCCAGGCCTGATCGAGGTATGTCGTCGCCGCCGCGGTGACGTCTTCTTTCGTCAGCTGTGGTCGAGTTACGTTCTGGCCGGAGGGGTCACCGATGCGGGCCGTCCAGTCGCCGATGATCAGCACCGCCTGGTGTCCCTGGGCCTGGTAGCGCCGGAGCGCCCGCAAGACGACAGTGTGGCCGAGGTGGATGTCGGGCCGGGTCGGGTCGAGCCCCAGCTTGACGCGCAACCGGTCGCCGCGCTCGATTCGGCTCTTCAAATGCGCGCGGTCGTTGATGTCGATGGCGCCCGCGCTCACCGCGTCCCAGGCGCCGTGATCCGGGTTTTGTCGCTTCTTCATCGTTTCGTCACGCGTTCTAGACGCCGAGTATATACGCGGATGACGGAATTGCCTGTGCTTTTTTAACGACCTCAACCGTTGTACACGCGGTGTCGCCTGAGAAGCACCGGTTTGCCCGACTCGCGGCTATCCGCGTGCTCACCATCAGCCGCATCAAGCGACGGCGGCGCGGCCACGGGCCCAAGATCCTCATCGTCGGTGTCACGCTGCTGGGCCTGCTCAGCCTGGGTGGCGGTGCCGAGGCGGTCGACAAGTACC
>JALYYG010000059.1 GCA_030946685.1 Candidatus Dormiibacterota bacterium | reverse complement strand
GGCCGTTGCCGCCGGTGAACAGCGCCAGGTAGTACGCGAAGACCCTGCCCGTGACATTGACTGTCGAGGTGAGATTGTCGCGAACCGTCGCGTCCCACGCAGCAATCGACGTCCCCTGGTTCGCATTAAAGTCCCCCACCTGCGCGAGGGCGATGTCCGCGACGACGCCACCGTCCAGGTTGGACGCGGAGCCCAGCGGGCCAAGAAAAATGACGCTGTAGACCCCATCGAGTGGCGCGGCGTAATGGCAAGGAACGTAGGCGCCGGCGACGCCGCCCGTCGGGATTGTGTCGGGACCAGCCAGCTCTTGCGCGCGGGTCCTGATCATTCCCTGAAACGCGGGTGCGCCGCCCGCCAACCGCTGAGTGTTGCAGCTGAAGCTTGGCGCAGCGGGTATCGTCTCGGTGCCGATCGGTCCCGTGACAAGGCCCGGGTCGTACACCCGGATATCGCTCGCGCCCTGCGCGATTGCGCTGGATCCGAGCATCAGAACTTGCCCGGTGGTCATGTAGGCCTTGATGAGAGTGCGACGGGTCAAGGCGCCGTTTCCGTAGCTTCCAGTGCGCCACTCAGCGTTGGCCCGATTGCCGGCGGCGCCATTCGGCCACAGGTTCTTGCTGCCCGCTGCGAGCGCGACCTCGGCGCCTGCGCCTATCGCGGTCAGGGCGAAGCAGAGCGCGGCCAGAGTGCCGACAGCCTTCGAGCGGCTACGCAAGGGTGGCGCTCACGAGCAGGCGCTGGGTGTCGCTGAGGATGCTCGGATCCCACACCCCGGTGCATGTGATGAGCGTGAGCGTCGCGACCGGGCTCGGAGCGAACAAAGAGGCAAGCCGCGCACCTGCCGCGACGGTTCGCCGGCTGGTCACCCTGAAGCTGAGGCGCGTGCCATCCCCTCGGAGCACGATCACGGTGTCGCCGGGTCGGAGCTCGGCGAGGCGGGTGAACACGGCCGAGCCCGTCCACCAGTTCACATGCCCGTTGATCAGCGCGTTACCCGGCTCTCCCGGCGTTGGCCCCAGGTCATACCAGGCCACGTCGTGGAAGTCGTTCGGAGTTGCCATGTTCCGGTTGGCGTCGAGTCCGCGGGCCTCAATCCTGGCGTTGACCCCGATCCTCGGGATCAGCAAGCGGTTCGGCGACGGGTCGGTGCGGGACGCGGGCGCGGCCGGAAGATCCTGCGAGGGAGCAGACACCAGGGGGCGGGTGGCCGGGACGGCGGCCACTGCCGACGGGGCATTCGCGCTGAGCGCTGCGTCGGGAAAGATCGCGGCCAAGAGGCACAATCCCATAACGAGGGCTCGCCCGAACATTGGGGGGGATTCTAGGCCTCGAGACGTCCGAAATTACTCGCAGCCTAAACTTCATCACGATGGCGATCGCGCGCGAGAGCTTCGGGCGCACCAAGCACCAGAGCAGCCGGGTGATCTTTGGTGCGGCCGCGCTTTCATCGGTCGGCCAGTCCCTCGCGGACCGGACGCTCGAGGTCCTTCTCGAGCACGGAATCAACCACATCGACGTCGCCGCCTCATACGGCGACGCCGAGCTGCGCGTCAAGCCCTGGCTGCAGGGCACGCGCGCGTCGTTCTTCGTGGCGACCAAGACGGGGGAGCGGACCGCCCAGGGAGCGCGTGAGGAGCTGCACCGCTCGCTCGATCGTTTGGGCGTGGACCACGTCGATCTCTGGCAGCTGCACAATCTGGCCGACCCAATCGAATGGGACACGGCGCTCAGCCCCGGAGGTGCCATCGAGGCGGCGGTCGAGGCCCGCGAGCAGGGCCTGGTGCGGTGGATAGGCGTCACGGGCCACGGCGCACAGATCGCGGCCAACCACCGCCGGAGCCTCGCGCGCTTCGACTTCGACTCGGTGCTGCTTCCCTACAACTTCGTGACCATGCAGTCGGCCTACTACGCCACGAACTTCGATGCCCTGGCCGCCACGTGCGCTGAGGGGGGCACCGCGGTGCAGACGATCAAGTCGATCGCGCTGCGTCCCTGGTCGGGCCGCACGCGAACGCGCTCGACCTGGTACGAGCCGCTCGAATCTCAGGCCGATATCGACCTGGCCGTGTGGTGGGTCCTGGGGCGGCCGGGCGTCTTCCTGAACACGGTTGGCGACGTCGACCTGTTGCCGAAGGTGCTTGACGCCGCCGAACGCTTCGAGGAGCGACCTGACGACGCTGCCATGGCCGCGCTCCTCGAGCGCTCCGAGACGGAACCTCTCTTCGTTTAGGGTTTGCCGATAACGACGCCCCCTCCGGCCCTTCGGGCCACCTCCCCGGCAAGCGGGGAGGAGCGCCTTATCTAACCGTTCGCAGCGAAGTCACCAGCGAGTAACGACCACTTTTTTTCGTGTGAAGAACTCGATCCCGTCGGCGCCGTGCACGTGGAGGTCACCGTAGAAGGAGCCCTTCCAGCCGCTGAACGGGAAGAAGGCGAACGGCTGCGCGATCGGCACGTTGATGCCGGTCATTCCTGCTTCCACACCCTCCCTGAACTCCCTCGCCGCCCGCCCCGACTGCGTGAAGATCGTGGCCATGTTTCCCAGGGACATACGGTTGGCCTGGGAGATCGCCTCGTCCAGCGTCGCCGTCCTCGCGACTGACAGCACCGGGCCGAAAATCTCTTCGTGGCCGACGGCCATGTCGGCCGTCACGTGATCGAGGATCGTCGGACCGAGAAAGAAACCTGGGCGCGACATTTGGCCGCGCCCATCCACCAGCAAGCGCGCCCCCTCCGCCACTCCCTTGTCGACGAAGCCCGCGACACGATCGCGATGCTCGGCGCGGATCAGCGGCCCCACCTGTACGCCCGCCTCGTCGCCCGGCCCAACCACCATCTTTGCAGCCGCGCTCGCCAACGGCTCGAGAAGACCGTCGGCGGCACGCCCGACGGCGACGGCGACCGAGCCTGCCAGGCAGCGCTCGCCGGCGTTGCCGAAGGCCGAGTTGAGAATCGCGGGCACCGCGATCTCGGGATCCGCGTCCGGCATCACCACGATGTGATTCTTCGCTCCACCAAGGGCCTGCACTCGCTTGCCGTTGGCCGCCGCGGTCTGATAGACGTGGCGGGCCACCGGGGCGGAGCCCACGAAGGAGATTGCCTGGACGTCCGGATGGGCGAGGAGCGCGTCGACCGCTTCCCCCGCTCCGTGGACGATGTTCAGCACCCCTTCGGGAAAGCCCGCCTCCAGGAAGATCTCGGCGAGGCGAGCGGCCCCCAGCGGCGTCCGTTCGGAGGGCTTGAGCACAAAGGTGTTCCCCGCCACCACCGCCAGCGGGAACATCCAGAGCGGGATCATGACCGGGAAGTTGAACGGCGGGATGCCCGCGCAGACACCCACCGGGTAGCGATAGAGATCCTGGTCGACACCGGCGGAAACGTCGCGCAGCGTGCGGCCCTGGAGGAGTGTCGGCGCTCCGCATGCGAAATCCACCACCTCGATGCCACGGCGCACCTCGCCGCGAGACTCGTCCAGGGTCTTTCCGTGGTGGCGGGTGATGATCCCGGCGAGGTCTTCGAAATGGTCTTCAAGCAGCGCCTTGAAACGGAACATCAAGCGCACCCGTTCCATGACGGCAGTCCGCGACCAGCTCCGGTACGCCGCCACCGCCGCCTGCACCGCTGCGTCGACCTCGCTGGCGCCTGATAGCGGGACCTGTCCGATCACCTCGCCGGTCGCTGGGTTGTAAATCGGTAGCGACCGGGCGACGTCCGGGCTGCGCCACTCCGCACCGACCAGGTTGGCGATCATCTCCTCAATCTTGCGCCGGTTTCCAAAGCCGCGCACCCTGGACCACGACCACCGCGAGAAGCACGAGTATGCCTCCCAGCACCTGGACGAGGGACAGCCGGTCTCCGAGCAAGAGGACTGCGAGGCCAACCGTCACAACTGGCTCCCATGTGCTGAGCAGAGCTGCGCGGGCGGCTCCCACGCGCGGGAGGCCGGCCAGGAACAACGAGATCGCGAGCATGGTCGGGAAGACGGCGAGCCCGACTGCGACTGCCCACCCGCCGGCAGTCAAGGGAAGCGCGAGCTGGTTGCTGATCGCAGCCAGGAAGCAGAATGCGGCCGCCGCGCCGGTGATGATCACGGCACTGGCGGCCAGGGCAGGCACGGAGCCCATCACTCTTTCCCCCACGAGGATGTAAGCGGTGTAGATCACCGGAGATGCCACCGCCAGCACGAGCGCCCAGGCGAGCTGGAAGTGGGCTCCGCCCACGAGCATGACCAGCCCGACAAAGCTGGCCGCGAGGGCGAGCAGGTGCTTGGGCGAAACCGCGCGGTGGAGGAACAGCCAACCGGCTGCCACCACCAGGCTCGGGTAGATGTACGCGATCAGCACGACCAGCGAGGCGGGAAGCGAGCGGAGGGCGAGGAAGTAGGACAGCGACTGAGCGCTGTAGCCGAGGACCCCCATCGCAAGCAGCGTGATCAGACGTGTTCGTTCCAGGCGCAGCGGGTTCTGGCCCAGCATCAAGGAAAGGGCAACCATCCCAACGGCCGCCAGAACAAAACGGAACGCAAGGGCCTGTTCCGCGCCGAGGCCCTGGGCGTACGCGAGCTTGGCGAGGATGGCGAGCGAGCCGAAGCCTGTCGCGGACGCGAGGACCATTGCGGTGCCGGTCCACTGACGGGTCGGCACTAAGGCAGTTTGCGCATGCGCACCGGAGAGCTTACACGGGGGCTGCGTGCGCCTCGCTCAAACCGAAGCGCCTGTGCACCCTGCGCAGAGGTGCCGGGGCCCACCAGTTCCATTTGCCGAGCAGCCCCATCAACGAAGGCACCAGCAAGGCCCGGACTATCGTCGCGTCAAGGATCACGCCGGCGGCGGTGCCAATCCCAAGCTCCTTGATGAAAACGATCTGTGAAGTGGCAAAGGCCCCGATCGCGACGCAGAACAGCAGAGCTGCCGCGGTCACCACCCGACCGGTTCGGCCAAGCCCGATCGCGACCGCCTCCGAGTTCGATTCTCCCGAATCGCGAGCCTCTTTGATCCGGCTCAGAAGAAACACCCCATAGTCCGTGGACAGCCCGAACACGATGGCGAACAGAAGCACCGGTTGGGTCGATTCAAGCGCGCCTTGACTGGTGAAGTCGAGCAGGCCAGACAGATTGCCGTCCTGGAAGATGAGCACCAGGACGCCGAATGCAGCGCTCAGCGTGAGCGCATTCATCACCACGGCCTTGAACGGCAGCAGGACCGAACCAGTCATCAAGAAGAGCAGGAGCACGGTCGCCGTGATGACGATCGCGATCGCCGCAGGCAGGTGCGCGCCGAGGCTGGCTTGAAGATCGATGAACGCCGCGCTCGACCCGCCGACTTCGATGTGCAACGGCGATTGCAGAGACCGGATGCCCCGGACCACGTCGAGTGTGGTGGCCGCGAGACCGCCGTCGCGCGCGTGGACGTCGAGGCGCCAGTGGCCGCTCCCTGCCGGGGCGATGTCCACTCCTGTCACTGGCGGCAGAGCTTTGATCTGATCGGCCAGGGATTGGATGTCTACAGAAGCGTCGGCGGGCGCGTCCGCGATCACGTACACGGTCGACCTTGATGAGGCGGGAAAGTCGTGCGCGAGGATGTCGGAGACCTGGCGGCTGCTGGTGCTGGTCGGAAGGACCGAAGCGTCGACGCTGGTGAACTTGATGCCGGCGAACGGCAGGCCGAGGATGAGCAGCAGCGCCGCGCCGCCGATCGCAACAGGCAACGGCCTGCGGATGACGAAATGCGACAGGCGATACCAGAAACCGTCCCCCACCTCGAGAGGCCGCTGCCACGAGCGCGGGGCCAGAGCGTTGACGCGTGGGCCGAGCAGCTTCAGCACAGCTGGCAGCACGATGAGCGATACGCCGCATGCCACAAGGGCGACGAGCACGCCACCGATGCCCATCGAGTACAGGAACTTTTCGGGGAATACCGTGAGAGAAGCGATGGCGGCCGCCACGGTGAACGAGCTGAAGAGGATGGTTCGCCCGGACGTGTTCAGCGTGCGACGCAGCGCCTCGTCGGTACCTTTGCCGGCCGCGAGCTCCTCTCGGAAGCGCGACACCATGAACAGGCTGTAGTCGATCGCCAGGCCGAGACCCATGCCAGTGACGAGGTTGAGGGCGAATATCGACAGCGGCGTGTGCAGCGTGACCAATCGCAGACCCAGGAACGAACCCAGGATGGTAACGCCTCCAACCAGCAGCGGCAAGAGGGCCGCCACCGCGCCTCTGAACACCCACAGGGAGAGCAGGAACAGGATCGGGAACGCAAGCTCCTCGGCGTGGGCCAGGTCGGCGCTGACCTGCGACTGGACCTGCGTGTTGGCCAGCCCGAAGCCGCCGACCTTGACGGCAGGGTCACCTGCCAGTGCCCGCTGGATGCGGGCGGAAACGCCGCCCGCCTCAGTGTCGGACATGCTTCGCAGCTCGCCGATCACGAGCGTCTCAGTTCCGTCATTCGAGACCATCGCTGCGCTGCCGGTGACGAAGTAGTTCAAGGCTGCCTTGACGCCGGGGTCTGCGGCGACGATCCGCGTCACGCGCTCGACCTTGTCGCGCGTGGCCTGGCTGGTGATCGCCTGCCCCGTCTTGACGACGACGATCACGCCGCCGTCGGGCCGGATCCCGGTTGCGGTCTCGAGACGGTTCGCCGCTGAAGTGGATTGGGCGGCCGGGTCGTTGAAACCGCCACCCTGCAGCAGGCCCGCAACCGGGCCGCCGAACACTCCACAGATCGCGGCGAACGCAATCCCTAAGGCGGCCACGCGCCAGGGGTGGCGCGAGATCACCCGCGCGAGAGCGTCAAACATTCTTGGTTTCTCCCGCCAGTCGGTCGGCGAGCTGCGTGTAGAAATCCGCGCACCAGGTGTGGAGGCCGATCCCGAAACGCAGGACCTCCAGGCGCATCGGGCAGGGCTCCTCCAGGTGGGGCGGTTCCTGTGCAGCGAGCCCGCTCGCGGCATCTCGGTGGCGCCCGGCCATCTTGCGCGCCAGCGCGATTCGCTCGTCGTTGCCGACCGAGTCCGAGAAGAAGAGCTTCAGCAGCATCTCGTCTCGGAGCTCGACCGGCGTCACCGTGGAGTCCGAGATCCATTCGGTCAGCGCCTCGCTGCCGGTGTCCGTGAGCTGGTGGAGGGTCCTCTGGCGCGAGCCCCGGGCAGCCTCCGCCGCCTGCACCATCCCTGCCTTCTCCAGCGCTTTCAGCTCGGGGTAGATCTGGCCGTAGCTGATCTGCCAGAAGTGGCGGGTCGAGCCGTCGGCCATCTGCTTGATGTCGTAGCCGGACATCGGACTCAGGGCGACCATTCCGAGCAAGAGGTAAGAGGTGTTGGTCAGCTCCATATCGCATCCAGAAATATCACGAAACTATATCTGGCGCAAGTGCCAAGTTCGGACCCCCTCCCATCCCCCGTTCACAGGGCGTTCTGGGCCTGGACCATCCTTGCCCTCCCTCCTTCAGGGGGCGTGCCGAGCTCGCACCCCACCTACCCTCCCCCTTCAGGGGGAGGGGACTAGCCCAGGATCCTTGCGCTCCCGTACCCGGCGGCCAGCTGTTGGCCTCTGCTGAAGCGCTCCGGCGCGAACTCGCGGATGCCCGCGTCGACCTCGCTTCTGGCCAGCAAGCTGGCGACGTCCGCACCCAGCGCCGGCCCGAGCTTGAAGCCGTGCCCGCTGGTGCCTGCATCCACGAAGACTCCGGGGGCGACCTCGCCGATGACGGGCATCCAGTCCGGGCTGACGTCGTAGAGGCTTGCCCAACCCCCCGTCGACACCGCCTCCTTGAGGCGCGGGATCCGCCTGGTGGCGAGCCTCGCCAGCGCGTCCGACTCCTCGATGTCGATGCCTCGCACCGGCTCGTCGGGATCGACTTCGGGCTCGGGTGTCAGCGGCCCAAGGCAGTAGAGCTCATCTCCTTCGGGCTTGCAGTAGTACCCCCCGGCGATATCGGCGTGCGCATAGCGCATCTCACGAGCATCCGTCCAGCGAATGGTGGCGACATAGTGACGCTCGACGGTCAGCGGCAGGTCGGCTCCCAACCGGAGCGCGAGCATCCTCGTCCAG
>JALYYG010000076.1 GCA_030946685.1 Candidatus Dormiibacterota bacterium | reverse complement strand
CTCGCTGGGTTGGATAATTGGTTCATCAGCGAGAGGCTGGCGTAGGTCGGATGGCTAAAAGCGACCTGCATGATCCGGGCGTAGGGGTCGCCCGCCGGCGGGCTGAAGAGGCGGGCGATATCGAACGCTCGCCGATAAAGGTCGGTAAGGGCGAGGTGCGCTTTGGCATCGCGAGCTGGACCGACCCGACGATGACCGTTCCTGGCGTGTTTTACCCGAAGGGCGTCAGCAGCGCGGAGGAGCGCTTGCGCTTTTACGCCGGCCAGTTCCCGGTCGTCGAGGTCGACGCGACGTACTACGCGCTGCCCAGCAAGCGCACCGCGGAGGCGTGGGTCGAGCGAACACCAGGCGATTTCGTCTTCGACATCAAGGCACACGCGCTGATGACGGGACAGCCCACCGAGGTGGCGCGGCTGCCCAAGGCGATTCGAGACGAGATGCGCGGTGAGCAGGCGGAGAAGAAGCGAATCTATCGCAAGGACATGCCCACCGAGCTGCTCGACGCCGTTTATGCGCAGTTCCGCGAGACGCTCGAGCCGCTAGCGGAGGCCGGCAAGCTGGGCGCCGTCTTCGTGCAGTTTCCGAAATGGGTCTTTCCGTCCAACGAGGCCCGCGAACTTATCCTCGAGACGAGACAGCGGCTCGATCTGCCGATCGCGGTCGAGTTCCGCCACGGTAGCTGGTTCAACGAGAAGAACGCCGAGCGCACCGTGAAGTTCCTACAGGACAACAGGATCCCTTACGTCGCAGTCGACGAGCCACAAGGGTTCAAGAGCTCTGTCCCGCCCGTCGTCATCATCACCAACGAGGACCTCGCGGTGTTTCGCTTCCACGGCCGGAATGGGGAGAGCTGGGAGAAGAAGGAGATCCCGCCTTCAGAGCGGTTCCGCTACCTCTACGACGAGGACGAGCTCGCGGACTGGACGCCGAAGATCGCAGCCGTGGCCAGACAGACGAAACAAACCCACGTCATCTACAACAACTGCTATTCCAACTACGGGACCACGAACGCGCGCGAGGCGGCGCGACTGCTCGCCGAGATGCAGCGTTAGTCCCAGTTATCCGACACCACTCTTTGAGGCCACCCGTCCCGACCATCTGCTGACCTAACCGGCGGCGTCAGCCGCGGTAGTAGTCAGCGAGAGCGGCGAAAGCGAAAACCCCCATTTAACAGGCTTGGTTCAGCGCCCGTGACAAGCACAACCTATGCCCCTTGTCGGCGTAGCCGCTCGGCACGTTCGGCACAATCGGCGAGGAAGGTCAGCATCTCGTCGGTAGTCAAGTCGCAGGTAAAGGCGAGAACCAAACCTCGAGGCCGATGTCTGCGGCGTGGACGGCGGCAATCTCCAGTCGGTCTGGGTCGCCCCCGGTGATTCGCACCGCGTTGCAGCGCAGGTCCCCGCGGATAATGCGCATCTCGCGCCTGACGATC
Source organism: Candidatus Dormiibacterota bacterium (assembly GCA_030946685.1). GTDB lineage: Bacteria > Chloroflexota > Dormibacteria > Dormibacterales > Dormibacteraceae > Palsa-872. Next base: position 4,410 of record JALYYG010000076.1, on the reverse strand, counting down.
TCGGGGTCAAAGGGTTCGTGAGTGCTAACTCCGGCGTTGAAAAAGCCGGTGTCGTAGGTGATGCCGTTGCCTCGCACGAGTAGTGCCCCTTGCCCCTGATTCGTGCTACCGCGCGTCAATGTGGGGGCCAGACACCCCTACATCATCGACTGCGGACCACCCTTCTCATAACCATCTTGCTCGTGCCCAGAGCACCGAGCGGACGGAATCCAGCCTCCGCGAACATTGATTCAGTTCCGCTCGACAGGAATGAGCTCGAGTAAGGTTTCCCGCGGGTGGCGATTGGATAGCCATCGACCTTCCCGCCGCCTTTGGCGGCGATCATGCGAAGTGCGCCGGCCAGCGCGGCGTCCGCGATTCCCTCCCGTCTCCGGTCGCGGTCGACGAAGAAGCACGTGATCCTCCAGTCGGATGGAGCCACGCCCAACTTGCGGAATCCTCCCAGTCGGCCCGGGAGCTCGGCCGGGGGTCCGAACTGACACCAGCCAACTACGTCCGCCCCGTCGTAGACGAGGGCCGCGTGGGACTGATTCGCGCGAACAAGTTTCTCCTTGTACACCCTGTGCGACGTAGCCGTTCGGTTCGACTCACCTGGCTTGAGGTGGAAGGCGACGCACCAGCAGCCACCCCACACGCCATTGTGCTTCTCCATAATTCGCACGAAGTCAGGCCAGGTCTCTATTCCGAGTTCCCTGATTCGAAAGCGCGTCATGGGCTGTCGTGACTCGCCGGCAGGCATCCTCTGAGTATTAATTCATGACAGGCGGTCTTGGGGTCGTCAGTGTCGAAGATTTCAGCTGTGACGCCTTGACCGGAGACTCTGGGATATTCCAGGCGACGATGTGAGACGAACATGGACTGACTCGAACGCTTTTGCAAGTAACCAACCAATCGAGCGCTTCATGGTTGACGCCTGGCGCCCTCATTGACCAAGGCGTAGGTGGGCGGCGTCGAGTGACACCGCCCACCTTGCGTACACCTGCCGTTCTACGCCCTGGCCTGGGTCGCCACCACGACGTGGCGCGAAGAGCGGCCGGCAGCGATAAGCCAGACGCCCATGACGATCCCCCAGACGGGAATCGCGAACGATGGGAAATAGGCGGGTGCGGCGATTGCCAGCACGCCGATGACCAGCGTCAACCAACGCAGCCAGTTGGGAAGCGTCCCACGCGAGGCGACCATCAGAGCTATCAGGGCGAATCCCAGCATGAATCCACCAGATCCGAAAACAACATTCAAGCTCGTGTCAGAGAGCGCATAGGTCTCAGGATGCGAGATCGCTGCCCCCGCCGCGTTGCCGGGATTGGAGCTCCCGCCTTCGGCCGCAGCCACCGCGATACCGGTGACCAGGCCCCAGCCGACTGCCATCGACGCGGCAGCCGCCAATCCAGCGCCCCAGAAGATGCTTGTGGCCAGCTTGTGGACGGACTCGGCACTCATCGCTTCGCGAAGATATGCAAAAACGCAGATCAAGCCCAGAACCCCGAAAAGCGCCAGGTACCCGGTCACGATCACAGTCGGGAGATGGCCGATCGCAACGTAATTGGCAACGTCCGACTCGCGGTAGTTCCCGCCTGGAGCACCTCCAAAAGTGAGCGCGATTGCGGTCAAGACGCTGAATGCGATCGCACCGGCCCCCGCCAAAGCACTTCCTTCTCGGATCCTTGACATCTGAACCTTTCCTCCAATTGATTGAGAATTTGCACCGCCCCGGCGCAGCCCATAGGTTCGCTATGGCGTGAGGATTCCACCAGTCGGGCCACACCCTATCTGCAGGGAGCCCATCCTCCGGGTGACGGGCGTAGTGGTACCCCCTCAAGGCGGGTATCCACCACCTTTCCGCCTTACGAGCGAAGTGGGAGACTGCGCGAATGCAGCTCTCCGTCGTGCTCGCCGAAGACAGCTATCTGATGCGGGAAGGGGTCAGCCGGCTGATCGAAACCGATGACGAGATCTCCCTGGTGGCCACAGGTCACGACCTCGAATCGCTGCGGGAAGCCGTGAACGAGCACTCGCCAAATGTGGTCGTGACCGACATCCGCATGCCGCCCACCAACACAGACGAGGGCATCCAGGCGGCCGAGGCGTTTCGCGATTCACACCCCGACCTTGGTGTCGTCGTGCTCAGCCAGTACGACGAGCCCGAATACGCGCTCAAGCTGCTCTCTCGCGGATCGTCCGGTCGCGCCTACCTGCTCAAGGACCGCCTCTTTGATGCAGGCGACCTTCTGCATGCCATCCACGAAGTGGCTGCTGGAAGATCGGTGATCGATCCGCAGGTTGTCGAGGGTCTGGTGGAATCGCGCAACCGGTTCGCCATCTCACCCCTGCGAGAGCTCAGCCCGCGCGAGCTGGACGTGCTGCGTCAGATGGCGCAGGGCAAGAACAACGAAGCGATCGCGGAGGCACTGTTCATCTCGGTACGCGTCGTCGAGAAGCACATCAACGCAATCTTCTCGAAGCTCAGTTTGGGCGAAGAGGCCGACCTGCACCGCCGGGTCAAAGCGGTCCTTATCTACCTCTCCAATGGAACAGGCGCGCGATGAAAGTGCGCCGCTCCGCGATGGTCGCGTGGTCCGCGGTCGTGCTGGCCATCGCGGCCTGGGTGTCCGGTATCTGGCTCGTGTACTCAGGGCCCGCGGACGCACCGTCGATACCGCCCGACGGTCTTCTCTGGGCCAGCCCGTACATCGTGCTTGCCGCCGTCGGCGGTTTGATCACGGTGCGCAACCCCGGCCACCGAATCGGTTGGCTGCTGCTGGGTGTCAGCCTGCTACAGGGTATCGGCATCCTCGGCACAAGCCTGATTCGCTACCTGTACGCGGCGAACCCGAGCTCCGCCTGGGCCGGATGGCTCGAGCTGGCGGCCAGCTCCGTGTCAACCGTCGGCTATGGGCTGCTGCTGTTCGTCGTGCTCACATTTCCAGACGGGAGGTTATTGTCACCCCGCTGGCGATGGCTCGCGGGGCTCGTTTTGGTCTTCCTCGCCGTTTCGATCGCGGACCTGGCGGTCAGCCCGTCGCCATCGCTGCCTATCGGCCTGCCCGCGAGCCCTCTCGCCAACCAAGCCCTAGCGCACCTACTTGACCCAGTGACTTCCGAGCCGGTCCTGGGGCTCCTTTTTCTTGCGGCCACGAGCTCCCTGCTAGTGCCCTACCGGGCGGCCGGCAAGGTCGTGAGGCAGCAGATCAAGTGGTTCGGGCTGGGCGTGGCGGTGCTCGTGATCTGCTCGCTCGCGAATGGGCTTGGCCGAGCGCTCATCGGCAACGCACCTCCCGTCTCAGTGGTTAGCTTCACCGGCACCGTCATACAGACCGTGGGAATGATGGCGGTGCCCGCCGCGATCGGCATCGCCATCCTGCGCCATCGCCTCTTCAACATCGACCTGATCATCAGCCGCGCCCTGACCTACGGCGCCCTGGCCCTGCTCGCGACCGCCACCTATGTCGTGCTTGTGGTGGGCGCAGGAACGTTGATCGGCCGTACCGCCGGCACCAGCCTGGTCGTATCCATTGTGGCCACTGCCTTCGTAGCCGTGGCGTTTCAACCCCTCCGGCTGTGGCTGGATGCGGGGGCCAATCGCCTGGTCTATGGACGAAGGCAGGCTCCGTATGAGTCACTGACCGGGTTCACGCGCCGGCTCGCGGGCGCGTACTCGGTCGACGATGTGCTGCCGCGCATGGTGGAGGTCATCGCGGAAGGGCTGCGCTGCCGCGCGGCAGCCGTGATGCTGAACGACGGGTCTGCGCAGGCGGCTGCCCGATGGCCGCCCGAGGCCCAGCTGCCGGTCGACCCACCAAGCCAGGTCGTGGAGGTCCGGCACCAGGGTGAGAAGCATGGATCGCTGGCGGTCTGGACCCACGCCGGCGAGGTCCTCAACAAACACGAGCAGCGTGTCCTGTCGGACCTCGCCCTTCAGGCCGGCCTGGTCCTGCACAATGCGCGGCTCAGCGCCGAGCTGGAGGGACGTCTCGAGGAGCTGCGCGCCTCCCGTTTGAGATTAGTGAGCGCGCAGGATCACGAACGCCGCCGGCTCGAGCGCGACCTGCACGATGGCGCGCAGCACGACCTGGTGGCGCTTCGCATGAAGCTGGGCCTCGCGGAGGGTGTGGCCCGCACCTCAAGCTCGCACCTCGCGACAGTGCTGTCCGAGCTCCGTGACGACACGGCGGCCACGTTGGAGAACATCCGGCGCCTGTCGCGCGGCCTGTACCCACCCCTCCTCGAATCCCAGGGCCTCGCTGCCGCACTGAGCGCGCATGCGCGCCGCCTCTCGGTCCCGGTCCAGGTGCGCGCCTGCGAGGGGCGCTTCGGCTACGACATCGAAACAGCGGTCTATTTCTGCTGCGTAGAGGCGCTTCAGAACGCTGCCAAGCACTCATGCGCGCGCCAGGCGTGGATCTCGATCGA
>JALYYG010000293.1 GCA_030946685.1 Candidatus Dormiibacterota bacterium | reverse complement strand
CAGCCAGGGCTGGTGGCGACCGCTGAGTAGGCGGCACCGGGCCGCACCGTCTTTGGACGGAGCGTCCGCGTGATGCAAGCGAGATTCGATAAGTTCGGCAGGCGCCTTCCGGACACGGGTCACGGATGCGGTTGCCTGCTGTGCGCGAATTCGAACGCCCCTCGCTATGAACGCCGTCGAGATGTCCGCAGCGCGGGCCCCTGGGGGCCGTTTCGACGAAGGCTGGCACATGTCATGCGCAGCCTGAGCCCAGGCGACCCGCAGGCAGCGTGAGGTCTGCGCGGCACGGGCCCAGGCGCTAGAGTCTGAGCAACCCGCTGTCCGGGGGCGAGGGCCCAGGATTGCTTAGCTGAGCTTGCGGGAGGTTCGCTATGGTTGCCGACCCCAAGGCATGTCTGCGTTGCGGCAACGAGCTTTGCCCCACACCGAGCCTGCTGCGCGTCCTCCAGGGCCGGGCGGGAAGGTGAACGGTCCCGGCTATTCGCCGGACCAACATGTTCACAATCGCTTCGCTGTGCGTTGTATTGAGTGGCAAGGGACGCTGACCCGCTCAGCGTCCCTTGCATTGAAATTCGATGGCAATTCTCTTGATCATCCTGTTGGTGACCCTGGCGCTCGCGGCAAAGGCCGGGGTTGGGGGCGGCCTCTGGAGACCGGCAGGGTCCCAACCTATCGATGACGTAGGTCTCATCGAAACGTGCACCCGTACTCGCGGCCTGGTACTCATGTCGTTGATCGGGCTCTTCGCACTGGGCATCACATATGGCAACGTCCTAGGTTCAGGAGCCCCATAGCCGAACCGGTCGTTTCAGTTCGGCGCCGGTAGCCAGACACCGTCCCGCGTTTTAGGAGTAGGAAGCAGCCCACCTGCCCCGGGCTGCTTCTCTATTTCCACGGGAACCGCCGGCACCGGTTCGACGTCACTGGCTAGAGGGACCGCACCGCCCAGCGGGTGACACGCGCCCGCCAGACGTTCTAGTTGAGTAGATCTCCGCCCAGTTCCACTCAAGGGGTGTTATTCAATGGAGCGTCATGAAACGGATGTGGTACGAGATGAGTCGGCCGGCGTAGTCCGCGAGGAGTCGCATGTGACCACATCTCGGCCGGGGGCAGCCATCGCAGCAGACGACACCAGGGTCGTGAGCAGGGTTTCGCCCACCCGGCGCGCGATCGAGGTCATCTACCTCGTCTTCGGGATCATCAACGGTCTCCTCCTGATCCGATTGGTGCTCAAGGTGCTTGGGGCGAACCCGCAGGCGCCCTTCACAGACTTCATGTACGGCTTCACGAACTTCCTTCTTGCGCCGTTCAGGGGGCTTTTGCCGGCGGTCGTCAACGGCAAGTCGGTGTTTGAGCCTTCGGTGGTGATCGCCATCATCATCTACGCGCTTCTCGCAGTCGTGCTCGCCAAGATCGTGGCGATCACGTTGTCGCGCGGCGTCATGGTTTCGCACCGGACCAGCTCACACGACTTCAGGCCGCACTCCGACTAAGTGGATTGAATCTGTCTGGCGGAAGGTGGGCCGGGGACGGGGTGGGTTAGCTGAACTCGACTGCTATGTAGGCGGTGCCGTTGGACGACGTCGCCCAGGCAGTCGCCACGTAGTGATAGGGCCCGAGGATGTTCGCCCTGTGGTCCGGGCTGTTCATGAACATCGCGTTGATCTGGGCGTCATTGACGCCGCCGGACCACCAACCTACGTTCTCACCGGCCTGATAGCCGAGATGGCATCCGAGGTCGCGGGTCGGCCCGTCCGTGTGCGAGATGTATCCCTGCTTGGCCATGCGATATGCATTGCTCAAGGCGACCGATGCAAGGCAAGAGCTCCAGGTCAGCGGGCGAAGGCCATACCTGGCGCGATCCTGGTTGATGAGGACCTGCTGCGTCGACCGGACGATGATGGCCGGCGGCACCGATCGGACAGGGGCTGTGGCCCTTGGAGGAGCAGGGGCGCGAACAGGGGCAGGCGCCACCGCGCGTGGCTGGGTGGTTGGGGTGGCAATCGTCCTGGGGAGCGGCGGGTCGCCTGCCATCGAATTCGGGGCGGCGGCCACAGCGATGCCGGCAGTGATTGCCTGAGTGTCTGCTGAGTGGACGCGCAGCACCGAGGAGGTGCCGATGGCGACCGCGACAAAGACGGTGGTGGCGGCAAGCCAGGACAGGGTTTTCATGACCCGTTTGACGCGGGTCTGTCCAGAACTTGGCGAGCTTTTTGAATCTTGCGGCGATCTGGGTAAAGTTTTGTAAAAAAGCGCTGGCGGGCCAGCGGCTTACATCTCAAAACCCAACAGTTCTTGGGGGCCTTCGACTGCCGTTACGTAGAAGTTGCTGACTTTGTTACGATCGGTGCGCCATCGTCGCAGCAAGAGGTGATCTGGCGATCATGATCAGGACCACGAGACCCCGAACCGATCATGACGTCAGCTGCGTGCGCCCATCATCGACTTTCAGCGGAGAGCGCGTTGTCAGTTCAAGGATTGCCGAACTGAGAACGCCGGGCGGGGCGTTCTGTGACATATCCTCGCGGCTCGTGCCGTGGGTCAGTGTCCAGGACGGTGGTGAGGCAATCGCTAGCCACAAAATGGAGTGCCGGACTTGAAAAGATTCGTTGAACTCATACTTCATCCGCCGCTGACTCGCTGGCTGTTGGCCGGCGCGGCAGCGCTGCTCACCGTGCCGTGGATGGTCGCGCCAGTCTCGGCGAACGGGAATTTCATGGGGGTGCTCAAGGCCACGCCTCCGATGAGCCCGCCTTTTACCCAGAGTCCAGCTTCCTACAACATCAGCTCGGGCCCGGTGACGGCTGTCTTTACGACTAAGGTCGAGAACTTGACCAATCACGTGGTCTCGGTGATGGTCGACATCAACGTTCACCACGTCACGACCTACTACGGCCAGAACGTCGCCGACGGCCAACCCGGCAAGGCCGGGATCACGTTCAAGGCAGGCGATGCGCCCAACACCGTGCAGGTGACCTATGGAACGCCGTTTCAGCGCCTTCTGACCGTCCAGCCCAAAGGTGCGGCACCGCAGCTCGTCACGTTCAGCACGGTGATGAAGGTGTGCGGCTACTTCCAGTTCGACATTGGCAAGCACCTCAAGGGCGGGGGTCATGAGAATCTGTCCACTGGCTTCGCCCGCGTCCTCGGCTGTACGCACAGCGGTGGCGGGGGTGGCGGCGGTACCGGCGGCGCCGGCGGCGGAACTGGCGGCACCGGCGGAGTGAGTGGCTCGTCGGCGAGCGGTCAGGTCCTGGCTGCCACAGGAGTCCAAGCGGCCGGCGGCCTGATTGGAGTCCTTATGGTCCTGATCGGCGGCCTTGGGATGCGGATTCGACGGCGCTAATAGACACCAACACGACCGGGCCCGCAGCCGGCGGGCCCGGGTTGGCAAGTGGCCGAACTTTGCCGGAGGCCATCGCGGGCCGGCGGTTCCGTCCCATCCATCTTCTGAGAGCGGCATCACTGGCCTGCATGCTGATCGGCGTTTTGCTCATCGTCACCTTCGCCTACGGGATGTGGCGTGGATTCTCGGAGCAGGAGCAGCTCAACGACCGGTGGCTGCAGCAGGTCGGCAAGCAGCTCACCACGCCCTCCGCAGATGCTGTGGCTATCGATCACAACTTGCAGCAGCCCCTCAACGGAATCGACTTCGCGATCCGCGTCCCCAAACTGCGGTACTTCGCCGCCGTGAGAGAAGGCGTCAGCACGACGATCCTCTACTCAGGTCCGGGGCACTATCCCGGGACAGTGTGGCCCGGCAATCAAGGGACGGTCGGAGTCGCGGCACACAACGTGTACTGGATCAACTTCCCGCAACTGGGGATGCGTGATGAGATCGACATCGAAACACGCTACGGAATCTTCCGCTACAGAGTGACGGGGAGCAGGATCGTGAACCCTGATGACAGGACCGTTTTGGTGACAGATAGTCCCGGCTATCACCTGGTCCTGACGACATGCTGGCCGCTGTGGGCTGGGGCGTTCGCCACCAAGCGATACATAGTCTTCGCCGAGCAGTTCTACCCGCGGATCATCGCGCCCACCTACACTTAGGGGGAGCGCGCCGCCCCGGCCGCACCGGCGTGGCGAGTGGCTCGAAGCGTCGGTTAGCTGAACTCGACTGCGATATACGTGTAGCCGTTGGGCGCCGTGACCCAGGAAGTCGCCACGTAGTGATAAGGGCCGAGGATATTGGCCCTGTGATCCGGGCTGTTCATGAACATGGTGTTGAGTTGGACGTCGTTGACGGCGCCCGACCACCAACCGACGTTCTCGCCGGCGCGGTAGCCGAGATGACATCCGAGATCGCGCGTCGTTCCATCTGCGTGAGAGATGTAGCCCTGGTTGGCCATTCGCGTTG
>JALYYG010000292.1 GCA_030946685.1 Candidatus Dormiibacterota bacterium | reverse complement strand
CGCGGTCGAATTCGGCCCAGGGTGGCGGCGTCCATGATGCAGTACCTCTCGTATACACCATCAGTGCCCGAGCGGTTCCGGAGCCGACGTGCAAGGTGCTCCATCGGGGCGCAGAGCTGGGGAATTGAGGACGTTTTAGTCGTGCGGATTCGAACGAATGACGGGTCTCCATAGCGCTCGCCAGCTGGATACGAGGGTGGGTACAGCCTCACAAGCTGCCTAAAGAGGGGCGAATAACGGCACGGCGTTCAGAAGCCCACGACATGCCGTCTCTGGTTCCCGCGCGAGTTCGAGTCGCTTCTGTCGCTTTGACTCTGGGAAGATTCACTTCGGTGAGCTCCGAACTGATCGACAGGGTGATGGCGGATGTGCTGGCTGCAGGCAAAGACGACTACGTCGGGCTGTGGCAGATGGCATCTGATTCGCCGAGCATCGCCTGGCATCGACGACGGCCGAGCTCGGCACTTAATTTTGCAAGTCATTCAGCAACTGCTCGAGTCTGGAAGGGTAGCGGCAGGCTTCCCCACTTCAGACGGCGGATTTCTCCCATGGAGGGGGGCAAACGAAGAGATCCTAGCGAGAATTTCCACAGAATGGGAGAAGCTCAGTGCGCCCCCCAACATCGGAGAGGTCGTGTGGCTTAACTCCCTATCTCACGATCGATAGCGGTGCTGCGCACCGATAGTTCAGCGCGGTGCCGAAATATGGCCTCAGGCGACCGACATCGGGTCCTTGAGCCCGCCCGTAACTTGATGCAGCTGCTCCCCGGAAGGGCCGTCGTCTAGTGGACGAGTCATAGCCCGTGGCGGACACTAATCGGACAATCGAATCTGGGAAGGGGACTTGACGGTTCCGGATGGCGCCCACGTTAATGGGCCATGAGACCCAGGAGATCCGCGTGGAACGCCTAAGTCAACAGGAGTCGAGCCGTTATTCGAAGATTCATGGGCAACGGCCGGGCACCGTGCTTGATCGACACAGAGATGGCCGTCACATCGCCTTGCAGGCGCTCGATGTTCCACTCGATCGGGCCGGCATCTGGGATACGCAATCGCGCAAGCTAGTTTGGGAGCCCAAGGACACGGTGGCGCTTGGTTGGACGTCCGGCGGTGACCAGATCCTCTCCGTCACTCATCGCTACAGGGGATCAGCCAGGCACCCGCGCCAATTCCTCACCGTCCCCGACTCAGAGGTCGGCTACGAGCTGCGATTTGCAAGCTGGCCGGGCCTCGAACCGCTTGCCTCCTGCGAGTTGCACCTGGCCAAGGGATGGTTTGATTGGGTGGGGGTCTCGCCAGCAGGAAATCGGGCCGCCGTCCGGTGGATTAACGAGGAGGGTGGAGGATTCATTCTGGTGGAGATCAACCGGACGGCGAGCAAGCAATTGGACGGCGCCGAGTACCACACGACGCCCAACAACATTTCGGTTCCCGTCTTTGCCCCAGACGGCCGCAACATCGTTCTCGCCTGCGGCCGGTCTGACTGGTGGAGTACCCAAGAACAGGAACCGCTAGAAGGCGCCACGCTTGCGGTCGGCCACATCGCCGTCTACGAAATGGATTTCGGACCGGTGCGAGAGGAAGGAGTGCGAGTCACTATCCCTAGCGGCTGGTCACCCGCCGATCCGGGAAGCCCTGAAGCGCAACTTCTAGGTGATCCGCGCTTTACCGGCCCGACCACATTTGCCATCGGGCTGCCGAACGGGGAGGAGCGGTCATTCGATACAGATGCCCTGGGCCGATTGTAATAAGTGTCTGCGACCGACCCATCAAGGCGAGTGGTAGTCCGCCTACTCGGTCCGCAGCTAGAGAACGACCTTTGAGGCTCTGATTCGACGTCCGCAAAGGACGGTCGAAGATACCCGTTGTACGAGGCATGGCATTGTCGTCGCGTGCGGCCCGGCAGGGGCTACGGAGTCTTGCCCTTAAGTTAGCTATTCGAGTGTTGTTCGCTGTGATATCAACGTGACATTGGCCAGCACGCTGTCGACTAACGGATTCCTGCTCGTCGGCGGGCTAGTCTGGGCCATCCTGGCATGGTGGCTCATTATCGTAAGCAGCATATGGGGAATACGCCACGTCCTGGCAGGTACGCGCCCGCGTCCGGTGACGTGGGTTGGCGTAGCGGCGATGCCCATCGTGATGTTCGGCGGCGGTTGGATCGCCTACGGAATCTACCGACTTGCTCGGCCTGGTAACGGTTGGGCTTCGTCACCGCGAGGGCGTGCCTTCGCTTGGGGTGCGCCCGCGGTCGGCTTTTGGACTTTGGCCATCGCCATCGCGGAGTGGCTTGCGTTGGACTTGGAAGGCCACCCGCAACCTGGACAACAGGCTTGGGTTACGGTGTTCCGCTGGCTTCCGGTCGCCCCATTGCTTGCTGGTTCTTTAGGCGTCGCGGTGAGCGCCGCACGCGGGGGCACGGGTTGGCGTCTTGCCCACCGATTTGCGCAAGTCGCCTTCTGGGCTGCGTTGGCGGTGCTTTACCTGGTGGCTCCTAAGCCGGACTAGACGCGCCCGCTGCACGTTCCTCCGGCCAGAGAACAACTGACAAGTCGTGACCACAACCTGTTCCCGAGCCAATAGGAGAGCTCCTCTTCGAGGATGTCGGCGCGCACGATCGGTGCGGCGCAGGCGCGGCGGGCGTCAGCTGATTGCAGACGTAGTAGCTCGCAGCGAGTTGAGACCGCAGGAGAACTCAGCCGGGCGTGGCTGGCGCTGCGGGGCCGTGTGGCTGTGCTTGAGGCTGCCCTTGCAGCTGCGTGATCTCAGCTGGCGGGAGGGCGAAGCCGACGCCGATGAATTCGCAATTGTCGAAGACGCAGGCATTGGCGATGATCGCGCCGACCGCAGGAAGTGTCCGGTTCCAAAGAATGGCGTCCATTGGCCCGCCCAGGCCGGAACCGGACAGTTGACAGGCCTGGAGCAGGAGAACTGCTGGGCCCAGAATCCGGCAGTTGTCGAACCTCATCCGATCGAGCACAGGGTTGTCCGCCGTCACGAGGTCTGTGGGCGTTATGTCCTGGTCTCGGAATGATGGTCCGCCGACTCCCGCCGGCATATCAATTTGGATCGCAGCGCCGCTGATGTTCTCCATGAAGTTCCCGATCATGTGAATGCCGCCGACGCGCGTCTCGATTGGACCAAACTCGATTGGCGTCCCCGGGGCGCGTTCCGACACCTCAACGCCGACTACCGGGAAGTGGATGCTGGAGTCAGCGGCAATGTTGGCGGACGCCGGATAGCGGCTTGCGAAGTCATCGGCCGATGCGATGTCGAAGAACTCAACTCGAAAGTCGTCGCCGTTCGGGTACCGCACGTGAATCCTACGGCCCGTCGGCGGGCATTCGAGGTCGGCGACCGCCGGCGGAACGACCCACCAGTTGTCCAGGACCCTGGCCCGCTCCTCGCCCGAAGCAGTGGGCATCCAAAAGTTGAGGAGGAGGTAGCCGTTCTCGTCGCGCCGGAACCATACGACCGGTCGATTACCGAGTTGCAGAATTACCGGGCACCGGTGGTAGAAGTTCCCGCCGACGACGGCCAGCAGGTCTCGGCGCATCCAATCGAAGCGACCGCGGATCGCCTCGGCCTTCGCGCTTCCCTCTCGCTTTAACGTACGGAGCTGCTCGTTGGTGAAGGCTCCGCCATCCGCCGTTGCCGCGTGCGCGACGCACAGCGCAATCATGCCGTCGGGGCGATGGTGCTGCTCCTGGCGCCACGGCGGGTCGAAGTGGTGCCAGCTTAGATAGGGGTTGCCGCAATCATCAACTGGGCATCGAAAGCCGACCTCCCTACGGAGGGACCGAACCACGGTAACTGGCGGCGTGCGGCGAAGGGTCAAGAGTCGAAGGTCCCCACGGCGACCATGTAGCCAAATCGTACCCTTCAACAGATGCTCGGCCGCCCGTGTCGTTGGTGGTTCTCCAGGCTGGCTAGAGCCTCTTCCGTTCGCACGCCTGGCGCCCCAAAGTAGGTTTGGGCGACGGTCAGACGAGCGCCAAAAGCGGTACTCCGTATAGATAGCTGCGGTGCGCTTTGATTGGTTCCTGCGCGAGTTCGAGACTCGTCTCCCGCTCTCTGATCCCGCCCCGCTGCGGTTCACGACAACTCGTTCGAAGAAGGGACTTCCACGCTGGTCGTACGATGGCCACGATCGTCACCCCGCTGACCCCTTTCTCGACTTCGCGCTCGTTAGACTCGACATCT
>JALYYG010000289.1 GCA_030946685.1 Candidatus Dormiibacterota bacterium | reverse complement strand
GGCGGCAACGGCGAGGTCGGCGACGGGAAGATCTTCGTCATCGCGGTCGAGGACGCCGTGAGGATTCGTACAGGCGAGCACGGCGCCGAGACAGTCCAGCATGCCGAGCGGGCGATGTGGGGCCACTAGCGGCGGGTCTGCGACCCGCCTTATGAGAGGGGACCAGTCGGTTCCCTCTCATCGACACGGCGGCTGCGCCGGCGTATCTGCTCGCCCTCCCGGGATGGGATTAACTACGAGTCAGTTTCTCCACACACGATTTGGAGTCGCGAACACAAAGTCATGGCCGGGGGGACCCCGGCCAACCCTGCCGCGTTAGTGTGAATTTGGCTGGTTAGAGACTCGGTTTGACTTCGGCCGGGAGCTCAGCTGCGGGTGTTTTCGCTAATTCGGTGGGGACGTTTTTGTCTATCCACGCTCGGATTGGGGAGGCGCTGCCTGGGTAGCCGACCAGGCGGTCGATCATCTTGCCGCCTCGAAACAGGCCCAGGGTTGGCATTGCCATCACGCCGTAACGGATGGCGATATCCTGGTTGACGTCCACGTCCAGCTTGCCCACCGTCACCTTGCCGGAATACTCGACCGCGAGGCGCTCAAGGACGGGCGCCATCATCCTGCATGGTCCACACCAGTCGGCATAGAAGTCAACGACGACCGGCAGGCCCGCCTCTAGCACGTCAGCCTCGAAGGTGGGACCATCGAGGTACTTGATGTTTTCCACGCCAACTACAAGCCAGGCATGGTGACGGATATTCCGGCGCCCATTGACCAGCCGAGCGCGTCCCTCACCGCCGAAATCGTGGCGGTCGAAGCTGACCTGAGGGGGCCATCTCCCGAAGCCTGGTTCGCCCGGCTCGACCTCGAGGCGGATCCGCTCGAGCAGGCGCTCGGGTGGTCGCTGGAGCACGATCATGAGCAGGGTCTGCGCCTGGCGGGCGCGGTTTGGCCGTACTGGCTTGCCCGCGGCCAGCTGGATTCGGGGCGCCGCTGGCTGGCTCAACTGCTTGCCGCGTCCGAGTGGGGAGAACGCACGGAAGCGAGGGCCAAAGCTCTGTACGGTGCGGGCACGCTGGCGTTCATCCAAGGCGACCGGGAGCCGTCATTACGCCTGCATACCGAGAGCCTGGCGATCGCACGTGAGCTTCAGGATCAAGCGTTGGAAGCCGACGCCCTCATCGGGCTGGCGCGAGTGGCGGTCCTTGACAGCGACGGGCTCATCATGGAACAGCGGGCTCAAGCCAGCCTCGAGGCGGCTCGAGCAGCAGGCGATCAGCAGCGAGTCGCCACCGCGCTGCACCATGTGGTCGAGGCGGTCCGCCGGCAGGGTCGTTACGCCGAGGCCCTGCCTCTGTACCACCAGAGCCTGGAAGCCCACCGCGCCCTTGGCGACGAGCGTGGGGTTGCCCTCGAGATGCACAACCTGGGCAACGTCGCACGGCTCACCGGCGACACCGTTACCGCCGACGCCCGACTGCGCGAGAGCCTCCAGCTCGCCGCCCAGCTCAAGAGCGTCCGCTTGATCGGCTACTGTCTCCTTGGTCTGGCACACCTTGCCGGCGAACGAGGTGACTGGCACCGTGCCGCCCGTCTGCTCGGCGCCTCGGCCGCGACATTCCAGAGGGTCGGAGCCAGCCTCGATCCTGACTACATTGGCGATCGAGAGAAAACGCTGACCGCCGCCCAGGCTGTGCTCGGTGCCGATTCATGCGCTGCTGAGGTAGCCGCCGGTGGCGATCTCGAGCAGGAGGCCGCCGTCCGCGAAGGCCTCTCGACCGACTAGCGTCGCAGGGTTGGCCGGGTTCCCCCGGCCATGACTTTGTCTCCGACACTCCAACTCGGGGCATGGAGAAATCGATTCGTAATCAATCCCATCCTGGGAGGGAGAGCGTCGGCTCAGCCGACGAGACTATCTTCAGCATTGGTTTGTCATAGCCGGGTGTGGGCTGATACCGGCCGAGGAGTTGTAAACGAGTCGATTTTCTTACACGGCAGGTGAAAGCGCACCGATGAGAGGGAGCCGGGCACGGGTCCCTCTCATACCTTCTGCATAATCGTTCGGTGTCAACCGTCCCCGCCGTCCGGCCGTCATCTGAGTTCGGCCAGGCGCTGAGGCAGTTCGGCGACCGGCTGTTCGAGGCCGCGCCTGGGCTGACGACCTGGGTCCTGCTGCTGGCGCCCGCCTGGATTCCGATCATTTTTCATTCGACAGGCGCGCTCCTTGTTGCGGGCCTGGTCCTCGTCTACGACATCTATTGGTTGTTCCGCTCGGTCACTGTCGTGAGCGGGGTTTACAGCACGATGCATCGCATGCGAGGCGACATGAAAAAGGACTGGCTCGCCCTGTGCGTCGAGGATCGCGAGGCAGGCCGCCAGGACCCTCTCCAGTACATCCACCTCTGCGTGATTCCGACCTACACGGAGCCGTACCACGTGCTGGAGAACACGGTCCAGGCGATCGTGGATTCAAACTATCCGTCCCATCTGAAGATGATCGGGATCATCACGCGCGAGACGGACACGCCCGGCTGGGAGAACGTCGCGCTGCTGAAGGAAAAGTTCGGCGACCGATTGGGGGGCTTCTACCACATCAAAGATCCCCTCGAACCCGGGATCGTCATCGGCAAGTCCGCGGCCATGAATTGGGGAGGCCGCTGGATGGTCCGAGTTCTCACCGAGGAGGGCCTCGATCTCAGCAAGGTTCTGATCACCGACCTGGATTCCGATTACCGCGTCCATCCTCAATACTTCGCATGGACCAGCTTTCACCACGCGCGTGAGCCGCTACGGGACTACGTGATCTGGCAGCCGGTCCCGCTTTTTCACAACAACATCTGGCAGGTGCCGATGGCCGTGCGCGTGATGTCGGCGGCCACGTCGCAGTGGCAGATGTTCCTGCACTCAAGGCCTCACCGACTGATCGCGTTCAGCAGCTACACCTGCAGCCTGGAGTTCGTGCGCAGGGTTGGCTACTGGGACAAGGACGTGATCCCAGAAGACTCACGGTTCTACTGGAAGTCGTTCTTCGCCTTCGGCGCGCGGTTCTCGGTCAAGTCCGCCTACCTACCTTTTTATGGAGACTCGCCCAACTCGCGCGACTACGCCTCCACGCACATCAGCCAGTACAACCAGATCAAGCGGTGGGCCTGGGGGGTCACCGACGTGCCCTATGTGCTCGCCCGCCTCTTCAGGCATACGGAGATTCCCCGCTGGCTTCGCTTTCGCCGCTTCTTCAACCTGTTCGCCGGCCACCTGAACTGGGTGTTCCTTCCATGTCTGTTGATGTTCGGCGCCTCGGTGCCTCTATGGGTGAGCACCGACTTCTCGCTGACCGACCTGGGGCAGACGTTGTGGTCGGCTTCTGGCCTGCTGCTCTCAACGACCCTCTCGACTGTCGTCTTCTTCATGTACTTCGAGTTCCTGATGCTTCCGCCCAAGCCGGCCAACTGGCCGTTCTGGAAGAGGGTTGCCGTGCACGTGCAGTACCTCGCCTATCCAGTCATCGGCCTGGTGATGAGCGTGCTCCCAGCCCTGGAGGCGCACACCCGCCTCCTCCTGGGCCGCTACCTCGAATACAAAGTGACCGAAAAGGCTTAGGAGCTAGCGTTGCAGGGTTGGCCGGGATACCCCGGCCACAACTTTGTCCCTCATAACTCCCGTGCTGCTAGGACAAACTAATCCCAAATAAATCCCATCGATATGCCGGCAAGAGAGCGCCGGCCCAGTCCTATGCCGACGGCGACGTTGGTTAGGGGACTCAGGGCCGGCTCCGCGCGCGAAGCGCCCGGCGATGAGAGGGAACCATCTGGTTCCCTCTTATACGGCCTAAGCTCCGCAGACTTTGCCTGTAAAGTACGGCAGGCAGAACAGAGGGCCGGCCAACGCCCACAGCGTCAGCAACGCGACGAAGGCGAGGAAGAGCACCCAGCCGGTGCCGGTGTAGATGTTCCGGCCGGGGACCGGCCATCTCTTCCAGCCCAGCCGCTTGGCGATCCTGGGGCCGGCTATCGAATCGATGAACGGCCATAGCAGAAGCCCGCCCACGATGACCCCCGGCATGACTATGGCCATGAATGTCTCGGGCCCGAGCTTCAGGAACTGGAAAAGCCAGAGGAAGTACCAGTCGGGCCTCGGGATGGTGACGGCGCGCGGATCGGCGGACGGCTCGAGCTGAAGGTTCTTCTGTACGAAGAAGGCGAGGAGGCCGACCGCCACCAGCATCATCACGGCGATGATCGGGTACGGCCAGAAGTGGTCAGGGAAGAACGGGTGCGTTTCATCGTCGGGCATGTCGTCGGCGAGATGGTGGCCGGCGGCGCCCATCAGGATGGGGAAGAGGGCGAGCCCGACGACCACGGGATAAAGAATGTGGTCCGGCCCGATCGGCAGGCGCTTCCACTCCGGCTCGAGGACATGACCGGCGTGCGACTCAACCTCGATGACCGGAAGCTCTGTGGCGGTCGTGGCCGCGCCGGGGCCTTCCTTGTGAAGTCGCCGGTCGCTCATCTACAGCGGCTCCGAGATGCCATGGGCGCGGATGAAACGGAAGTGGACATACATCAGGAGCGTGATCAGCGCCGGAAGCAGGAACACGTGGACGGTGAAGAACCGTTGAAGTGTGGGTGGACCTACCACAGGTCCGCCCTGAAGGATCTCGCGGATGAGCGCGCCGAGCTGAGCCGGCGGCGTCAGGCCGCCGATCTTGATCGTGACCTCCGTCGCGAAGTAGGCCTTGTTGTCCCACGGGAGCAGGTAGCCGGTGAGGGAGAACGCGAGGACCAGCAGCAGCATGATCACGCCCACCATCCAGTTCAGCTCGCGAGGGGCCCGATATGAGCCTGTCCAGTAGACCCTGGCCATGTGCAGCAGGACCATGATGATCAAGATGTTGGCGCCCCAGAAGTGGACTCCTCGGATCAGCCAGCCGAGGTACACGCTGTTCTGGATGAAATTGACGCTGATGTAGGCCGGCGCCGCTTCGCCCGGAGCGTGCGAGGCGTCTGGGACGTAGTACAGGGACAGCAGGATGCCCGTCAGCAGCTGGAGCACGATGAGGATGAAGACCATCCCGCCAAAGCAGTAATAGAAGGCGTTCGCGAAGTTGGGGACCCGCTGATAGAGGGCTTCGTCAACGGACTTCGTGAACGGATAGCGCGCGTCGAGCCATTCCACCACCGCCATCTGGATCTCGCGAGGGTGGGGGATCGCCATCAGAAACCGAGCACGATTCCGTCGACCACAATGGTTTTGGGGTCATTACCCGGCGTCCAGGTGAGGTCCGACAGCGGGGCGGGCGCAGGGCCCTGTAGAACGGTCCCGTCGAGGTGGAACCGGGAGCCATGGCATGGGCAGTCGAAGGTGTTGGCAGTCGGGTTGAGGGCGATCGAGCAACCCAGGTGCGAGCAGTTGATCGCGAAAACGTGAGTTTTGCCGGTAGGGTCTTTGACCGCGAACCCGCCGAACGCAAGCTCACCCGCGGCGTTGTCGCCACCGCCGTTGGCCATGATGAAAGCCGTGTTGGGGCTGGTCGGAGAGTCGAACTTGATGGCCTCCCCGTTGGCGAGCTGGTCCATGGGCTTGTCCAGGGTGACGGGTACCTGGACCTTTTTCTGCCCCTTGGGGGGCGCCGGCCAGAGGAAGACGAGGATCGGGGCGAGGCCGACGACCACGGTGGCGGTCAGTAAGCCGGACATCCACCAGGCGATGAACGTCCGGCGGGTAAAGCGCGGTGGTGCAGTCGAATCTGCCATCCGGCCCGAATTCTAACTGCCCGGACGCTCCTAGCGCGAGGGGGCCAGGCCGACCGCCTGGCGGACCTCGACCATGGTCCGGCGTGCAACCTCGCGCGCGGTTTCGCTCCCGGCGTCCAGGATGTCTGCGACCACCTCGGGCGAGAGCTCGGCGCGCGCCTCTCGGAACGGACGGAAAACCTCGATCATGCGTTCGGCAAGGAGCTTCTTTTTGTCGTGGCAGCCGATCTGGGCTTTGCGGCAGAGGTCCCAGTAGTGCTGCCAGTCGTCGAAGAAGAACTTGTAGAAGGCGCAGACGTTGCATGTGCGCGGATGACCGGGCTGGGTCCTGTAGGTTCGCTTGACGTCGGTGACCATGCTCAGCACCTGCTTGCGCAGGACCTCGGGTTCCTGGGTGACACCGACGATGTTGCCGACGGTCTTCGACATCCGCTGCTTGCCGTCGGTGCCGCGGATCAGTGGAGATTCCGTGAGCAGCGCCTTCGGCTCCGGAAAGACCGGCGAGTAGGTGCGGTTGAATTTTCGGACCACCTCACGGATGAGCTCGAGGTGGGGAAGCTGGTCCTTGCCAACAGGAACTCCCTCTCCCTTGACGATGACAATGTCAGCGCCCTGGAGCACCGGATAGGAGAGGAGGCCGAGGTTCACGTTGTCGGGATGCTTCTTGGCCATCTCTTTGAAGGTTGGGGTGCGCAGCACCCAGCTGAGCGGGGTGACCATCGACAGCAGCAGTGTCAGCTCGGCCACCTCTGGGACCTTCGACTGCTGGTAGATGACGCTGCGCTTTGGATCGAGGCCCACCGCGATGAGGTCAGCCGTAAGGTCGAAGATCTTGCTTTCGACCGTGTGACCGTCCGGCTCGGTGGTCAGTGCGTGATAGTCGGCCACAAAATAGAAGCAGTCGTACTCGTTCTGGAGGTTCACCCAGTTCTGAGCAGCACCCAGGTAGTTGCCCAGGTGGAACCTCCCGGTCGGGCGCATCCCGCTCAAAATCCGCATCCGTTCCGGCATGTGACCCCGAACTGTAGCGGTACCATGCAGCCACTTGCCAGATCACGACGCCGCACAAGACGCCCCTCTAGCTCCCACCCTCGGCCTCGGTTCACGAGCGCTCCGCAACACTGTCATCGTCCTCACCGCAAAGGTCGCCGCACGCCTGATCGCGCTGGTCACGGTGTTCGCCATCCTCAGGCACCTGGCCGCCCCAAGGTATGGGTCTTTTGCGACCCTGGTGAACTTCACCGCCATCGTCAGCGTCGTGCTGGATCTCGGGTTCAACGTTCTGTTTGTCAGGGAGGGGGCGCGTCACCCCAAAGAGATCCAGCGCTACCTCCGCAACGTAATGTCGCTGCGGCTTCTGATGTCGGTGGTGAGCCTCGTTCTGCTCGCCGCCGTGCTGCGCCTGGCCCAGCTCGACAACCTGCTGATCCCGGGCTTTGCCCTCATGGTCCTCACCTCCTACTCGACCCTCCTCCGCAACACCCTCTACGCGCTGCAGAAGCTGGGCTTCGAGGCGGTCGCGGTCGTACTCGAAAGTCTGTTTTTGCTGGCCATCGTTGTTTATGGCATCAAGACCGGCCGCGGTCTCACTTTCTTCGTGTGGGCGTACGCGGCGCAATACGCCTTCAGCTGCGCTTATTTCGTGGTGGTGCTCGCCGCCAAGCGGATTGCCATGATCGGCTGGAGGTTCGAGCTTCCTCTGCTGCGCGAGTGGTTCTGGAAAGGTCTGCCGTTTGCACTCACCTTTGTACTGACGATCCTCTACTTCAAGATCGACCAGCCTCTGGTATATGCACTGCGGCCGCACGCCGAGGCCGGTTGGTATGGCGCCGCTTACAAGCCGATCGAGTCCCTTCTCTTCATTCCGATCACCTTCCTGTCGGTCGTCTTTCCGGTGCTCTCCGTGTACCACCGAGAAAGGCCGGCCGAGCTGCTTGACGTGGTGAACCGGTTCTTCAAGGCACTGCTGCTCATCGGCTGGCCGATGAGCGTTGGCATCTTCGTGCTCGCGCACCCGCTGAGCAATGCCTTCCTCTACCGCGAGTCGGAACCTGCTCTGAGGATTCTTTCCCTGACGCTCGGCATCGCGTTTGTGAACAACGCGTTCATTGGCGCGCTGAGCGCATCCGATCGCCAATCGTCTTTTACCTGGGCGGCGGGATGGAGCCTGGTCGCCAACGTCGCCCTCAACCTCGCGCTCATACCGACCTTCGGCTACCTCGGGGCCAGCACCGCCACTGTGATCACCGAGGTCGTCCTGGGAGTCGCGGGCTGGGTGCTAACCCGGCGGTATATAGGTCGCGTGCCCGTGCTGCGTCTCAGCTGGCGCGTACTGTTGGCCGGGCTCGTGATGGGTGTGGTCATCTATCCGCTGCGTGACATGGGCGGAGTGGCCCTTCCAATCCCAATCCTGGTTGGTGTGGCGGTCGACTGCGGCGCGGTATTGCTGCTGCGCGCGTTGACCAAGGACGAGATCGGCTGGGCCCGGCGTGCCCTGGCGCCCGCTCGTTGAGCCCGAAGCCTGTCTTCCTCAAGCCTCGCGGGGCCGCTCAGCCGATCGCCTGGGAGGAGATCGCCGTCGATGAGCCCGAGCTGGGCCCGCAAACGCTGCTGGACGATGCGCAGTTCGTCGCGATCGACGTCGAGACGACTGGCAACGCACCGTTCCTGGTCCTGGAGCTGGGCGCCGAGCGTTTCAAGCTCACCGGGCCTCTCGCATTCTTCGACACACTCGTTGACTGCCGCGCGCCCATCAACCCGTACGCGCGCAGGCGCCATCACATCGACCGTTCGATGTTGATCGGGGCGCCTGAGTTCCGCGACGCCCGAAGGGCATTCCTGCGCTTCGCTCACGGCGCCGTCCTGGTCGAGCACAGCCACGACGCTTTCGACAGCTGGCTCGTGGGACGGGGGCTCGAGAGCCCGCTCCAGCACCCGATCATCGACACCACCGCCCTGGCCAGGCTCGTGCTGGAGCTCCCGAAGGGACAGACGCCCGGGCTCGCCAGGCTGGTGGAGGAGCTGGGCCTCGATGTGACGCCGGCCCACGCCGCCTTGGACGATGCGCGCGCCACAGCGATGGTGTTTCGCGCTCTGATCGCCCGAGCCAGGGAGGTGCATGGCTGGACAACGGTCGGAGAGATCCTCGCGGTGCTCACGCGCCCGGTGATCGACCGGACTCCCCCTAATCGAAAAGCGTCAGCTGCAGGTCGGGCTCAGGGTGCTCGAGGCCCGACAAGCCAACCCCGATCAGGCGCACCGGGCGCGCCTCGACGTGCGACTTCTCCAACGCCGAGCGCGCGGCGCGGAAGATCGTCTCGACGTCGTCAGTCGGACTCGTCCGGCTCACCTGACGGCTCACCAGCCTGAAATCCGGAAGCTTCAGCTTCACGTAGATCGTCCGCGCACGCACTCCCTCGGCCTTGAGACGCTCCACGACACGATCCGTGAGCTCACGAAGCGCTTTTTCGAGCTCGGCCCGGTCGCTCACGTCGCGCTCGAACGTGATTTCGGCCGAGATCGTCTTGGCTGGCTTGCTGCCGTCAACCGGTGAGCGGTCGCGACCCTGGGCGAGTCTCTGAAGAACCGCGCCGCCGACTCCCAGGGCCTGGACCAAACGCTGAGTTTCAAAGGCCGCCAGCTCGCCGACAGTGCGCACGCCCATGGCATGGAGCCGGTCCTCGGTTTTGGGGCCCAGGCCGGGGATGGCGCCGATGGGAAGCGGGGCGAGAAAGTCGGCTTCGGTGCTCGGCGGGATCAGCACGAGTCCGTCCGGCTTGCGAGTACCGCTTGCGACTTTTGCCACGAGCTTCGAGGTGGCCGCGCCCACGGACGCGGTTAGGCCGACCTCCGTATGGACCTGGAACTTGATCCGGCGGGCAACCTCGTCCGGGGTCGAGGTCCCGTGGCGCGTTCGGGCAGTCACGTCGAGGTAGGCCTCGTCGAGAGCGATGCCCTCGACCAGCTCGGGCGATGTGAACCGGCGAAAGATCTGATGTACGAGCCGGCTGGCCTCGCGATATCGCGGCCCGTCGGGGTTGACGACTATCAGCTGTGGGCACAGCTGCAAAGCCTGGTGAAGCGGCATCGCCGACCGCACGCCGAATGCGCGCGCCTCGTACGACGCTCCCATGACGACCGCGCGCCGCGAGCGTCCGGCCACGGCGACAGGTACCCCTCGCAGCTTTGGGTCGTCACGTTGGTGCACCGACGTGTAGAACGCGTCGAGGTCCACGTGGAGAATGGTTCGCGGCCAGTTGTCAGGTCGAGGCATTTTCAGTGTCGCGGCCAGTCTGCCACAACAAGTTGTGGCTTACTTACCTTCTGTGTGCTTTGTGTTGGCGGTTTGGGCCAGGATCAGCCGAGGGCGGCGACCACGTTGGAAAACACATTCTGGATCTGATTGCCCATCGTGAGCAGGATGACTATGACGACCAGGGAGACCAGCAACATGATCCCGATGAACCCCGCGATCAGGCCGATGGTGAGCCCGACCGCGGGGCCCGCTCCGAGGCGAGGGGCCACCGCGCGGGCGGGCACCCATCCCTGGCCGTTCCACCGCCACTGCCGATCCTGCGATAGCGCCGGCTTCCACTCGGCTCCATCCCACCACCAGAAGCCGTCGGCCGAGAAGCGAGTAATGGGCGCCGCCGGCGTTGGTCCGCCCTGTGGTCCAACCATCGGGCCGAAGCGTATCCGAGAACCGCAAGTAGAATCCCGGCAGCGGTGAAAGGGGTAATTCTCGCGGGCGGAACTGGCAGCCGGCTACATCCGCTCACGCGGATCACGAACAAACACCTGCTCCCGATCTACGACCGGCCGATGATCAGCTACGCGATCGAAGCGCTCGTCAACGCCGGCGTTTCGGAGATGATGCTGGTCACTGGAGGCACCCACGCGGGGGAATTCCTGCGCCTTCTCGGCAATGGTCAGGAGTTCGGCATCGATCGCCTTTTTTACGCGTACCAGGAAAAACCTGGAGGTATCGCCGAAGCGCTCAGCCTGGCGGAGAGGTTTGTGGGCGGCGATCAGACAATGGTCATGCTTGGCGACAACGTCTTTGAACGGTGCCTCCGCTCGTGCGTCGACGCGTTCGCGAAGCAGAAACACGGGGCCCGGGTTGTGCTCACGCACGAGACCGATCGCGAGCACCTCCGCCACCTCGGAGTGGCCGACCTAAACGGTGCCCGCCGCATCGAACGCATCGTCGAGAAGCCGGACGAACCTCCCAGCGAGTTTGCGGTCACCGGCGTCTATTTCTATGACAAGACGGTATGGAAGGTCCTTTCCGAGCTACAGCCCTCTGGTCGCGGCGAGCTCGAGATCACGGACGTGAACAACTGGTATGTCGACCACGGTCTCATCGAGTACGACATCGTCGAAGGCTTCTGGGGCGACGCGGGCGAGTCGATGCAGGCGTACTACCAGGTACAGGACTTCGTTCGCGCGCACGGCGTCAACCAGGAGAGATGATTTGGGACCGATGAGCATCGACGGCGTGGTCGTCAAGGAGCTGGTCACTCACGCCGACGAGCGAGGTTTTTTTCGCGAGGTGATTCGCGAAACTGACGGTTTCTTCGATCACTTCGGGCAGT
>JALYYG010000287.1 GCA_030946685.1 Candidatus Dormiibacterota bacterium | reverse complement strand
ACTGTAGGAGCTGGAACTCGCGCTTGGTGAGGGCGACGTCGTTGCCTTTATGCCGGATCATCCGGCCGGCCGGGTCGAGCCACAATCCCTGGAGGTCCCAGATCCGGCGATACCAGAGGTCGAGGCGATTCTGGTACCCCTGCATCTGGTCGTCGATGATCCGCAGGTCGACCTCTGCTGCCTTCCGGGCGTCGGGGTGCAGGCCGCCGATGTCCTTCCGCACGCGTTCCAGCAGCCCTCGCTTGAACTCGAGCAGGTCGGCGTAGATGCTCATCCAGTGGCGAGCGTCCTCCCAATGAGAGGTCTTGAGATCCTCACCCTCCAGCGGACGCGACGCACGCCCCCTCGCCGGAACGGCCACTGGAGCCGATTTTAGCAGCGATTGTTCTGCGCGCAACGTACGAACGGAACAATTCGCAGAGTCTCTCAGGCGAAATTGTTGCTGAACTTCTTACGCGCGACCCGGTACAAAGACTGCAGGATGGCTAAGAACCTGGCGAAACGGCGACGACCAGACGTCGATGCGGCGGAGCGTGGCGGTGACTGGAGCAAGCGCATGGACGGCGAAGGCCTCCCTGGCGAGGCCAGCATTGAGCAGGCTGTCTACTGGAGGAAGGTCTACACGGAGATCCTCGCCATGGAAGAGAAGGTCGTTGCCCGAGTCCACCAGCTGATGGAGACGCAATCGGACGCGGCTCGGCATGAGGTTGAGCTCACCAACGTTCCAGTGGTCGTCGCGCAGGCGGAGCGCTTCCGGCAGCGCCTCGGCTACTGGGAGGCGCGGGTGGACCACCTCAACGGGAAATCCCCGAACGGGAAAGCCCCGCCGAAACCGTAGCCGAGGGGCGCCTACTCGCCCAGCTTGCAGATGAAGCGAATCACTGCCTCGATGCCGCGGTAATAGTGATCGATCACCAAATGCTCGTTGGGTGAGTGGACGGCGTCGTCGGCCTGAGGGATCCCACTGACCATCAGGGGAGCGCCGATGGCCTTTTGGAAGTCCTCCGACACCGGAATGGAACCGCCGACGCGGATCAACGTGGTTTCTTTGCCGAAAGCCTCAGCGTAGGCGGCTCGCAGCGCGTGAGCCGCGGCGTGGTCGACGTCGCAGACCACTGGCGCGGCCGCACCGAGCAGGACGACTTTGATCTCCACTCCAGGAGTCGTGAGCGCCTCGACGTGCTTCTCCAGCGACGCCAGGATCGTCTTCCAGTCCTGGTCCGGCACCAGGCGGAGGCTGACCTTGGCGGACGCGCGCGCGGGGATCACCGTCTTCTCGCCTACGCCTGTGAACCCGCCGATGATGCCGTTGGCGTCCAGGGTCGGACGGGTGCCTGTGCGCTCAAGGGCCAGGTATCCCGGCTCACCCTCGAGTGCCCGCGCGCCCGATATCTTTTGAATCATCTCTGCGTAGTAAGGGTCCTGTTTCTTCCAATTCGCCAGCTCTTCGTCGGTGGGTCGCTGGACAGCGTCGTAGAACCCGGGAATCGTGATATGCCCATTCCGATCTTTGAGCTCGCCGATGACGCGGGCGAGCGTGTTGATCGGGTTCGGAGCCACCCCGCCAAACATGCCGGAGTGCAGGTCGACCGCCGCGCCGGAGGCATGAAGCTCCACGTAGAGGATGCCTCTCAGCGCCGTCGCCAGTGTGGGGTTGTCCGCCTCGTCGAAGCCGCCGTCCCACACCAGGACCGTGTCGGTCTTGAGCTTCGAGCCGTTCGCACGGAGGTATTTCCCAAGCGACTCCCCGCTGATCTCCTCCTCGCCCTCGATCAAGAAGCGAAGGTTGATCGGCGGACCGCCGGCTGCAAAGAGGTGCTCGACCGCTTTGAGCGTCGCCATGTGGTTGCCCTTGTTGTCCGCGCAGCCCCTGGCGTAGAGGTGACCCTTGCGGACCTCTGGCTCGAACGGAGGTGACTTCCATTCGTCGAGCGGATCAGGCGGTTGGACGTCGTAGTGCCCGTAGATGGTGAGGTGTGGCTTGCCCGGTTGGCCGTTCCAGTCCGCAACTACGACCGGATTGCCGCCCTTGATGACATCGACGATCTCGACCTTCATTCCGAGTGACTGCATGCGATCGCGCAGCCAGCGGGCGTTACGCAAGCAGTCCTCGCGGTGCTGAGGCAGGGCACTGATCGAAGGGATCCGGAGCTCTTCCATGAGGTCCGTCAGGTCGGCGTCTCGCGCAGCCGCGGCCCTCGCCAGCGCCGCTTCTGTCAGCGCCTGGGTGGTGGCCACCCTTACGACCGACCTCGCGAGCGCTCGATCTGCTTGGCGTGGTCGTGCCCGTGGCTGGCATAGATCGTGAGCCAATCCTCGACCGAGTAAGGACCGCTCTCGTTGTGCGTGCCGGCGCGGCGCCAGTCCTCGTCCGTAAGCCGCTCGAGGATCTGCGCGGTCGACTCGCGCGCCCACCGCATGGCTTCGAGGGAAGGCCCTATCGGGCGATCGGACGTGAGCTTGCGGGCGAACTCCACCTCGTCGTAGCCATGGATCACGGGACTGTCCTCAGTGATCAGGCGTCGGAGCCGTATCGCTGACGTCATCTCGCTGTCGGCGAGATGGTGCGCAATCATCCTTGGGGTCCACTCCCCGCTCGCCGAGCGATCGAGCTCCTCCTCGCTCAAGCCCTCGAGTGCGTCAACGACCGCGCGGTGCCCGTCACGGTAGCGCTCGATCAGCGCCTTCCTCTCCCGACCTTCCATTTCACCCTCCTGCCGCAATCAGGCCTTAGAAGCAACGATTGTGGCTGAGTTGAACGGCGCGGTGTCGGCGACGCGGACCCCCGCCTAGGAAGGGTTCGTCAGTTTGTCCGGCGTCGCTTTATGGCCTGGCTACTCATGTTTGCCGCCTCGTCGCGCGGCAGCTCTGCGGCTGGGCGAGTTTCGTGCGCCGCCAGGCGCGCGCCTTCGCGACAGCGCTCACAGCAGTAGACGGGTTCAGAGCGGAAGGTTTCCACGAACCGAGTCAAGAGCCCCACCACGGACCTAACGCATCAGCCCGGCAAGTTGCTCGATGGAATCTTTGGAGGGTCCCTGGAGCCGG
>JALYYG010000269.1 GCA_030946685.1 Candidatus Dormiibacterota bacterium | reverse complement strand
TGAACGAAGCAGCCGACGGCTACCGCACCGCGCCCGGCGGGACGTACGTCACGGGCCCGGGCTGCTATGCCTGGCAGATCGACGGACTCAGCTTCTCCGACGTGATCGTCGTTGGCGTCAACATGCGAGTCACAAACCTTGCCGGCTGACCTGCAGCCGCGCTGCACACCGATGCACCATCCTCACCGGGAGGTATGTGGCCAACGGCCCGGGACGGCATGCCGCGAGCTCTGGATAGCGCCAATTTGAGGGTCATAGCCCGTGGGCGGACACTGATCGAACAACCGAATTGGGCCCGCTTCGAAACACCTGTCTAACGGCCCTTTAGCGGCGAGCCTCATCGAGATCGAGTGCGTCAGGATCTCCAGGCTGTATAACCTCAGCGTATGCACACCGGGCCGCGATCTTTCACTTGGAGCGAAGACCTTGACGAATCACTGAACTTCTGGTTCTGGCTCCGACGAACCGAAGGCATTGATGATGCCAGACTGCTCGAGCGACTTAATCAATGGGCCGATCCGGGATCGTTCTCAGCACAAAAGCGCCAGGAGGCCTCGTTTGAACACCATCTGAAGGTCCGTGATCACGAACGATGGCCTGAGTACTTGCCCATTTGGCAGGCATGGAAGAGGACCCAGGTCGAACAGCAGGTGGAAGATACACACGCCCAGAAACCAGGTGACGCCCGTACACACTACAAATCAATTGCAGCGCCAGGCGTCAGGCTCCGCGTGCAGTGGGTGATGGCTCCTTTTGGCGAGCGCTGGCTGCTACCCCCCGACCTTGCGGTACTGGGCGTGGAAGGAGCGACCGCCCAAGCCCGCCGACAGGCAGTCCTAGAGGCTGCCCGGGCTCTGGCCAGTTTTTCAGCAGCCGGCTAGAAGGTCCCTCTCTGGCCCGACGCCGCACCGCCGCAAGGTTGCCGAGAGCGAAGGTGTTGGTAGCCAGTGGCGGACACCAATCGAACACCGCAAGTTGCGTTCCTAGGTGACCGGCGACAGCAAATCTCGGATCGGTGCGCGAGAAACGAATTTAGAGACCGCAGCGTTTGTGGGCCGAACCGGAACGCGATGGCTCAACGTGAACAAAGAGGCGGAAACCCGGCGAAGCTATAAGCTGCCACCCGGTCCGGGGTGGCGCAGGAAGCGGTCATAGCCCTGGCGGACACCAATCGAACCGCTGATTATGGCCTAAGGTGGCAGAGATGCGTCGCGTGGTCCTCGCGGTACTGGCAGCCTGCATGCTCTTCGCCGTCGGGGCGTGGGCTGTACGGCTCGTGGCGACTGCCGCTGGACCGGCGATATCAGAGGGGGTGGCGGCCAAGCTGGCGCTGCGCAAGGCGGCCCAGGAGCACCCAGAATTGAAGGGTTTCGTGGTGATTCGTACCCATTACGAGCCGGTCCCCTGGACGGTCCGGGACAGCAGAGGAACGATGCAGTTTTCAGAGTCCAAGAGCGGCTGCCCCCTGTTGATCGTCCAGCTGCCGAGCTGGTTCTGCCCCCCGGCGGCAGTTTGGGCTGTTGAACTAACCGCGCCACCCCAGGGCCAATGGGTCCATTACGAAGGTTTCTTCCTGGTCGACGCGAAAACAGGACGCATCGGTTCCGAAAGCTTTAATAGCTCGAACTAGCGTGGCACCCTTCAGGTAGCGGCTGGAGGGCAGCCCTGGCGCGGGGATCTGAAGTGGGTTTATAGCCCGTGGCGGACCCTAATCGGAACAATTGAATTGGGCCGTTTCCGGTAGACCATCTTAAGCGGTCACGACTCGCGGCCTAATAGCGCTCGGACATATGATTGCAAGCGCCATTTGCAAGACGAGCTAAGCTATCCACTCCTCACTGCCGGTCGCCACGCAAAACCTTCAAACGGCGCCGTACCCCTGGGATCGCGAAGGCAAGAGTGGCGAGGGCGAGCACCAGGGCAGATAGGAACCCGGCAACAAGCCGCGGGTCGGTCGGAGTCTTGGGTACTGCAGGTATGGCTTTAGGGTCGTACAAGAGGACACTGTCGAGCGACCCAATCCCATAGCCGCCGATAACCAGGACCCTGCCATCGGGCAACATTGTTGCCGTCTGGTGGTACCGGTGCATTGGCGAGCTGATGTCTGACCAACGGTTCCCGGTTGGACTAAAGAGCTCGGCTCGAGACGTGCCGGGCTGCATTGCCCACGACAAGCACGATCCCATTGGTAAGCAATGTCGATGTGTGCTCGATGCGGGGTGCAGCCATGCTTGCAGGTGGTGACCAGCGGTCGACTCGAGGATCGTAGAGGTCGGAGGTCGCTACAGGGATGGCCCCATAGGGCGAGGTCGTCTCTGCCCCTAGGCCGCCAATTAGAAGCACGTCGCCATGGTGGCGAGTGGTAGCCCGTGGCGGACACTAATCGAACAATTGAATTGGGGCTGGTGTCGTAAAGAGCCATCGTGAGCGGTCCGCCCGATGTGGGCCAATCGAGTTGGCAGCTACGCTTGCGGACCTCGGCAGCGGGTTTGCCCGGCACTGCGCCCGTGGGACGAGCGCCGGGAGCGCCAACCAGGTAAAGCGGCGGCTATTTGTACTCCTGGGAGCTGCCGTTGCCGCAGCCGGTTGCCCTCCTAACCAGTGCCTCAAAGTCCCGACCAGTTATGCGGGATGACACGGATGCCGGTGCCGTCTGGAACCGATTACCTTGCGGCTATGTAAGTATCTATGCGAGACGGATTCTCTATGGCGAATGTACCGGCTGCCGCACTACGGATGACGGGCTGGGTGGTAGTAGCGGTCGCCACCCTTGGCGTATTTAGTACTATGCCAGCTTCCTATTCCCCGTCCCAGTCAAGCTCGCTAAAAGGCGTGACTGTCACAGGGGATCCAAAACTACCCGCGGGCTGTAACAGCCCTCAGGAAACCGCGGTGTTGATCGCTAAGTTCTTGGATGCGTTCAATCGCGGCGACAAACGTGAGTTGGGTCGTTCCTTTGGAGCAGACTTGATGTGGTATTCGGTCACCGAGCCCAAAACGAATTTCGTCGGCTACAGCCAGGGTGATCTGCTCCGCTACTTTGAGGGACGCCATGCGCACCATGAGCGCTTACAGCTTGTCAGTATCGACGTTCGGGGTCCAAGTTGGCATGGAGGAGTTGACATCGTGTACACCCTTACCCGGAAGGCTGATGACCTAGGGCTCCAAGGGCAATCTCTTAGCGGCAAGGGTGCAGTGAATTGCAAGGACCGGACGATTTTCGTTTGGAGCATGGGAAGCGGTACTTAGCTTCGTGCAGCCACGCAACGTATCCGAAGAGCACCTGAAATGGCTTGGTGGCCCAGATCCGCAGCCGCCTAGCAAACATGTGGACGTTGGTTATAGCCCGTGGCGGACACTAATCGAACAAATTGAATTAGGCCGGACTCAAGAGAGCGGTGGGAGCGACGTCGGCGCTGGGACTCCCACCCTCCAGCGGAGTGCGGTCCTGAACCGTAGCCGCTACCAGCGAGCGGCGGTCGGCGGCGTCAGGGCGTCCCATCTCGCGGCGTCGGCCTCTGTCAAAAGCGAAGTGCATTCAGCCCAAGCAGCGAGATAATGCTGATATGTGGCGCGGACGGCTCGCGCCCTGCTTGCTAATCCTCGCGACCGCAGCGGGCATAGCCGGCACGGGAGCCTCGGTAATTCAGGCTTCGGCCGCGGCGGGATTGTGGTCGAAGGCTGCCACCTTGATCACTGGTCGCGAGGAGCACACAGCGACGCTCCTGCGCAGCGGCAACGTCCTGATCGCTGGTGGGACTGACGGCAGGGGCAAGGCGCTTGCTAGCGCCGAGGTCTACAGCCCGGCAACAAACAAGTGGACTGCTGCCGGAGCGATGGCAACGGCGCGCCTTGACCACACGGCAACGCTGCTGCCGAGCGGGAAAGTGCTCGTGGCAGGAGGACTGGATGCGGTGTTCCCGGCCAGCTCCCTCTTGAGCACGGAACTCTACGACCCCACGACCAATTCATGGTCGGCGGCGGCCCCTATGTTCGCGGGACGGGGTCGCCATACGGCGACCCTGCTATCGGACGGTCGGGTGCTCGTGGTGGGCGGACTCAGCGTCGCACTACGAGATGGCGGGCTTTTCCCCAGCCAGCCGCCCGACGCCGAGATTTACGATCCGAGGGCGAACCGCTGGTCAACCTCGGCGCCGATGGGTCAATACCGACTTGACCAGACTGCCACGCTACTCGCCGATGGCAGAGTCCTTGTCGCTGGTGGCCAGGGTGACGTCGCGACCTACAACTCAACGGAGATCTACAACGCCGCGCAACATCGATGGATTAGTGCTGCTCCGATGAGCGTCGGGCGATGGAGACACTCGTCGACGCTGCTCCCGGATGGCGACGTGCTCGTCGTGGGCGGCACTGGCCAAGAGCCGAACTTTCTGAGTATCGCCCTTACCAGCGCTGAGATTTACGATCCGCGCACGAACCTCTGGGTGACGGTCGCCAGCACGGCCGGGGTGCATCTCGAGCACACCGCCACGGTGCTTCGAGACGGGAAGGTGCTGGTTGTGGGCGCCACGGGGCAATCGCGACCTGAGCTATACGATCCGGCCAGCAACACGTGGTCCCGTACCGGCCCATCGATGGATCGCT
>JALYYG010000266.1 GCA_030946685.1 Candidatus Dormiibacterota bacterium | reverse complement strand
CATTGATCTCGACGTCACTGGTGGCGGGTGCGATGCTCGCGTTCGCTCTTTCTTTTGACGAGGTCATCGTCACCGTTTTCACCGCTGGGGCTCAGAACACTCTGCCGATCTGGATCTTCTCCGCCCTCCGAACAGGGCAGCGTCTGCCCGAGGTCAATGTCGTCGTCTCGTTCGTGATCCTGGTCACGATTGTGCCGGTGGTCATCGCCGCTCGCCTCACCGGGGGCAGCGGCATCGCGCGAACCCAGGCCGCCCGCTAGGCGCCACCCTCGAGTTTCGTCTTCAGGTTCTGCATGGCGCCGTTGTAGTTCTTCTGGACCGTGCCCTTGAAGATGGAGAGGACGACCGGAAAGTAGAACGGGCCCTTGGTCATGGTCACGTGGCGCTCGACCTGCGTCCCGCCGTCAGCAGCGCTGAGCACGAACTCGTGGTGAAACACCGAGTTCGAGTCCTCCGCATCAAAAGCAAATCGCTTGGGCGCGTCAACGGCCGTGACTGTCACCACCGACTGGTTGGGTTTGCCGTTGAGCATTCCGTCGGCCTTGTAACGGGAACCCATCGCCGCCGGGCCGGGCGTCTCGGCCGACGCCTTCATGTGGTCGTCGGCACTGCCCCACTCGCCATGGCGCGAGACGTCCGCGACGTAGTCGAACACCTTTGCTTGCGGTGCCTTGATCGTGACGTTGTAGGTCGCTGAATATGCCATCTGAAGTTGCGCTCCTAAGTCGTATTACTTGATGAGTAGGTGTACCAGCAACGAGGCCATCCACAATGCCAACCCGACGCCGATGAGGCCGACCTTCTTGTACTTCCACCCGATCGCGGCGGCCACGAAGGCTATGAAGGCGAGGATTAGGAGGATGAGGCTCAGGGTCAAGCTCGACAGATGGGTGATGAACAACGAAAGCGAGTAGGCCGCCAGGCCGATCGCGATCAGGTCGACCTTCTTGTAGCCCCATCCGACGGCGGCGAGCACGAACGCTATCAACGCGATGATTTGGAGGAGGTCAGGTAGATTCATGGCCGCATTATCCACGAGCCCTCGGGCATCTTCAATTATTGACGCAGGGCGTCACGCCCTCAGGTCGTGGGCCATCTCCGCGAAGTTGTCCACGTAGCGCTGGACGTCCTCCTGTGAGTGCTGCACGGACAGGGTCCAGTTCTCCTCGGCGCCCGGCGCCATGAGCACGCCACGGTTGCACTGGTACAGCCAGGACAGGTAGGCCGCGGGCTTGTCGACGGTCAGGTAGTCGCGGTAGTTGCGCACGCGCTCGGCCCGGTAGGTGATCCCGCCGCGCGCGGCCATTGTGACGACATGGAAGGGGAGCGAATTCTCCGAGATCACAGTGTCCAGCCCACCCTGGAGGACCTCGGACAGTGCGTCAAAGTGCGCGTACGCCTTGGGGGTCAGGATGTCGTGAAGCGTCACCTTCGCCGCCGCCAGGGTCAGAGGGTTGCCATTGAAAGTGCCCATCTGAGCCACGCGCTTGTCCTCGATCACGGCCATGACGTCCTGGCGGCCGCCAACCGCGCCGCACGGAAGCCCGCCGCCGATGGCCTTGGCGAGGGCGATCAGGTCGGGTTGGACCCCGAAGCGCTCGGTCGCACCACCCGGCGCAATCGTCACGCCCGTCTTGACCTCGTCGAAGATCAGCAGCGCACCGTTCCGGTGCGCCAGCTCTTTGATGCCGGCCAGGTAGCCGGGGTCCGGCAGAACGATCCCCAAGTTCATCATCGCGGGCTCGACTACCACGGCCGCGATGTCGTCAGGATGGTTTTTGAACATGCGCTCCAGCGCAGGCAGGTCGTTGAATGGCACAACGCTGGTCAGGGCCACGACGGCTTTGGGGATGCCCTCGCTCTGGGGATATGACGCCGGCGCGTCTGCCGGACCCATCTTGTCGGGGGGCGGCTCGACGGAGACCATGAGAGCGTCGTGGTGCCCGTGGTAGGACGCTTCGACCTTGACCAACCGCTCACGTCCGGTGAAGCCACGAGCGATGCGAACCGCATCCAGCGTGGACTCCGTCCCGCTGTTGGTGAACCTCCACTCCGGCAGTCCGAAGCGCCGCGACAGCTCCTCGGCGACGATCGCAACCTCCGCGACCGGCTGCGCGAAGTGCGATCCTCTCGCGATTCGCTTTGAGACCGCGTCCACGATCAGAGGATGGGCATGACCGACGACCATGACCCCGAAGCCGTTGTGGAAGTCGACGTATTCATTGCCATCGACGTCCCAAACCCGGCTCCCACGGCCGTTCTCGACAAATATCGGCTGAGGGGACGCGTCCTGGAATGACGAAGGGACACCCCGTGGGCTGAAGGCGCGGGCCTTTTGCCACAGCTCGTCCGACCGCGTCCGCGCGGCGCGGAACCTGTCTTCCTCACGCCCGATCAGGGATTGGACTCGTTCCGCATCGACCTCAACCGCCGCCGTCTTGTTAGCCATCACCCTGGCATCGTACCCCGTCCACTCTGACGAGACCTCTGGGACTCGGAAGCCTCAGGATTTACGCGTGAGCGTGACCACCGCCGCGCTGAACCTCGCCGGCAATGCCCTGACCCCCGGCGCCCAACGCAGCTGGTGGCTGCGCGAGGCGCTGGCCATGGAGAAGGACGCGCGACCCCGGCCTCCGCTGGCAGGCAACATCAACGCCGATGTCGTGGTGATTGGCGGTGGGTTCACCGGCCTGTGGACCGCTTACCACCTGATCCAGGCCAAGCCCGACCTGAAGGTGGTGGTGCTTGAGCAGGACATCTGCGGTGGTGGGCCGAGCGGCCGCAACGGCGGCTTCGCGAGCGGGTGGTGGGACGAGCTCGACGGGCTGATCAGCCTGTACGGGCGCGACGAGGCGGTGCGCGCGTGTCGCGCGATCTCGGACAGCATCAATGCGATCGGCGAATTCTGCCGCCTCCATAAGGTCGACGCCTGGTACAAGCACGCCGGGTACCTTTACGCCGCCACCGCACCACAGCACGAGGCCATTGCCGAGGAGATTGTTCACCTCGCGGGCGAGGTTGGGGTGCCTGATGAGCTTCAGGCGCTTAGCCCTCAAGAGGTCAAGGCCAGGTGCGACTCTCCCGCCTTCCGCTCCGGGGCTTTCATGCGAGATGGCGCGTCACTGCAGCCGGCGCTGCTTGCCCGCGGCCTTCGCCGCGTGCTGCTCGAGCGGGGCGTCACCATCCATGAAGGCACGCCAGTGACGCGCCTTGACGCGGGCCCGCCTGCCCTCGCGATAACGGCCGGCGGAAGTGTTCGCGCGCCGAAAGCGGTGCTGGCGCTGAATGCATGGGCAGTCGGCTGGCCCCAGCTGCGCCGGCGGCTGGTCGCATGGAGCAGCTACATCGTGCTCACGGCCCCGGCCCCCGAGAAGCTGGCGAAGATCGGTTGGACCGGCGGCGAGCTGGTGACCGATTTCCGAACCTCGGTTCGTTATTTCAGGACCACACGCGATGGACGAATTGCGTTTGGAGGCGGCGGAGGCCGCGCTTCTAGCCGGATCGATGATTCCTTCACGCACGATATGCGCGCGGTCGAGGAAGCGGCGGAGGGCTTTCGCCGGCTCTTTCCCAGCTTTGCAGACGTTCCTCTCGAAGACGCGTGGGGAGGGCCAATCGACGTGTCGCCCACGCACCTCCCGACTTTCGGGAGCCTCGCCCCAGGCAACCTCTTTTACGCCCTCGGCTACACCGGCAACGGCGTCGCGCCCTCGCATCTCGCAGGCAAGGTCATCGCCGACCTTGTGACCGGCGCCGACACCGATTCCACGCGGCTGCCGATGGTCAACCGCAAGCCTCGCCTGTTTCCCCCAGAGCCGCTGCGGTCCATCGGGGCGGCGGTCGTGCGGCGCGCGATCATAGCCAAGGACACCGCCGAGGAGAAAGGCCACCACCCAAACCCTGTGATGCTGGCCATCGCGCGAATGCCGCGCCGCATGGGATACCTACTGGGTCCGTAACGCTGAGCCATGCGTCAAGTCGCCCAGTAAGTGAACTCCTCGGGACGCTGGCAGCAGGCGCTCCGACAGGACGGATGCCGTGAACATGAAGCCATTCAACGCCAGGTAGGTTGGGTCCGCGATGGCCCTGAGCGCGACGACCTCCAAACCACAGCGCGACGCCTGCTCGCGGATCGACGACTCCGTGTTGGCCCTGTAGCGGACTGCGAAGGTGTCCGCCTCGATGCGGCCGTACAGCCGCGGCACGATTCGGCGCTGCAGCTGAGGGAGCGCCTTCGCGAGCCGGTTCAGAAGCAACAGCGGATTGCGCAGATTTGGCGTGAGGAAGATGAAGTGGCCGCCAGGCCTCAACACCCGGCGCACCTCGCTGAGGACGACTTCCGGGTTGTCGATATGCTCGAGCACCCACAGGCACACGACCAGGTCGAACGATTCGCCGGCAAACGGAAGGTGCTCACCGCGCCCGCGGATCACCGGCATCCCCGCCGCGCGATGCTCCGCGAGCGACGGCACGTCCGGGTCGAGCCCCGCCGCCAGCTTGACATCGCGCCAGAAGAGCTCGACCACCCCACCCCGGCCGCAACCGAGGTCTAAGACCTTGCTTTCCTCGGTCAGGTGGCTGCGCACGAGTGCTTCAAGCTGCTCACCGCTCGAGCGCCAGCCCGGGCGCATGGCGCGGTAGCGTTCTCGGTAAGCATTTTGTGTGTCGAGCGGTAGAAGCACCCGGCCGGGAGGCGTGCTGTGGCGCATCGTTCCAATGATGAAGGGTGGCTTCACGCGCTCACACTCGCGAGGTTAAGCTCCGGTCACGTGAACCACGTACGGCGCTGGCTTCCATTTTCTGGAACGCTGGCCGCGCTGGCCATGGGCTCGACGGCTCTTATCGCCCCGCCGCCACCGGTCGCCGGCGCGCCCCCCGACGTGGTGATCGCCTACTTCACGTCGCACCACGTGGGGCTCGAGATCGAGAGTTTGAATCTCTGCATCGGAATGGTCCTGCTGATCGTGTTCGAGGCCACGCTCCACGCCCAGCTGGGTGAGATCGCCTCGCTGACCGCGTTCGGGGCCGTCGTCGTAATCGCGGCATGCACGCTGGTCGAGGTCGCGGCCTTCCAGTCGCTTGCGTACCGTCCCAACCCGGATGCTGCCAGGGCAACGCTACTCAACGACCTGCAGGACTTCGCCTTCCAGGTCACCACGTTCCCGGCGCTCCTCTTCCTGGCCGCAAGCTCCAGCGCAATCCTGACCACCCGCAGGCTGCCTCGCATGCTCGGCCGGGCAGCTGCCATCGGGGCCGCGCTGCAAGTCGTGGCGTGGGCTTCCTTCTTCGCGCCTTCAGGGCCGTTCGCGGCGGGCGGCATACCAAGCATCATCGCCTTCGCCGCCCTGCTCGCCTGGATCGTGGCCTGCTCCCTAGTGATGATCACGCGTGGGCGCGCAGAGCTCGCGCGAGAGTAGCCCGGGCGACAGTTCAGGGGATGGGCATGTTGGGGTCGGCCGCCGGCTGTACCGGCACGACACCGGTCCCGACCACGACTTTGACCCGCTGCACCGCGTTGTTGCACATGCCCTGGGCGTTCCAGATGGTCGTCAGCGGCTGAACATTGCCCGAGGCGTCCGCCGCGCGACAGCACAGCTCGAACTCTCCCGGCTCCGCCCGCCATACATAACGCCATGAACGCCAGGCGAACTCGGACTCGCTTGGTCCAAGCTCCGCGTCCTCCCAGCTCTTCCCGCCGTCGGTGCTCACCTGCACCTGGGTAATCGCCCCCTGGCCGGACCACGCGCGTCCCTCCAGCGTGCAGGCGCCGGGGCCGAGGTAACGGATGCGAGATATGAAATCCGGGATGCCTGGAGGAACCATCAGCGAGCGCGGCAGGATGCGCGTAATCGGTGTGCCTGGATCGTCATCCGAGCTGGCCATGTGATAAGCGGGCTCCTGTTGATAGCCGCGAAACGGCCGGTCGCTGAGCGTGATCGAGCCGAGCCACTTGACGTGTGCCATGCCGTACCAGCCCGGGATGACGAGGCGCAGCGGAAACTCGTGCTGCGGGGTCTGGGGCGGGCCGGTCATCTCGAACGCGACGAAACCGCCGTCACGACTCGCCTCGGACAAGCTCAGGCTGCG
>JALYYG010000047.1 GCA_030946685.1 Candidatus Dormiibacterota bacterium | reverse complement strand
CTCGTCTTCATCCTTCAGAACCAGCAGAGCGTGGAGGTCAGCTTCCTGATGTTCCAGGGCCACCTCCCGCTGGCGGTGGCGCTGCTGTTCGCCCTGATCCTCGGGGCGGTCATCGTCTTCGCGTTTGGAGCGGCTCGCATCCTTCAGCTTCGAATGGTGGCGGGGCGCGCACGGCGGAAGGGGCCAACCTCAACTCCGCCGCCCGCCGAGTAGTCCAGACCAACCGCCTGATGCCCCCTGCCAAGAGGCCGGCGCCCCGAAGCACGGCCAAGCCTGCCGCCGAGCCGAAGTCCGCCCAGCCGAAGGGGGCCAAGGCGAAGGAGGCCAAGCCGAAGGACGCTGAGCCAACGACTCCAATGCCGCAGACTGCGCCCGTCGTCGCGGCCGGCCCAGTGGCCGTGCACGTCGATGCCGGCGAGGTTGCCGTGGTGGTCGCGCCTCCCGCCCGGGCCGGGATCGACCGGCGCCTCTTCCACCTGATCAACGGCTTGCCTCACTCGACGACCAGCGATCGCTACGTCAGCGTTATGTCGGACCTCGGCGAGGGGCTCGGGTGGGTGGCCGGAGGAGCAGCCCTGGCCATACTTGGCGGTCCCAAGGGCCGCCGGGCAGGCCTGGCCACCGCGTTCGCATCGCTGACAGCGACCTATGTCGTGCAGGTGCGGGTCAAGCCGCTCTTCCGCCGCGTGCGCCCCTTTGTCAACCGAGAGGCGCGCGTCGTGGGGATCCGGCCGCCCGACCACTCCTTTCCATCCGGCCACACCGCCTCTTCATTCGCGGGCGCGACCGCACTGGCCTTCTACTATCCGAAGGCCGCTCCTTTGCTATATACGCTGGCCACGGGCGTGGGCGCGTCCAGGGTCCACCTCGGCGTTCACTTTCCCAGCGACGCCGCAGTCGGCGGAGTGATCGGGATCGGGATCGGAACGTTAAGCGCCTGGCTGTTCAAGAGGCGAGGCGGGCGTGCCTCTGCTCGGCCTCCTTCTCCTTAGACGCGAACGCCCGATCTGAGATCTTTCGTATCGACACCACCAGGGTCAGCCAGGCGACCGGGATGAGAATGCCCGCAAGGACATCGCTCGGCCAGTGGGTCCCCTGGTAAATCCGATCGAGCCCTACCGCCAGAACAATTCCTGCCACGACTGCCCAACCGATCGCCCTTGCCCACGGCGGCAGATACCTGTGGCCGAGGCACAACATCAACACGGACGCACTTATCGTGATGAAGATCAGGTGTCCGCTGGGAAAGCTGGTTGAGCCAGGATTCTCAACCACACGCAGGACCTGGCCGACCGCCGGCCGTGGTCTGTTGACCAGGTGGACGAGGACCTCGTACCACAGGCCGCCGGCAAGCCCGGCGATTGCCAGGATCCAGGCACGACGATTCAACAGGAGCACGGCCAGGATGACGACCACTTGCATGGGGATTCCCCCAGGTCCGCCGAGCCAGCTGAGGAAGGGGAAGGTCAGCGTGAGCGGGCCCAAGTTGGTCGCCTGGATATCGCGTTCAATTGAGTCGTCTATCTGCAGGTAAGGGTGCATCACAACGATCGCGGTGATGATTCCAACCGCGGCCGCGGACACGATGGCCAAAACGAGCAGGCGGACCCTGATCACGAGGTCTTCCGGGCGCGTCCACGAAACCAACGAAAGCTGGGGGATGGCAGCCAGCGCTCTGGCAGCCACAGGACGAAGGCCGACCAGCCGATCCCGAGCAATACGCCGCCCAGGACGTCGCTGGGCCAGTGGGCGCCTGCCCATACCCTGGCGATGCAGGCGAGCACGATCACTATGGCGGCGAAGATCCAGAGGACTCGCCTGTAGACCGGCCTGATCTTGGGCGCTATAGCCACGGCCATCATGAAGGCCATCCACGTGAAGAACACCGCGTGCCCGCTTGGGTAGCTGTAGCCGGTCGTCGGCGACAGGATGTGCACGAGGTCCGCGGGCGGCCGCTGCCGTGAGATCACGAGCTTCATGATGTTGTCGATCAGGCTGGAGATGCTGCCGATCGCCATCAGCCAGCCGGCGCGGCGCTCGAGGATGAACATCGCCACCACCGCGACGGCGCCGATCAGGACCTGCCATATGCCGGCGCTCGCGTTGAGCAGCTCCATCGGATAGACGACGGGACCCCAATTGAACTGCTGGATAAATCTGGTGATCGGGAGGTCAAACGGAAGTGGCCTGTTTGGCGAGACCACATAGGTGTCGATCGCGAAGAGGACGAAGACGAGCAAGGCGGCGGGACCGAGCCAGCGCCTGGCGGTCGGCCCAGGCCGCCCGGCAATGACCTCCGCCGCCGCTTGCTTGGGTTCGGCGAGAGGCGCCGAGACGTCCTTCGGTTGCGCGCTCATCGGGTGAGGATCACCTGCAGCGCGCTCAGCTCCGCCGTGATGGTCGCCGGCGTGCGCCCCACCTGGGCATTGTCCGCCCAAATGCGCACTTTCGGTTTAGCCGTCACGACCAGCTTGCGGAACTTGAACACCTGGCCGAGGCCTCCTTCTTTGTGCTTGGAAAGCACGGCGCGGGCGAGCACTCGTTTGACGATGTCCCTGCGAGTCGCACCCGCATGCACTGACAGCTCCAGGTATGGGTCCATCGGCGTCTTGTCGCTCACCGGCATCTGGGAGCCGATCGATGTTGTGTTGGTGAAGACGAGCGACATCGCGGTGCCGCTGCCCTCTATGTCGCCGGTCAGCTCATACGTGAAGGGCTTCGCTTCGGCGATGTGTTTGACATCCTCGGCGAACGCCCCGAACGCTCGGTCCTTGGCGGATTCGCCCGCAGCGATGGTCTCGCCGAAGAGTCCGATGGCCGCCGCCTCCAGGAAGATCCTGTTATTCACGCGACCGAGGGTGATCGGATGCGGTCGCCCTCTTTGAATCACCCGAATTGCCGCATCGACTGTCGTCGGCAGGTGCAAGGACTTCGCGAAGTTGTTGAAGGTGCCCATCGAGAGGATGCCGATCGGGTGTTTGGTGTCGGCGAGCTTGCGGACCACCCAGCCAATGCTGCCGTCCCCGCCCGCCACCATGACCGTGGCAGTAGGAGAGACCAGCTTCTCGATGTCCATTTTGGGATCGAACTCTACGATCATGCTGCTGGCGAACGCTTTGCGCAGTTTGGCCTCGATCTGGGGCGTCATCGAGCCGGCCTTGGAGCTCATGATCAGCAGGCTGGCCGCCCGCTTGGAAGGTCTCTTGACCGCACGTTTGGTCGTGGTCATCAGGCTCGAACCCGTTCCCCGTCCACGATACCCAGGGTCGCGCGCTGCATCCGCACCTGGGTGTTGACGCCGGCGCCGGAGCGCGGTCCGGGTTGGCCAGGCTGATCATCACCCGTGGCCACTTTGCGCCAGGTGCCGTCGCCGGCGAGCTCCCACGCGAGGGTGTCGTCGGCCAGCTCGAGCTCCAGGAACTGCTCGATCTCCCTCTTGCAATTCGGGTCGGCCACCGGGACCACCGCCTCCACCCGCCGGTCGAGGTTGCGCGGCATCAAATCAGAGGAGCCGATGAGCACGTGACTGCCGTCGTCAACCCCAAAGCGAAAGATCCGTGAATGCTCCAGATGATGGCCGACAAGGGAACGGACACGGATTCCTTCCGACAGCCCGGCCACACCAGGCTTGAGGCAGCAGATGCCGCGCACGATGAGGTCGATCCGTGTGCCGGCCTGTGAAGCTTCGTAAAGGGCGTCGATCACATCGGGGTCGACCAGGTTGTTGACCTTGATCACGATCCGCCCATCCGGCTTCGAAGCCTCCTGCTGGATCAGCGTCAACATCCCTGCTCGGAGGGTGGTGGGGGCGACCAGGAGCTTGCGGTATTTGCTCTGGCGGCTGTAGCCGGTGAGGTAGTTGAAGAGCTCGGCTATGTCTGCTGTCACATCCAGATCTGCTGTGAACAGCGCAACGTCCTCGAACAAGCCGGCAGTCGCGGCATTGTAGTTGCCGGTTCCGATGTGGACGTAACGCCGGACGCCGGCGCCTTCCTGCCTCACGACGAGCATGAGCTTGGCGTGCGTCTTGAGCCCGACCAGGCCGTACACGACGTGGATGCCCGCCGCCTCCAGTGCCTTGGCCCATACGATGTTGGCCTGCTCGTCTCCGCGCGCCTTCAACTCGACCAGCGCTACTACCTGCTTGCCAGACTGAGCCGCATTTTTGAGCGCACGAGCGATTGGGCTGTCGGGGCCAGAAGTCCTGTACATCGCGACTTTGATCGCAAGGACGTCCTTGTCGGCGGCCGCCTGCTCGACGAACGCCTCGACGGAAGTCACGAACGAGTCGTATGGGTGATGCACGAGTACGTCCCCGTTTCGTATCACCTCGAAAATGTCGACCGCCTCGCCATTGTGTGGTCGTAGCCTTGGTTGGGTCGCAGGCATCCACGAGCTCGCAGCCGGCAGGTTGCCGTCAGGCATCTGGATCGAAGTGAGGGTCGTCAGGTCCAGCATCCCGGTCACCGAGTACACATCCTGATTGCTGAGGTCCAGCTCCCGGAGCAGTAGAAGGAGAACGTCCGGGGACATGCCCGGATCCGCCTCGAGGCGCACAGCGCGGCCCTTCCGGCGCTTGCGCATGAGCTCAGCCTGGACCGCGACCATCAGATCCTCCGCCTCATCGTCATCGAGGTCCAGGTCCGCGTCGCGTGTCACCCGGAAAAGGTGATGGCTGGCGATTTCCATTCCGGGGAAAAGCACCGGCAGATGGAGAGCAATCACCTGCTCGAGGGGCACGAATCGCTCGCCATCGGGTAGACCTATGAATCTGGGGAGCAGGGGTGGCACTTTCACACGAGCGAATCTGGGCTCCTGTCGCATCGGGTCGCGGACCATCACCGCAAGGTTGAGCGAGAGATTGGAGATGTACGGAAACGGGTGTGCAGGATCGACCGCAAGCGGGGTGAGAACCGGGAAGATCCGCTCCTGAAAAACGTCCGCGAGCAGCTTGCGGTCGGCCTTGGACAGATCCTCCGCATTGACCAACCTGAAGCCGGCCTCGGCAAGCGCGGGCACGATTTCCCGGCTGAACGCCGTCGACTGGCGCTCGATCAGGTCCAGTACCCGGTGCCTGATACCGGCCAGCTGTTCTTCGGGGCTCATTCCATCAGGCGAGGTCAGCCTCACTGGCGCCATGAGCTGTTCGTGAAGGCCGGACACACGCACCTGGAAGAAGTCGTCGAGGCTGTCGCTCAAGATCGCGAGGAAACGGATCCTTTCCGCCAGTGGGCGCGCATGGTCTTCCGCCATCGAGAGCACGCGGCTGTCGAATTCAAGACGTGAGAGCTCCCGGTTGAAGAACCTGTCCTGAGGCAGGGGACGAATCTCCGTCGACGATCCAAGCGTCGAGGTCTTAGCCTTGGGCGTCGGGACGGCGGCGGCGATTGCGGTCAACCTGTGCTGCCGAGCAGCCTGACCCACCGCGCGCAGGCGAAGGAATGGAGACCCAGCGCAATGAACCCAAGCGCGACGATGCCCAACAGCCAACGCCCGTAGGGCTGGGCCAGAAGGAACAGGAACGCCCCGCCGAAGCCCTGGACCTGCCCGGGAGCGTGGTGAAGTCCGGCCTGAATCAGAAACCAACCAATCACCAGGAAGGTGACGCCACGAGCAGCCATTCCGAAACGGCCGAGTCCGATCGCGATGTCCCTTTCGGACGCGGTCATCTCCGCCGCCTTCAGGTCCTGCGCGAACGTGGCTCGGTAAGCTTCGATGAACTGCCCGATGCCGATCAAGATGGCGATGACGCCTAGAACCACAGTGATCACGCCGCCGAGAGGATTCGCCAGGAGGGTGCTCACCGTTTTCTGGGTGCTGTCGTGAGAAGCCGCGCCTTGACCCGCCAGGATGTGGAGAGCGAACAAGGCGATCGCCAGATAGGAGACCGCGCTCGTCACGAAGCCCATTCTGGCCATGATGCCCTTGGCATCCCGGCCGCGGTGGAGAGGATCGTAGATCGCCCGAACGAAGCCCCAGATTGAGTAAGCCACAAGGCCGATGATGGTCACGATCAACACCAGCTTTCCGAACTGGTTGCCGATCAACCACACGAGGCTTCCCGAAAGGTCGGTGGCCTTGCCGCCGGGTGTTGCGAGCGCTATCCGCAGCGCAAGAAAGCCCATGACCGCATAGAGCACGCCACGGACCAGATAGCCCAGGCGCTCGAGCAGCTCGAGCTGCGGATTGGCGGCCGCCTGCTTGACGCCGCTGGTGCGGTTTTGAATGGTTGCCATGTCAGACCTCCGGCTTCCGATGGATGCAAATCGTGGCGCGCACGGTAAAGCTGCGTACGGATCGCGTCGAACGGGCGTTCGGCAGAGCTGGCGATCGCCAGATCCTCCAATTGAGAACGGTTAAAGAGGACAATCTCACCAAGTCTCGAGCGATCCTGACTATGGGCCCAGACTGGAAACAATCGCCGTAACACCCGGGTCGCCCGTTCACAAGTAAGAGGGGAATCGCCATGTGCCTGACCTGTGGGTGCCATCTACCCCACGAAAACCACGGCAAGACGGACTACCTCGTCATCGAGGACCTGGAGAAGAGCGCCGCGATCGACGGCTACAGCCTGGACAAGGCGGTTCGCTTCCTGGTCGAAACAGTGGAGGTCGCCAAGAAGGAAGCCGGGCGAAAGCAGCCCGGCCGTCGGCCTTAGTCTGAGTCGCGCTATGCGACCCGACGAGGGCCCCGCCGACTCGCCTGAGAGTTGGTTTCTCACGGGTCCC
The DNA here is from genome assembly GCA_030946685.1 of Candidatus Dormiibacterota bacterium. Taxonomy (GTDB): domain Bacteria; phylum Chloroflexota; class Dormibacteria; order Dormibacterales; family Dormibacteraceae; genus Palsa-872. The sequence continues at coordinate 101,388 of JALYYG010000047.1, read as the reverse complement.
GAGCGTGGCAACGACATCACAGGCATCGACAGGCGACACGCCGACGGCCGAGCGTGGACTTCCGGCAACAGGGTCGAGACCCTCGTCCACGGGGCGACCTACTTTCGCCGGTTGCTCGAGGTTGTCCAGGGGTTGGGCGCGGGTGATCGACTGTTTTTCACGGATTGGCGTGGCGACCCTGACGAACGCCTTGCCGACGGACCCGAGGCGGAGATCGGGGCCGTCCTCTCCGCTGCAGTGCGTCGCGGGGTGAGCGTCAAAGGGCTGCTCTGGCGGTCTCATGCCGAGCGCCTTGGATTCAGCGCGAAGGAGGACCGCCACCTTGGCGTGGTATTGAACGCGGCCGGAGGCGAGGTGCTTCTCGACCAACGCGTGCGCCTTGGTGGTTCCCACCACCAGAAGATCGTGGTCGTCCGCCACGGAGATGGAAGAGCCGCCGACGTAGCCTTTGTCGGCGGTATCGACCTCTGTCACAGCCGTCGCGATGATGCCGACCACCTCGGCGACCCCCAGCGCCAGCCGATGTCCACCGTTTACGGGAAGACGCCGCCGTGGCACGACGTCCAGGTCGCGATCGAGGGCCCCGCCGTCGGAGATCTCGAATTCACCTTCCGCGAGAGGTGGGATGATCGCAGCCCGCTCAGCCGAGACCCTGTCGGCATCGTGCACGACCTGCTGCGCCACACCGAGCGGAGGGCGAGCAGACTGCCGCCAATGCCGCCAGACCCGCCGCTGGGTGGAACACATTCGGTCCAGGTGCTCCGCACGTACGCTCGGCGTCATGGAGGCTATCCGTTCGCTCCTCAGGGCGAGCGCAGCATCGCTCGCGGCTACTGGAAAGCACTCCGCCGTGCCCGCCGGCTCATCTACATCGAAGACCAGTTCCTCTGGTCCACATCGGTGATGAGGCCTTTCGTGGAGGCTTTGAGTTCCAACCCTGAGCTGCACCTGATAGCAGTCGTCCCAAGATACTTCGACCAGGGGAGCACGCTGACGCTCCGTCCGAACCAGGTCGGTAGGGAACAGGCTGTACATGCTTTGATGGACGCCGGCGGCGACCGGGTCAGCATCTTTGACATCGAAAACCTGCTGGGAGTTCCTGTGTACGTCCACGCCAAGGTGTGCGTGATCGACGACGTCTGGACCTCGGTCGGGTCGGACAACTTCAACAGGAGATCGTGGAGCCACGACTCCGAGATTGCATGCGCCGTGTTGGATAGCGAGCGCGATACGAGGGAACCAACCGATCCCGCGGGGTTGGGTGATGGCGCCCGCACGTATGCCCGCAACCTGCGGCTGGGGCTCTGGCGAGAGCATCTCGGGCGCGCGCCAGGCGACGATCGAGACTTGCTCGATCCGGCCGAGGCGGTGGCGACCTTCCGTGAGACGGCGGAGGCCGTGGAGCGCTGGCACTCAGGCGGCTCGCAAGGTGAGCGTCCCCCCGGGCGGGTGAGGCCGCACCCGCGCATCCGTCCGTCGCGGACGACCAGGCTCTGGGCTGAGCCCATCTATCGAATTGTCTACGACCCCGACGCCCGGACGGCGGCGATGCGGAAGGCGGGCGAGTGGTAGCGCGCTTGAAGCTTGAGCCGTCAGCGTTCCAGCGCGATCTCCTCGCCGAGGACAATGCCGCTCGGCGTGATTTCGTAACGATGAGCCACTGGCTCGTGATGGGCTGCCCGCGTCTTGAGGACGGTCATGGCGCGCGCGAGCCTGGGGCCATCCTGCACGTACTGAAGGAGGACCACGTTGTCCGAAAGATGGGAAAGGCCCTGCTCCGCGATGCGGCGCAGCTGGAAAAGCTCCGGCACCTCCACGATCATCATCAGGCTGATCCCTCGCCGGGCGCAGCGCTGGACGAGCGAGTACATCCACTCACGGAATCGAACCGGGTCGCCGGATGTGACCATCAGATCGACGAGGCTGTCGATGACGACGCGCTTCGCACCTGTCTTCTCGATCATGTCCAGGAGCTCATACACCCATTGGTCGATGTACATATCGACCACGCTGCGGCTCAGGACGTGCACCCCTTGCTGTTCGAGCGACCAGCCGAAACCGGCCACGATCCTCGAGAGCTGGTTTTCTGTTTCCTGGAAGGTGGCCAGGATGCCCGGTTGCCCTGTGCGAGCGCCCTGAAAAATAAAGTGCAGGCCCATGAGCGTCTTGCCCACGCCGGATGGTCCGCAGATGAGTGTTGATGAGCCCGCCCAGTACCCTTCGCCCAACATCTTGTCGAGGGCTGGGACGCCTGTCGCCACGCGCTCGGCGCTCAATTCGTACGTGGAGTGGTCCTGGTGGTCGGCAAGGCGGGGAAACACGTCAAGCCCGGCGGCGGAGATGCGGTATGCGTGCTCGCCTGAACGGAATCCGCTCCCTCTGAGCTTGAGCACCTGCAACACACGCATCTCGCGCCCGTCTCTGTTTTGGACATCCAGCGATATGGCTCCGTCGGCCGCTGCAAACTCCGCCACCTCTTGCGCCTGGTTTCGGGTGTAGGGCGCGTTCCAGATGGATGAGGTCGCCGACGCGGTCAGGCGCCGTATGAGTCCGTGGAGGAACATCCTGAATTCGTTCTCGTCCTTCGCCAGGGCGTGGAACGCCCTGAAGCTGTCGATCACCACCACGCCCGGCCGTAGTTCCTTGAGAAACCTGTCGATCGCTTCGAGTACCTCCCCGGCAACCCGCGAGCTGATGTTGCCGAGGCCGGCCTTGGTGAGCAGGTCGCCGAGATCCTCGTAGATGACGCGGCGGTCGCGTACGGCCGTCGGATCGAAGAACTCGAGGGATTGTCCATAGCGAATGATCTTGTCCAGGGGCTCCGTGACGGTGGACAGGTAGAGGGCCGGCCGCTCCACTGTCGCGTTGTGAAAGGCGTACTGCTGGCTCAGGATCGTCTTGCCGCTGCCCGGAACTCCGATGATCAGGGTGATCGCGTTTCGGAGCAGGCCCCCGTTGAGGATCTCGTCCAGCCGTTCGTTGCCGCTCGACAGCCGTTCGATCAGTGAGTCACTTCTGCACGCCGCGCGTGCCGGACGAGCGCGCTGGTGCCGAGCAGGTCGCGCACTGTCGACACCAGCTGCAGGGGCTCGAGCGGCTTGGCGAGAAAGGCCGCCGCTCCCGACCGTAGTGCCTCTTCGGGCTGGTCGATGGAGGCGACCGCCAGGACCGGGGCGGACGCTTTGGCGGTGAACTCGGCGCACAGTCGGAAGCCGGCACCGCCAGAGATCAGCAGGTCGATCACGACCAGGTCGGGGGATCGCTCATCAAAAAGGACCCGGGCCTGGGTCGCGTCCAGTGCGATGCAGACGTCATAGCCCTCGGTCCGAAGGAAATACTCGGCCAGGTCCGCCGCGTATGCATCGCGCTCGGCCAGGAGGATGAGAATCCGGCGCTCTCCTTTCGGCTCAACCGAGGCGATCCGTACAGGGCCGGACGACAGGTGCTGAGCGAGAAGCCTGTGGGCGTCCGCGGCGCTGTTGCCGGACTCGATCTGGGCCTTGACAAACCGAAGGTGCTCGACCTGGCTACGAGAGTAGAGGCGTTGCGAGCCCTGGCTGCGGTCGGGGGTCACGACGCCGTACCGCTCCTCCCATCCGCGCAGGGTCGAGGTCGGGATGTCGAGCATGTGGGCGACCGCGCCGATGCTATAAACCGCTTGATCTTCCTGGTTTGCCACTGACTGCGTCGCCCTCAATCAGGTCTTCCTACAATCCTTCCACAAATTTTACGCACAAGTTGGGACATCATGGCCGTGATCTTATGTGCGGCGATTATGGAAGTAGAATTGAACTATTGCGTGAGTTCGACGGATGCTCTACGCTGGCTGTACCACGCGAGGGAGGGCGCGTGGAACTTTTGGGCAATAAAGACATGACTGAAGAGGATGCGAAGAGATTGAACGGCGGTAGCCCCGAAGATGGGGACCTTCAGGACCATATCGCCCACTGGGTGGAGACGCTCGACCGCTGGGTCAAGCGGATCGACCAGGGCATGGGGAGGCGGGAAGGTGAGGTGGAGGATTTGAACGGCCATGGGGCCGCTGACCCGGCGCGGCCCGTGGTTGACGAAGCCGGTGCCGACCGGACGACAGGCGTTGCATAGTAGTTGTGGGGTAAGTGGCATGCGGGGGAGCTGCCCAGCAGCCACGATGCGTGGCCGAACGGGCTGAGGAGGACCTCATGTACGCCGACAAGCAGTTGGTGATCCGGCGCACTTTCACGCCGGCCGGCCTCAGCTTCACCGGCGCCATCGACCTCTTCAACGTCGACTCCGTCGCCCAGTCGCTCCAATCTGCGCTGGATGGAGTCGGCGATCTCCACATCGACCTCAGCCGGTTGGAGTTCTGTGACGTCTCGGGAATCCGCGCGCTTGTCACGGCGGCCGAGAGCGTCGGCGGCCGCCGCCGTCTCGTCCTTCACGGCCTGCCTCCTCAGCTGCGAACTGTGATGTCAGTTGTCGGCTGGACAGATTTGCCCGGCCTTGTGATCGATGAGTTGGGGGCATCAGAGCAATGAGCGCCTCAATGTCGCAGCCACTCACATCGTTCCGCCACGAAGCCCTGATGTATGCAGGCGATGCGGAGTTCCTGGCGGGAACAGTCCCATTCATCCTCGACGGGCTGACCGCCGGTGAACCGATCCTGGTCGTCGAGCGCCCCGAGAAGGCCGACCTTCTCCGCGCTGAGCTGGGCGTGGATGCCGACGCTGTGCAGTTCGCCGACATGCTCGAGGTCGGCGCCAACCCGGCTCGCATCATCCCGGCCTGGCATGACTTCGTGGCGCGCCATGGAGGCCCGGGCCGGCCGGTCAGAGGTATCGGCGAGCCAATCTGGCGAGGACGTGGGCCCGCTGAGCTCACCGAGTGCCAACGACACGAGTCGCTCCTCAATGTCGCCTTCGCACCAGGCGCCGCGTGGTGGTTGCTCTGCCCCTACGACACAGTCGCTTTGGCCCCGGTGGTCATCGATGAAGCTCGCCGCAGTCATCCGTTTATCAGCGAGCGTTCCGCGCACGGCGAAAGCGATGATTTTCGCGGCCTCGGCGCGCCGGCGGCTCTGCTCGACGCGCCTCTGGCCGCGCCGCCACGGCAGCACTATGAGCTGGCTTTCGGCCCAGGAGGTCTGGTCGGGCTGCGTGAGTTCGTCGCCGCACACACACGCCAAGCCGGCTTCGGGGCGGACCGCGTCGAAAACCTCGTCCTGGCCGTCAGCGAGGTGGCCGCCAACAGCGTGCGCCATGGCGGAGGCCGAGGCGTGCTGCGGCTCTGGCAAGAGCGTGACGCATTCGTCTGTGAGGTCCGCGACCGAGGCAATTTCGATCGCCCGCTCGTCGACCGCGTGCGCCCGGGCGACGACCCCGGAGCTTCACGGGGCCTGTGGCTGGCCAACCACCTGTGCGACCTCGTCCAGATAAGGTCGTTGCCCTCCGGCACTGTGGTCCGCCTACATCTGCGGAATCAGGCGGCTTGAACCATTCTGGAAGCTTCAACGGTCAGGCGGAATCGCTGACCGTTCGGGAGACCGAGGTGCTGCGTTTGATGGCCCTGGGCACCTCGAGCCACGAGATCGCGACGCGCCTCGGGATCAGCTACGCGACAGTCCGCTCGCACATCCGAAGCGTGGGCAGCAAGCTCGGGGTGCACTCCAAGAGTGAGGCGGTCGTCAAGGCGCGGGAGCTGGCTCTCCTCAGCTAAGCGTCAGACTGGCGACCTCGTCTAGGCCGGCGAGATCGAGCCGGATCTCGCCGCGCGTGAGGAAGGTAGGAGCGATCACCGATCCACTTCGCCGGCAGGATGGCAAGGCGGCCAGCCAGCTGATTGAGCGGTGATGCATACATGGACCTGAGCGACGCAAACTCGCTCCAGGCCACATCACTTTCGCGGCAGCGAAAGCCCGCCTTGATGAGACGTTCACGTGCGTCGTCAAACTCCTGGCGCTCCACGATCGGCACGGCATCGTTCTTGAACCGGAAGTACCACGCCAGGTCTTCGACGAGGTGATTGCCGACCTTGAACATCAGCCGAGCGTGTCCTTCGGTGGCATCCTCGCTGACGACGGTGCTCAGAACCAGCGTCGCCGCGTCCATGACCGCTCCGAACGAGTTCAACCACGCTTCGTTGTCGTGGCTCGATCGGAAGTACACAAGGATCGGGTAGGCGAGGTGGCTCTCGAGCACCGCCGCCGACCATCGCCTCCAGTCATCGAACGTGGCCCGAAGCTCGTCGGGCATCCGATGGCTCGCAACGGTTTCCAGGATCTGCAGCCCAGCCGGCGGCGCGCCCGCCAGCGCGTCGAGCGTCACCACGAGCTCCTCCCGGCGCTGGAATGACCCGTACAGCGAGAAAAGCAGGCTGATCACGAGAGCGATCAGCCCCAGCCCGGTCGCGCTCTCAGCCAGGATCACGACACGAATCAATGCCCCAACGGGCAGGATGTCGCCGTAGCTCAGCGGGAGCAGAGTCGACGCCGAGAAGAAGAGGGAGACCCAGAAGTCAGCAGGTGAAGGCTGGATCTGGTTCGGGATCGAGTCGATTATCAAAGCGAAGCCCAGGATGATCGACAGGCTCCAGAACCCAAGCAGCGCTATCAGGGCGACCGGACCGAATGTGCCCAGCCAGTTTTCGCGCCGGTCGATGCGCGAGTCACGCGTACCCAGCCACCGCCATGCCGCCCACAGCGGGCGCAAGATCCATGGAGCGAGGCGCAGCTTCCCGATCGACGGCCTTGGCAGGACCACGGACTGGAACACGTCGTAAAAGGCGACCGCGAGAATGACGATCCCAACCGCAGCCTCAACCATCTGGAGCATGGCCAGAAACTCTAGCTAAGAATCAACTAACACCAGCGTGGCAGGGTTGGCCGGGGTCCCTCCGGCCATGACTTTGTCCCAAATAAGGGCCAGACGTCATCAGGAGAAATGAATTCTTCAATAGATGTCATCCGCATGCCGGAATGGGCGCAGCCGCGGTCGAAGACCCGCCGTTCTGGCGGTGGAGCGTGCTAGCCCGCCTTGATTCTTTGAGCCACGCGGTACGCGAGCGCCATCACCGACAGCATCGGGTTGACGCCCGATGCAGTCGGGAAGCCGCTGGCGTCAGCCACAAAGAGGCCGCGCACCCCATGCACCTGACCGTATGGATCGGCGACGGAGCTGCTTGCATCCGCGCCGAGCCGGCAGGTTCCCATCTGATGAGCGGTGAAGAGCGGCAGCCGGTTGGGTGAGATGCCGTGGCGATCGATCTGAGCAAGAAACTCCGCCAACCGTTGCGCGCCCACCGCGCCGGGGCGGCCCGCGTCGCTCTCCAATCGCAATGGAGGAGTGTGCGTCGTCGAGACTGCGACTGCGCCTCCCGCGAGGGCGATGCGAGTGATCTCCTGCATGCCTCTCACCAGGAAGCCGGAATCGACGCGATTGGGCCAGTACCTGATCACCGGCAGTCCCCGGCCATCCACCTGCACGCTGCCCTCGCCTATGTCACGTGTAAGCACGAAAAAGATCGCGGCATTGGCTGAGCGCAGCATCTGTAGCTTGTGCTGGCGCCCGCCCTCCCACGCGGTTCCTGAAGCGATCGTGCCCGGGAGGGCCGGGGCCACCTCGATCCTGAATCCGTAGGCGCCCCGGAGGTGAGCGAACTCGTCGGTCTTGATGGTTTGCGGCGAACCGGCCCACGCCCGGATAGGGTGATCGTAGAACCCGGCCACCACCGCAACGGGGTGCAGGTGGAGATGACGGCCGATGTTCGGGTTGTCCAGCCCGGAGCGCAGCAGGAGTGCAGGAGACTCGATGCTGCCGCCAGCGACCACGACGATCGGCGCTCGCACGACCACCCGGTGCCGGCCTCCAGCGGCCCATCCCTCGACCCCGTGCGCGCGGCCGTGGCTGACCAGCACCCGAGTGACGCGGCAGCCCGTGATGACCCGGGCTCCGCTGTCGTGCGCGTCCTGGAGGAACGTCAAGAGGGAGGAGCGCTTGCAGCCGAACGGGCATCCGTACTGGCAGGCGCCGCAGCGCTGCTCGCAACCTGACGCGTTGCGTGGGATGTAGTCCCAGTGGTAGCCGAGGGCCTCGCACCCGCGCTTCAGAGCTGCGTTGTTCTCGTTCGGAATGCTGTCGCGCGTGCTCACGTCCATGCGTCGTTCGGCGACATCGAACCCGCGTTGATAGTCGGGGCCCGCGACGCCTTCGACGCCATGCCGGCCCTCCCACTCCTCAAGCACCACGGGCGGAGTGCGCAGCGAGTCGCTCCAGTTGACCACCGTGCCGCCGCCCAGGCAGGACCCTGCCAGCACTGTGATCCCAAAATCTGAGGTGGCAAGAAGCCCGTGGCCGAGAAACAGGCGTGGTGTCATCTCAGCCTCGTTGCCTGTGAAGTCCTCCTCGTTGAGGTAGTCGCCCATCTCCAGGACGACGACATCCGATCCCGCAGCAGCCAGCTCGGCCGCGACGACCGCCCCGCCAGCGCCTGATCCGATCACGACCGCATCAGCGGTCAGCTCGACGTCCGACCTGACGGAAAGCGTGCGAATCGGTTTTGGGACCGCGTTGTTGGAAGCAGGGAGGCGGCCGGCGGCGTAGCCGATCGCCGCCCAGCTGGGATTCCCAGCAACGGGGGCGCGCTGAGAGCTCGCTCCGCCAGACTTGGCGCCTTGAGGGAGGACGTCGCCTGAGGCAACCGAATAGAAGATGAACATGACGGGGCGTTTCAAGGCCTGAAAGGCCTGCCGCAGAAACGGCAGCGGGCTCTCGGCCATCCGCTGCAGCGCCCGCTCGCGCACGGCTGGCGGCAGCTGCGCGAAGCCGCGGGGCCGCCCGGTCAGCAGAAGTCCGAAGACGGGGTTCCCCATCAGGCCTAGCAGCTGCCGGAAGCGAGCCCTGGTCTCAGGTGGCTCAGGAGCGAGCGCAATCGCGAACTGCCTTGCCACGTCGAGATCGGACGCGGAGCGGGCCAGCAGCCCCCCTAGGTCCTCGGCTCCCGCGGACGGCGGAGTCGAAGGCACCAGGGTGTCGCAAACAGCTTCAAGCGTGTTCACCTCCGCTGGTGAAAGGAAGGTGCCGGAGCTCACCTGTGCATCTCAGTCGCCTGCGCGCCCGCGGCGGCCATCTGGTGCGGTCGGTGGCCGCGGATCGCAAACGGGAGGTCGAGGGCAACGAAGAACGCCACCGCCAGCCCTGAAGCCGCGACGATGTACCAGGGCCAGGGGCCCATCAGGTCCAGCAGGCTGGGCACCGCGGGCGTGTGCCGCAGGTACATGTAGTTGCCGCCCGTCAGCAGGTTCACACTCGCGTCGAGCACGAACAGCGCCAGCGTTAGCGCGATGATGCGAGCAAGCGCGCCCCGGCGCGGCGTGATCCGCAAGCCGACCACCAACAACAGCGCAGCCGCGACGATGGTGCCATGGGCGATGAAGTATTGAAGGAAGAGGTAGCTCGGAAAGTGGTCCGGCAGGTCCGGGCTGATTAGGCCGTTCAGCGTGCCGGCCAGGCCCCAGAAATAGGTGAGCTCGACAAGCAACGGCTCGCGGAACCAGAGTGCAGCCGCGGCGACGAACGCGACCACGTCGCAAAGCTGCAGCGGGAGCGCATAGCTCACGGACCACGTATGTTGACCCGCCAGCCACACCCACCACCCACACTCGTTGGCCAGAATGAGGAGTGCCAGTGCACGGCAGGCGAGCAGAGTCCAGGCGTCGCGGCGCAGGCGGGCGGCGATCACCAAGGCGGCGATGCAGACGGCGATCACGCCCATGGTCACGAGGTGCTCGAGGCTCAGCAGGTTGCTCATCAGGTCAGTCGAATCTCGCCGCGCTTAATCTCATGACTCTACTTTCGGCCGAACAGGTATCGAGGTCAGTCTCGTTTGTCTCGAAACGGGTCTCAATCGCGGACAGGGACTCGCTGTGCGAACTCGCTCAACTCGTCCAGCCGTTCGGCGACCAGGGCAAACCCGCGCTGCAGGCGCCGATAGAAAGTCGGGCGCGAGAGATGGAGCCTCTCCATGATCACCTCGTGGCTGCCGACCTTCTTGACGTAGTAGTCGAGGAGCAGATGCCCGGCTTCGGCATCGCGTGGGGCTGTGGACGCAGTGAGCTCGCCGATCACGTCCACCAGCAGGGCGCGCAGGTCGCCGGCTGCCGACCCGCCGCGCGAAACGCCGGGTAAGAGAGCGAGCGGGCTGCGGCCGAGCGCTTCGGGCGTGCCGAGATCGTCAAGGGCAGCGCGCACCAGCTGAGGCCGGATGGTGCTCTGCGGATCGCGTGTCCAGCGGACCTCTACCGGCACCGCAGCCAGCTGCGCCGGCGCCGCCATTGGCGCACCTGGCAGGCCGGCGCGCAAGAGCCAGCCCATCATCCAGCACAGCATTGACGCCGCGATGATCACACCCGCCCACAGCGACAGGTTCCACGAAGTCCCCCTCTCCAGCTCGACAGCGATCAGGTCCGCCAGTGCGAAGATACCCGCGATCACCGCGCACAGTGATGCGGAAGGTCGGCCCTGCCGGCGCGCGCTCCACGCCAGCCAGGCATCGCCCGCCAGCCCGGTTGCGACAACCACTGGCAGCAGATAGAAGTGCGTCTTCGTGATCGTCACGAAGAAGCCGTTGATGGTGAAGACCAGGGTCAGCGAACCGGGGCGCAGCCTGAAGCCGCTGTTCAGGAGAAGAGCGGTGCCCGCGAGGATCGTGGCCTGGATCAACAGACCTGATACGCCAAGGTTCTGACTGACCCACGTAGCGACCGAGGCCGGGACCTGTAGTGGATCGTTCGACGACCAAGGGTCGATAAGTGGATGGACGAACTGCGTCGCGAATGTGAACACCGACAGCAGCAGAGCCGCGGAAACAAGAGTCACGATGCTCGCCGCCGACTCACCTCGCCGTGCTGCCGCCCGGAGCGGCCCGCTGACCATCACGGCTGCCGCTGCGATCTCGACGACGTGGGGAGGGGTGAACAGGATGTCCAGCCCCAAAGTGCTGCTTCCTGCGGCAGTAGGCCACTTGCTGTCGGCGATCAGCGCCGCACCAAAGACCAGGGCCGCGGCAAGCGAGCCCGTGTAACCGTCGGGAAGGGCGCGGTTCCAGGGCCGGCCCTGCCTCAAGCCTCGCCCAAAGAAAAAGAACAGGAAACCGGTCACCAGGAACCAGCAGACGGTGAGAGCGCCCGCTGCGGCGTTGGCAGGATCCTGGATAACCCTGCCGGGAGCCATGACGTGGGCGTAAGCGTCGATGTAGGCGCTGAGCACGATTCCCGTCATCAGGAGCACGACCACCGCATCGAATGCGCGGGGGCTGTCCAGCATGCTGCGCACGGCCTTCATCGATTCGCCACTTGGTTCGCGGCCAACCATAGCGCCGGGGACGTCAGTTTGAGAGGGAATTTGAAACCCCTCTGAGACGGGCTGTGAGACGAGTCCTGCGGATGATCCGGGTCATTGCAGGTCACTCGTGTTCAAGGAGGAAACCCCATGTCTCACGTCCCCGACTTCGGAGCAGTCGTCACTGCGCCCTCGTGAAATTCAAAGTTGGAAATGGAGAGAAACGATGAACTTGGTCAAAAGGCTCGCACTCGTGGTTTCAATCGTCTTCTGTGGTTCGCTTGCGCTGGCCGCCGCGGTGGTCGCTGCCGGCGGCGGGGGCGGACTCGGCCCAGGCCTCTACACGTTTACGAACGTGGATGCCAGCGCCACCTTTGGGGCGGCGAAGGGAGGCCCTCCAGGCCAGGCTTTCAGCCTCAGTGTCGACCGCGGGCTGAACATATTTCGACCCAGGGACCCGAATGGTCAGCGCACCGTCATGAACAGCACCATAGTCACCGTCGGCCTGTCCGATGACCTGGGCAACGTCACGTTCGGCTGTTTCGTGATCAACCCAGCTGACTTCACAGTGAGCAAGAACCTGCAGACCGCCAGGGTGCATACGACATTGACCGCCGGTGAGGTTTGTCCGGGCTTTGGAGCTCCGGTCACCGGCAGGAGCGACCCGAACGCGCTCGCCGGCGGTGGTGGCGGCGGCACCGCCCTTCCGCTGCCGATCAGCCTGGATGTGACCTGGGCGGGCCTGGGCGTTACGAGCACAGCAACCGATCACAACACCTTCCAGTGCCTCAACTACAACACGCAGTTCAACAGCAGCTACCACTCCTCAGACGCCAACGCGTCGGGAACGATGTCCGCGATTGCCGGCCCCGTCGACACGTCGATGGCAGTCGTGAGCTCATCCGACACCCACGCGAACATCAAGGGAACGCCGGCAGCGGCCTGCTTCCCGCAGTAACGGCGGGTCTTCGACCCGCCTTATGAGAGGGAACCCGGATGGTTCCCTCTCTCGTCGCGCGTGCGGCTTCGCCGCAGGCGCTGCTCTCTTTCCGGTATGCGGATGAGCCTTGTTTTAGACGAGTTTTCTCCTCGCCGCGCATAGGAGTGGTTAGAGACAAAGTCATGGCCGGGGGGACCCCGGCCAACCCTGCAGCGCTAGCGGCGGTTTGGAAGATTGAGACGATTGTGAGACCGCTCGGGACTGACTCTGAGACTCGATTGCGCCGACCTTAGCGGGCATGTTGACACTCCAGTCTCGACACCGTCTCGACATCCGGTTTCGTCATTTCGTCTACGCGCTGTCGGCCTGCCTTTGGGCGCGGGATCCGGAGCGTCGCAGCGCTCGGCTGGCCAGGACGTGGTCGCCCTCAGGCCAGGGCATCGCCTGTCGCTCGGTCCGCTCCGGGTTTCACCTGCTGCTGGAGGCCCTTGGCCTGTTCGCCGGCGATGAAGTCCTGGTCTCTGCAGTCACCCACCCGGACATGGTGCGCATCCTCGAGGCGCACGGTCTGGTGGCGGTACCGGTCGACCTCGACCTCGCGACCCTCGCGCCCAGGCTCGAGCTCGCCGAGCTTCTCGTAACGCGGAGGACTCGGGCCGTCCTGGTCGCGCACCTCTTTGGTGGGCGCTTTCAGATGGGGCCGCTCGTGACTTTCGCGATGCGGCATCGCCTCCTGCTCTGGGAGGACTGCGCGCAGGCCTTCACGGGTCCCGGCGACACAGGTGACCCGAGCGCCGATGTGTCCATGTACAGCTTTGGGGCCCTGAAGACAGGCACCGCGCTGGGCGGGGCGCTGCTGAAGGTACGGGACCGATCGGTCCTCGAACGAATGCGCAGTCATCAGCGCCGGTGGCCGGTGCAGGCGCGCAGTGCGTACGCGGCCGGCGCGCTCAAGTTCTTCGCTTTCAAGATCGCCACGCGTCCGCTCGCGTACGGCGCGCTGGCCGGGTTTCAGCGGGCAGCCGGGCAGGACTTCGACAGGCTGGTCAACACCTCGGTGCGAGCGTTCCGGCCAGGCCGGCTGCTTGCGCAGCTCGAGGTCCGGCCGTCGGCGCCGCTGCTGGCGACGCTCGCGTACCGCCTTCGCACCTTCGACTATGAGCGTCTTCGACGGCGCGCAGCCTCCGGCGAATGGCTGGCCGCGAACCTTCCTCGGGGGCTGCAGGTCGCCGGTGGTGGGATGGAAGCGCGGACCCACTGGCTGTTCCCAGTCTTGACCGCCCGGCCCGATGAGTTGATCGCTGCCTGCCGGCTTGCCGGTTTCGACGCCGCGCGCGGCGCGAGCAGTGTCGGCGCGTTGGCTGCCCCCTCCGGCCGGCCTGAGGCGGATCCCGACCAGGCGCGAAGAATGATGAGCAGCCTGGTTTTCCTCCCGGCGTACCCAGAGCTCCCTCGCGGTTCGCTTGTACGGCTGGTGAGCGCAATGTCCTCCCCGCTCAGCGGGGAGGTTCCGAAGGGCGCCGGAGCGGGCCTTCAAATCGGCATCCCCACCGGGGTGACACGGGCATGACCGCCCAGAGGGATGCTGCCTGGCAACGTCTCGGGCAACGTACCTTCGACCTGCTTGTGATCGGTGCGGGCATCATCGGCAGCCGCATCGCGTACGAGGCCGCGCGAGCCGGCCTCGACGTGGCTCTCGTCGACGCCGGAGACTTCGGCGGAGCGACCTCGAGCGGCTCATCGAAGCTCATCCACGGTGGGTTCAGGTATCTGCCGATGGGCGACCTGGGCCTGGTGTGGGAGTCGCAGCGTGAGCGCCGAGCGCTGATGACGCACGTCGCGCCCCACCTGGTGCGACGGCTGCCGATCGTCCTCGCCGCATACAGGGGCGGTCCAACGGGACCGGCGCTGGCGGGCGCCGGCGTCCTCGCCTATGGGGCCTTCTGCGGTTTCCGAGGCACGGGTGTCGGTCTAGTCGGCGCCCGCGGTGCCCAGAAGCTCATCCCCTCCCTGCGCACCGATGGGCTCACGGTCTGCGGGCTCTTCGACGAGGGCCAAACCAACGACTCGCGGCTCGTGTTGGCGACTGTCTCCGCCGCCGTAGACCTCGGGGTTACCGCCCTCAACCACGCTCGCATCACAGACCTTGCTTTCCGCGCGGGTCGGCCGGCAGTGGCCTCCGTCCAGGGAGGTGCAACCGAGGGCGCGATCGAGGTTGCTTGCAAACACGTCATCAATGCCTCCGGCCCTTGGGTCGACACGGTCCGCCGGTTGGAAGATCCTGCATGCGCTCCGATGGCGCGCTTGAGCAAGGGTGTCCACCTACTGCTCGAGCCCAAGACGGAGTGGCGGGCGGGCGTTGTGGTCCCTCTCGAGCATGGCCGGGTCACCATGGCGATTCCGTGGCAGGGCATGCTCATGCTCGGCACCACCGATACGGACTACGAAGGGGAACCCGGCGGCTGCGCCGTCACCGAGTCGGACGTTGCGCAGGTGCTCGCCGAAGCCTCGCTTGCCCTGCCTTGCGAGGTGATCCGCCCAGAGGCGGTGCGGTTCTCCTTCGCCGGCCTGCGCGTGCTTCCAATGGGCGACGGCTCGACGGCCGGCGCCCACCGCGAGCACCTGGTTCGCACCGGTCCGCGCGGCATGGTCTCGATCGCCGGCGGCAAGCTCACAACCCATTGGCGCATCGCTCTCGACGTGCTCCACCGACTCGCTGATTCGCGCCTTGTGGCCACGCGCCTCGTCGACGACCCCTTACCCGAAGCGGCGGGCGGACTCAAAAACTTCGACAGGGAGGTCGACCCAGGAGTTGCGTTGCACCTCGCACGGACTTACGGCCGCGAGTCGTTCCAGGTCATGGCTCAGCAGCATCAGCACGCCAACGCCATGGAGCGCATCCATCCTGATGGCCCCGACGTCTGGGCCCAGGCCTACCACGCCGTCGAGCACGAGTTGGCGGCGACGGTCGATGACGTGGTGCGGCGCCGCACGACTCTAGCGGTACGAGGCCTGGCGTCGCCGGCACTCAAGTTGCAGATCGCGCGCGTGATCGCCGCTGTCGGTTGAGCTTAGAGGAAGTCGAGGTGCCCTTTTCACGTGCTCGATGCCCGAGCGGCTGCGCGCGGGTTGGGAAGTGGGGTCAGCGTCCGCTCGACTTCCTGCCGAAGGTGCTCGAAGTTGGGGGGCAGTGAGATGCGCTCACCGAGGTGCTCAAGAGGTTCGTCGGTTGTGAAGCCCGGGCCAAGGGTCGCGATCTCGAAGAGCACTCCGCTCGGCTCGCGGAAGTAGATCGATCTGAAGTAGTAGCGGTCGATGATCGGGGTCGGCCGGGCGCCCGCGGCGACAACTTTTTCCCGCCAGGCGGCGTGGTCTTCCATGGTCGACGACCACGCAACATGGTGGACGGTCCCCGCGCCGCTCAAGCCGCGACTCTCGGGAGCAGGCTCGTACACGTAGAACGAACCGCGCCGCTCGCCGCGCGACTCGAACCGGCCAGGCCCGGTACTGCTGAAGCCCAAGACGTCCTCGAGAAGGGTGCGGCTGCGGTCCGGCGTGCTCGAATAAGCGCGCACTCCGGCGAAGCCCTGCAACGCGACATCGGTTGGGATCTCCGGGTGCTCGGCCATCAAAGGCGCATCGGAGACGTCGGCGATCGTGAGCTCCAGCCCCAGTCCCTCGGGGTCCGCGAACAGGAGGGAGGCCTCAGTGCGTTCTGCATTGATCCCGGCGGTCCCAAGCCTCCGTTGCCAGAAATCGAGCGCCTTCCCCGAAGCGACACGAAACGCGATGCGGTGGATCATGCCTGCGCCCGCACGGCCTGGCGCGACACCCGGGTACTCGAAGAACGTCATATCGGCCCCGGCGCTCGCGTTTTCGTCCGCGTAGAAAAGGTGATAGACGGTCGGGTCGTCCTGGTTCACAGTCTTCTTCACCAGCCGAAGACCCATGACGCCCGCGTAAAAGGCGACGTTGTTCGGGGCGTCGGCGGTGATGGACGAGATGTGGTGGATGCCGTCGAGCTTCTTCATATCAACCAAAACCAATACGAACCCGTTATTTGTTCCGACGCCCGGCCGGTCGAGCTGGGTTAGCTGCGCTTGATGACGATGACCGAAATCCGGATGTGAACGAGGCCATCAGGTTGCCGCCGTCGTTAGGCCGGAGACGAGTCCGAACATCGAGGCGGCGACCAAGGCGGCGATCGCCTCCAGATTCAAGCTCCGAAGTTTACTCGGCCGTAGCGGGCATTCCGTGACGGCACTCTTCATCATGTTCGCGGTATGCGGCGGCGATTGGCGATCCTCCTCGTGGGCCTCATCGTTGTGGGCGGCGCAATCAACTACTTCAGGCCGTTCCCAGCAGTGGCGGCGACCGGCTCTCTTCCCGTGCAGGACCGGGTGCCTGGTGCCGCACCTACGATCCCGTGGCCCCGAACAGGCTCTGCTGCGGTGGGCGTCTCCGGGCTGGGATTGATCGCGAGCTCCGGTAATGAGCAGCCGGTGGCGGCGGCGAGTGTGACCAAGGTTATGACAGCGCTCGTCATCCTCAAGGATAAGCCACTGCAGAGGGACCAACAGGGGCCGTCGATCACGATCACCGACTCTGATGTGCAGGCATACCAGGCCGAGCTTGCGGACAAGCAATCGGTGGTCGAGGTCCAGTCAGGCGAGCAGCTGACCGAGTTCGAGCTTCTTGAGGGGATGCTCATACCGTCCGCAAACAACTTCGCCGAGATACTCGCGCGCTGGGACGCCGGTTCCGTCGACACGTTCGTCGCGTCGATGAACAAGCGGGCCGTGGATCTTCACCTGACGCACACCACGTTCGCCGACACGAGCGGGGCCTCGCCGAACTCTGTGAGCACGCCGAGCGACCTAGTGGCAATGGGCATGGCGGCGATGCAGCTGGAAGTCTTCGCCCAGATCGTGAGCCTGCCGCAGGCGGACCTCCCGGTCGCGAAAACCGTCTACAACGTCGACGGCATCCTGGGCCAGAGCGGGATCGTCGGCATCAAGACCGGGTCCGGCCTAAAGGAGGGCGCCAACTTCCTGTTCGCGGCCGAGGCTCTGGTCGACGGTCGCAAGCTCATGCTGTTCGGGTGCGTGATGGGCCAGCTCACGCTGGCTCGCGCATTCGACGCGGCCAAGGCGCTCATCGCGTCCATGCATTCCGGGCTGCACGTGCGCCGCGTGATAGCCAGGAACCAGGCCGTCGCCGCCTACTCGACGCCATGGGGTGGCCAGTCCGACTTGCTTTCGACGGCGGACGTGGACCTGGCCGAATGGCCCGGGATGATCCTCCGACAGAGGTTGGACGCGCCCGCCCTTGTGGTCGACAAGCCGCTGCCGGCCGGTACACGCGAAGGCAGCGAGCACGTGGTCCTCGGCGCCTACTCTCTGGACGTTGACCTGGTGACCGGAAGTCCCCTGTATCCGCCGGGTAGGCTTTGGCGGCTGACCCGGCTCAATTTCCTATGATCGCTACTGAATACAGAGCCTTGGAGGTGAGATGGCGAAAATCAAAGTGACGGGGTCGGGCACGAAGCAGTCGCCCTGGCTGTTGAAGACGCCGAGTGGGTCTTCTGATTACCAGATGTACAAGGACGAGTCCCTCAGTCCGCCAGCGCTGGTCTGCACAGTCGGAAAGACAGAGCTCAGGTACGACCTGCGCTGCCTGGACGACCTGCACGCAATGCTCAAGAAGCACGGCGACTGGATGCCGCTGGGGAGTGCTGACGAGCAGAAGCCCGCGGCCGAGGGCACCGTTGAGGCCTGGGGCCGTTCGCCGAAGAACCCGGTGGGTGGTTGGTATGGACTCAAGAAAGGGCTGCGCGGCCGGTTTGGGATGTACGTTCCGCCGCTGATGGAGGCGTTGGGACTGGCCGAGGTCGAGCACAACGCGAAGAACAATCGCATGCGCGCGCTGTAGCCAAGAGGCGGGACGGGATGGGATTCGTCTCACGTGGGTTCCGCGGCAAGCGGCGCGATACGGCGAGCAGCCCACGCGTGCCTCCCGGCCAGCACGTGGTCAACGACTTCCCGGTCCTGTCCGCAGGTCCGACTCCGAGGGTGCCGCTGTCGGAGTGGACGTTATCGATAGTTGGCGAGGTGGACGAACCCAAACGATGGACGTGGGAGGAATTTCGCAGGCTGCCCAGCGAGAGCTTCACAGTCGACATCCATTGCGTCACCAAGTGGTCGAAGCTGGACACCCTTTGGACGGGCGTGTCGCTCGACACCATCCTCGAACAGGTCGAAACCGCCGCCGAGTACGCCGTGGCCCACAGCGATGGGGGGTACACGACGAACCTGCCAGTCGACGACCTGACCGGGCACAAAGCCTGGGTCGCGTTCGAGTACGACGGCCAGCCGATCGATCCAGAGCACGGGGGGCCGGCCCGGCTCCTGGTTCCACATCTCTATTTATGGAAGAGCGCCAAATGGGTGCGAGGCATCTCGCTCCAGAACGAGGACCAGCCTGGGTTTTGGGAGTCGAACGGCTACCACCTGCGCGGTGATCCATGGCGCGAGCAGCGGTACTGGGGCGACTGACCTGGCAGCTCGGCGAGGTGGCCGAGGTAATCCGGGAAACGTCACGCGTTTCCAGCCTGGTGCTGGACGTTCCAGGCTGGCCGGGACACCTGGCCGGTCAGCACGTTGACATCCGCCTGACCGCCGAGGACGGCTATCAGGCCCAGCGCAGCTATTCGATCGCCTCGCCACCCGAAAGCCTGCTGGTCACCCTCACCGTCGAACGGCTGGAGGATGGGGAGGTCTCGCCCTACCTCGTCGGTGAGGTCCGGACCGGCGACAGGGTCGAGGTTCGCGGGCCGATCGGCGGCTACTTCGTCTGGAGGGCTGGGGAGGAGCGGCCGCTGCTCCTCGTCGCAGGCGGCTCCGGAATCGTCCCCCTGATGGCGATGATCCGCCATCACGCGGCCGCCGGAGCCACAGCACCGGTGCGCCTCCTGTACTCGTCCCGTTCGATCGAGGACGTCATTTACAAGGATGAGCTTGGGCGCCTTTCGGCCGCCGACAAGTGTCTCACGGTGGCCCATACCCTCACGCGTTCACAGCCGCCAGGTTGGGACGGCTATGGACGGAGGATCGACGGCGAGATGGTGGCTGAGGTGGCCTGGCCGAAAAAGGACACCCCGGCCGTCTTCATCTGCGGACCGACGGCGTTTGTCGAGACAGCCTCCGACTTGCTGGTCGAGTCGGGCTATGACGCGGCCTGGATCAGGACGGAGCGGTTTGGAGCCACAGGAGGTTGACCATGAAGCAATCGGATCTGAAGCTCGACGGCAACGCGATCGCGGGTCTGCTGCGCGAAATCTTCACCATGGAGATGACCACGGCCCAGAGCACCTGTGCGGGATGCGGCAAGGTTCATGCGGTCGGGCGGGTCGACGTGTACCTGAACGCCCCCGGCGCCGTGGTGCGGTGCCCCGCGTGCGAGCAGGTTCTGATGCGCATCGTTCACGCGCGTGGGCGGTACTGGGTGGACCTTACGGGGACACGCTGCCTTGAGTTCGAGGCGCCCTCCGACCTGTCCGTTTGACCCAGCCAGGTCTGATACCGCCGGTCGTCTCGCCCACGCCACGCTAAGGCGTGGCCTCCTCCCCGTGAACGGGGCGGAGAGTTCGGTCCGGCTGCTCGCCGGACCTAGCGACCCAGGGCCGGGCCTCGCTCGTTGTCCTAGCTGTATAGGGAGCTCAAGACGCCTCTTGGAACCCGCTCGGCTCCAAGCACGCATGGAATTGTGGTCCCGTAACCAGAGTCGGGAAGCCTGTTCTGAAAGGGGGGAGGCAACCGTGCTTGTGCGCTCGTTGGCGACGAGATCGGTCCGACGTGCGGGTGATTGGCCGGATGCCCTGGTCATTCTGGGGCTGCTGGTGCCGGCCAGCTTCGTGCCCCTGGCCGCGGCGGGGGGTGGCGCCACTCTGGCGGTGCCCTACCAGCACTTCTACATCGTCTCGGCGGTATCGGGGGTGGCCGCCATCGTTGCCGCAGCCCTGGCCCTCGCGACGATCCAGATCGGTCTTTACAGGGTCTTGTTTCTCTGTCTCGGCTTCACATCGCTGTGCGCGATCTTCGCGGTCCACGGGCTGACGACGCCCGGAATCCTCGTCCCCGATCTCTTCGGGGAGTACTCCGGGAGCGCGGTGGCGGTCTCGGCCTACCTGAGCCTTGCGGTCCCGGCGTTCTTGCTCGCCGCCAGCTATATGCCGGGGCTGGGGAGACTCGAGAGGCGCCTTCCGTTGTGGCCCGCGGGCTGGCTCGTCCTCTTCGTCGTGATCGGCCTCGCGGTTTATGCCGGGGTCGCGATCGACCGCACGTGGCTGATCGCCCAGCTGCCACTTTCGCAGCCTCCTTACAGCACCGTCCTGACGATCATCAGCATCGCGCTGTTCTTCTTCGCCGCGATGCGCCAGGCCCGCATCTACCGGAGAGCACGCCTTGCCAGCCAGGCGTTCCTGCTCGCGTCTTTCGTGCTGCTGGCGGATTCCGCGGCGGCCATGGTGCTGTTCCAGGTCTGGACCGTCGGATGGTGGTACTACCACCTGCTCATGCTCGCCGCGGTGGCGGTCGCGCTGTATGCGCTCATCGTCGAACGCTCTCGGGCGAGATCGTTCAGGTCGGTCGTGGAGGCGGCCCTCGAGCTCGAGGTATCGATCGACGTAGAGGAACTGGACTTCGAGGTCATCGCGGCGCTCGTGGCCGCCGTGGAGGTCAAAGACCGCGAGACCCAGGGCCACAACCGGCGAGTCGCAGAGCTGTGCGTGGAGATCGGGCGGCAGCTTGGGATGTCGGCCACCGAGCTGAGGGTTCTGGCGCGATCGGGCCTCCTTCACGATGTCGGAAAGCTCGGTATTCCCGACGCGATCCTCGAGAAGCACGGCCCACTAGACCAAACCGAGTCCGCCTTGATGAAGACACACCCTGAGATCGGCGTCACGATCCTCAAGCGCGGGGGGCATTTCAAGCGGGAGCTGCTTGGCGTCCTCTATCACCACGAGCGGATGGACGGAAGCGGGTACCCGCATGGTCTGCTGGCGGACGCCATCCCGATCGAGGCGCGAATCGTCGCTGTCGCCGACACGTACGACGTACTCATCACCGATCGGCCGTACCGGCACGCCCGCGGCGGGAGGGAGGCGCGGCGGGTGGTTCAGGAAGAGGCCGGCAGCCACCTCGACCCTCGGGTGGTGGTGGCCCTTTTGCGGGCGCTCGACAGGCAGGATACCTCCACTGACTCGGCGCGCAAGACACGCCGACGTTCGTTGAAGATCGCCGCGAGAAGGTCCACTGGGCCGGCAACCGTAGGGCGTCCCTTTAAGTAGCGAGCAGCGGCCCGGCTCTTGCCACGCCTGTCACCATGGACCCGTGAAGTTCGGCCTGGCCATCTTTCCAACCGACTACGCGATCTCGATGACAGAGCTGGCTCCGGCCGCGGAGCAGCTTGGATTCGAATCACTGTGGGTCGCCGAGCACTCGCACATCCCCGTGAGCCGGCTGACTCCGTGGCCCGGCGGGGCGGAGCTGCCAAAGCATTACTGGCATACCCTGGACCCGTTCGTGGCGCTGACCGCGGCGGCGATGGCGTCCAGGACGCTGCTGCTCGCCACCGGCATCTGCCTCGTGGTCCAGCGAGATCCGATCCACATGGCCAAGGAGGTCGCGAGCGTAGACCACGTTTCGAACGGCCGGTTCTTGTTCGGCATCGGCGCCGGATGGAATCGGGAGGAGATGGCCGACCACGGGGCTGAGTACACATCGCGATGGAAGCTGATGCGAGAGCGTGTTGAGGCGATGAAGGCGATCTGGACCCAGGACGAGGCCGAATACGATGGCGAGATGGTGGATTTCGGACCGATGTGGTGCTGGCCCAAGCCGATCCAGAAGCCGCACCCTCCGGTCCTTCTCGGAGGCAGCGGGCCGAACGTTTTGAAACGCGTGGTTGCTTACGGGGATGGCTGGATGCCCCTCGGTCGCAACGACATCGCGCGCATCCCGGAGCTGCAGGAGCTGGCGCGAGCCGCCGGTCGCGGCCCCATTCCGGTGAGCCTGTACCCAAAGGCCACCGCGGCCGAGATCGAGCGAGCCGCCGAGGCGGGCGTAGAGCGATGCATCTACTACGTGCCGCCCGACGGCCGGGACCAGGCGCTGGGGCGGCTCGACGAGCTCGCCGACCTGATCCGGCCCTTCGCCGCCTAGTTTTCGACGAGAGAGCGAAAGCGCTCCGACTCGCTCAGGGGAGCGAGGTCGGGATCCGTAGCGGCGGCGACTTTCAGGTCGGTACGCATCGGCAGGGCTTCATCGAGTAACGCCAGCGCATCGTCGTTGCGGCCTTGGGCGACTCGCACGCCGGCAAGGTTGTAGAGGGCTGCGCCGAGCATGTGCGGCGGAGCTTCGGCGTTGCGCATCTCTGTGGCGGTTTCCTCGAGGATGGCCTGGCCGCGTGCCACATAGCCGCGCTCTGTGAATTGCTCCGCCAGGTGTATGCGGGGATGGACGTAGCTGTTGCGAATGACCGCCTCGTTTGTCGTGTCCGCCATGTACCACTTGAAGGGCTGATCTTCCATCGTCTCCCACATGGCGATGAGCGACGTTAGCAGCGCCTCCGAGCGCGCCGCCGCATCGGCCAGTGACAGGCCGGCGGCGCCCGCCATCTCCGTGTCGTTGAGCTCGTCGATGTCACCCGGCGGCGGACTTACAGGCCGCCCTTCGGCGGCATCTGCCATTGAATCCCACAAACGGGAGCGCCATTGCGCCACGTGGAACATCACCATGGCCGGGGACCAACCCCTGGGAGGATCTGGCTCCTGGGCGACCTCTGCAACGAATAGCCGCTCGATTTCCCGCTGGGCTTGCAGCAGCCGGAGCACATCCTTCATTCGCGGCCCTCGAGCAACGTCTGTGGGATGGACGCCCAGGTTCCGCCCTGCCGCCGGAAGACGATGCCGGACAGCATCTCCAGGATCACGCGGTTGGCCAGGAATGCGGTGATCTCGGCCGCGTCGTAGGGAGGTGACACCTCCACCACATCGATGCCGAAAACGGGCAGCTCGATGGCAATGCGCCGAACCGCGTCGAGCAGCTGGCGCGCCGTGAAACCGCCCGGCTCCGGCGTGCCCGTGCCCGGCGCCATCCCGGGGTCCACCACGTCGACGTCCACGGAAACAAACACGCCGTCGCAGTCGTCCATCGCGATTTTGAAAGCCTCGGTGAGCACATCGTCGAGGCCTCGTCGGACGACCTCGTGCATCTCAAAGGAGTGCATGTGCTGATCGGCCATCCATTTGAGCGTCGGGGGCTCCGGCCAGTACCCGCGAAGTCCGATCTGCAGGAATCGGTCGCCGCGGCATGCGCCGGATTCGATTAGACGTCGCATCGGCAGCCCATGACCGATGAGGCTCCCGAACTGGATGTCCCCGGTGTCGGCGTGCGCGTCAAAGTGGATCACCGAAACGCGGCCCCATCCCTTGGCGCGAGCGACACCGGTGACGTCGGGCCAGGTGACTGTGTGGTCTCCACCGAGCACCACCGGGATCGCTCCCGCCTCGGCGACCGTGCGCACCGCGTTCTCGAGCCGATCGATCGGCAGCTGTGCCTCGACCCCGGGCATCTCAACATCGCCTGCGTCGAGGACTCTTAGATCCTTCAGCGGATCGACCCTGAGCGCGAGGTGCGGGCGTGACGAATCGTGCGGGAGGTAGTCGGTGGTCCGGATCATCTTCGGTCCCAAGCGGGCTCCGGCCCGATATGACGCTCCGGCGTCATAAGGAGCGCCGATGATCACAATGTCGGCGCCCGCGAAGGTCGCGGGCTGTTCGAGGTCGCACTGCCCCACGCCGAGGAAGGTCACGTCGGGGCCGTACATCCCTCCAAGGCGTGGCATGCGCTAAGACCGACGCGTCAAAGCGTCGCCTCGCGCTCCAGCTGGCGGTTTCGCCAGCTCCGGACCAGCGCGAAGGAGATCGCAAGAAAGCCTCCGGTGATGAATATGAAGGTGCCGATCACGTTCACCTGGGGGGGCACCCCGTTCCGAGTCGCCCCATAGACCCATAGCGGGAAGGTGAGCGTGCCGCCGGAGACGAAGCTCGTGATCACGTAGTCGTCCAGGCAGAGCGCAAAAGCGAGCAGCGCCGCCGCCATCACGCCGGGAAAGATGATCGGCAGCGTGACCAGCAGGAACGTCCATATCGGCGAGGCGCCCAGGTCTTGCGCCGCCTCTTCGAGCGAGCGGTCGAAACCGACCAGGCGCGCCCGAACGGTTATGGCCACGAACGGGATCGAGAACATGACCTGGGCCAAGACGATGGTGACGAATCCGAGCGGGATGTTGCCGGCGACGAAGAGGGTGAGGAGCGACGCGCCGATGACCACCTCGGACGCGGCGATGTTCATGACGAGGACCGCATCCAGAAGCGTCTTGCCGCGGAAGCTGTAACGGTGGGAGGCGAGCGCGATCATCGTGCCGAGGATGGTGGAGAGGACCATGCCCACCGCCGCCGTGAGCAGGGATGTGTAGACGGCCGATGTCAGGGCGGGGACCGCGAACGGGTTCGCGAACCACTTGAACGTGAACCCCGACCAAGCGATGTTCAGCTTGCCGTGGGTGTCGTTGAACCCGAACAGGATCATCACGGCGATCGGAGCGAACAGCCACACCATCACCAGGTGGGTGTAGCCAGGCAGAAGCAGAGCCCCGATCCGGCGCCGCCGCTTTGCACTTGTCCGTGTACGTGGTTCCAACGCCGCAGGTGGTTCCAACGCCCGCGCATCCGCCCCGCTCACGGTCAGCCTCCCATGATCTGTTCGGTGCCGAACAGGCGCTGGTAGAGCAGCAGCGTCGCCAGCAGGCCGAGCATGAAAACGAATGCCAGCGATGCGGCGAGCGGATAATTTGTGCTGACCTGGAACTGCGTTTCGATCACGCGCCCGACCATGGTTGTGCCAACCCCCCCGAGCAGGTCCTGGTTGACGTAGTCGGCCACCGCCGGTATGCCTGTCAGCAGCACTCCTGCGAAGACGCCGGGGACGGACAGTGGAAAGATCACTCGCAAGAACACCTGCAAGCGGTTCGAGAAGAGGTCCTCTGCTGCTTCGACCAGGCCCCTGTCGATCTTCTCCAACGAGGCGTAGACGGGCAGCAGCATGAATGGAAAGAACGTATACGCCAGGCCCCCGGTCACCGCCACCGGCGTGGCAAGGACGCGAAAATCGAGAGGCAGCAGGTGGGCGGACTTGAGTGGTCCGAACAGTGGCCCGTCATCGCTGAGCAGCGTCTCCCACGACAGCGTCCGGATCACAAAGGAGACGAAGAAGGGCAGCAGCACCGCCAGCAGGTAGGCGGACTTGCGCGGGCCGGCGTAGAACGCAATCCAGTATGCGGCCGGATAAGCGACGAGGAGTGCCACGATCGTCGCGGCGCCCCCGTACTCAACCGCGTGCAGGTATTGCTGGGAGTAGAGACTGAACCCGTCGGTGTAGTTACCGAAGTTCCAGGTGAAATCGAAGCCGCTGACGAAGTCGCCCGACTCCAGCGACGTGATGGCCAGGGTGACGATGGGCAGCAGGAAGAAGAGCAGCAGCCAGCCGCCTCCAGGCAAGATCAAGAGGTAAGGCGCCAGGGCTCGTCCCCAGCGGGCGCTGAACGCCGGTCGCCTTACCTCGTGTATGCCGGTCGCCACCTGCAGGCTAGCCCCGCTTCTCTCTCATATTTCGATCAGGAGATGATGACTGCGTTGAAGATCCTGTTCCACTGAATGGCCTCGCTCGGGCTGAGGACGCGGTAGTACGAGGTGTGATTGAGCACGTCCGCGGGCGGAAAGACCAGGGGGCTCTCGGACGTCTGCAGGAGCGCGGCCTTGGCGGCGGCGTCCTTTTCCTGGGCTGCCTGCTGCTCGATGTACTGCTTTGCGCTCGGCACCGGCGTGATGTAGTCGATGTACTCCGCGAGCGTGGCCGCATTGGCAGGCTGGTACACCCAGTTCATGTACGTGATTGCGTCCACCGGGTGCGCCGCCTTCAGCGGTATGCACATGTTGTCGGTCCAGATGACCCCACCCTCTGACGGAATGACGAACTTCAAGTTTTCGTTGCCGGCCGAGAGGTTGGCCTGGAAGATGTCGCCGGACCAGGCCATGCTGATCCAGGTGTCACCGGCGGTAAGCGCTTTGATATAGCTCTGGTCGTAGTACTTGCGAACGATGCCGTCGTCACGCTGCTTCTTCAGCTTGTCGGCCGCTTTCTGCCAATCCTTCGCCGTTGACGTCTCCGGCTTGATCCCAAGCCCGACCAGGGCCAGGTTTGGAGTGTCAGCGAGGTTGCTCATCATTCCCACCTTGCCCGCGAACTTGGGGTCGAAAAGGTCGGCGTAGCTCGTGACGTCACGCCCGGTCTTAGCCGGGTTGTAACCGATGCCGGTGAACCCTGACTGCCAGGGGATGGTGAACCGGTTGCCGGGATCGAAAGCGCGAGCCTGAACCCGGGGCGCCGCGTTCGCAGTGAAGTCGGGAAGCTTCGACGGGTCGAGCTCGGTGAGCCAGTGCTTGAGCATGTAGTTGGTCAGCTGCATGCCGTTGGTGACGACGATGATGTCGTAGTTGGGAGTGATCGCCTGGCCCTGCTGCAGCACCGGCGCGACCTTGGCAAAGAAGGAGTCGTTGTCCTGGATCGGCTCGCTGTAGTTGACCTTGATCCCGGTCGCCTTGGTGAATTGCGCCAGCGAGGGGTACGTGGTCTTCCCCTTGGAGTCCTGGCCGACATCGATGTACAGCGGCCAGTTCGCAAAGTCGAGGACTCCCGCCTGCGTGGCTTTGTCCCACACCCAGTTCGTGTGGGCCGCCGGCTGTGGCTTGCTGCCCACCCCACAGGCGGCCAAAGCGGCGGCCAGGCTTGCCGCGCCGGCTCCCTGGAGGGCGGTGCGCCTCGAGATGCGGGCCTGGGTCAGCCCTCGCAGGAACGCCGGGTCCATGTAAAACGGAAGTGGGTCTCGTTCGGTGCTCATTAGCTCTCCTACGCGTGCTGTTCCACGGCCGGTTGGTGCTGCGCAGCCTCCTCGACCGGAATCACGAAAGTGTGCTCTGGCGCCCACGCCAGGCGAACCACTTCGCCTGGGCGGGCGACGGCGCCGCCGCTGGCGTTGCGGTCGAAAGCCGACATCTCCCGCCCCTCGTTGGTCTGGAAGAAGTATTGGTAGCTGACGCCCGCGAAGACGGCGCTCCTCAAGGTACCCGCAACGGCGTTCTGACTTGCCGAGAGCCCGCCTGCCGGGATGATCTGGATCTTCTCTGGCCGCACCCCGCACCGCAGCCGCTCGCCGGTTTGACGACTCGGACCGTCCGGTATCCGGATCGTGGCGCCACTGTCCAGATCCACCATTCCCCAGCCGTCCTGGCTGCCCCGATAGGTCCCGTCAAGTAGGTTGGAAGCGCCGAGAAACTCTGCGACGAATTCCGTGGCAGGGCGCTCGTAGACCTCCTCGGGCGGGCCCAGCTGCTCGATGCGTCCCTTGTTCATGACGGCGATCCGGTCGGAGATGGTCATCGCCTCTTCCTGGTCGTGGGTCACGAATATGAATGTAATGCCGACCTCCTTCTGGATGCGCTTGAGCTCCAGCTGCATCTGCTTGCGGAGCTTGAGGTCCAGAGCTCCGAGGGGTTCGTCGAGAAGCAGGACCTGGGGCCGGTTGACGAGCGCCCGGGCCAGAGCGACGCGCTGCTGCTGCCCGCCCGAAAGCTGCGCGCGCCGGCGCTTCCCGTAGCCGGCCAGGCTCACAAGCTCCAGCGCCTCCGTCACCCGCCGCTCGACCTCTTTCGCGGGCACCCTGTGCCTGCGGAGGCCGAATGCGACGTTGTCGAAGACGCTCAGGTGCGGAAAGAGCCCGTAGGACTGGAAGACGGTGTTGACGTTTCTCTTGTACGCGGGGAGGTCAGTCACATCCTGCCCGTCGAGCCGGACGACCCCCTCGGTCGGTGCCTCGAAGCCGCCGATCATGCGGAGGGTGGTGGTCTTGCCGCATCCGGACGGACCCAGCATGCTGAAAAACTCACCGCGCTGTATCTCCAGGCTCACGCCGTCGACGGCGACCATGGACCCGAACCGCTTGACGACCTGGTCGAGCACCACCACGGCATCGCCGTCAGCAGCGTGTCGCGCCCCCTCGCTCACCGGCTCGCTCATCCCGGCCAATTCTGCATCTTGCCGGACTGGGGATGGACGGTGGATTCATCGTGTGCGCCTATCCGGTGTTCTGTAGGCCGGCCGCGACTCCATTGACCGTAAGCAGGAACAGCCTCTCAGCCCGCGATCGCTCGCGCACGCCCGCATCCTCAGCTCTTAGCGCGCGCAGGGCTCGAAGCTGCAGGTGGGAGAGAGCGTCCACATAAGGATTGCGAAGCTCGATGGCCCACGACAGAACCCGCCGGTCTTCCAGGAGACGCGAATGCCCCGTGACGGCGAGGACCCGTTCCTTGGTCAGGTCATATTCATGGAGCAGCAGCGCCGACAGGACGGGGTTGGCTCCAAGGTCCAGGTAACGGGTTGCAATTCTTCGGTCAGTCTTGGCCAGGCTCATCTCCGCGTTGTCCAGGAGAACGTTGAAGAGCGGCCACGATGCGTAGGCCCGCTGCAGGTCCTCGAGCCGTGCCGCCGCCAGCCCGCTTCCCAGTCCATACCAACCAGGAAGGTTGAGCCTCATCTGCGACCACGCGAACACCCAGGGTATGGCACGCAAGTCTTCAAGGCTCCGACCGCCGGCCCGGCGGGCAGGACGGGACGCGATGCGCAGCCGGCTCAACTCCTCGATGGGACTCACCCTCGCGAACCACTCTTCGAATCCGGACGACTCAACAAGCTCGCGATAGGCGCCGCGTGCCGCCTTGTCGACCTGCACGGCAAGCCGGCGGAAACGTTCAGCGGCTGGTTTCGTGCGTTTGTCTTTCCGGGGCACCGAAGCCTCCAGCACCGCCGACGCGACCTGCTCGAGGTGCCTGCGGGCGATGGCCGGGTTGCCGTAGCGCGCGAAGATCACCTCTCCCTGCTCGGTGACCTTGAAGTGGCCGCCGACCGATCCCGGCGCCTGGGCTCGAACTGCGCGGTTGGCCGGACCGCCGCCGCGCCCAAGCGCACCCCCGCGGCCGTGGAAGAGAGTGAGGCGCAGCCGGTGCCTGGCCGCCCAGGCGGTCAGTGCCGCCTGTGCGTTGTAGAGC
Organism: Candidatus Dormiibacterota bacterium; assembly: GCA_030946685.1. Classification (GTDB taxonomy): domain Bacteria; phylum Chloroflexota; class Dormibacteria; order Dormibacterales; family Dormibacteraceae; genus Palsa-872. The sequence continues at coordinate 71,915 of JALYYG010000047.1, read as the reverse complement.
GCGAGTGTGGCCGAGAGCGGACCAACCTCCTTGGTGGAATCCGAATAGCCGAGCATGACCTCCAGCCGCGGCGCAGCCTGTGTGAGCCGGCGCTGCACAGGCTTGAGCTTGATCATCGCCCCCATCACGGAGGGCGACCGGTTGAGGTCGGCGACCGTCTCGAAAAGGGGGATGACGTCGAGGCTTGGCATGACGCCGCCTGTCGCATGCCGGGCAAGCTCGTAGACGGCCGCAATGTCGTCCACATCGCGTGTGAAGCTCACGACGTACCGGCGGCATGCGTTGGGGCCGAAGCGCGCCTGCAGCGCGGCGATTGCGCCAAGCGTGTCCAGGACCTCTTGCGTTTCGCTCGATAGATCCGGCGGTCGAGCGCCCGCGCGCAGCTCTGCCAGCGCGCGGGAGTGGACGTGGCTATGCTGCCGCACCTCCAGCTCGGCGAGATGGAAGCCAAATGTCTCGACCTGCCAGATCAGGTGCTGCAGCTCGCCGTAAGCCAGGCGCGCGGCGCCCGCGGCGGCCAGCGACCCCTGTGCGGTGCGCAGGTCGTCCAGCAAGTCCGCGGCGGAACCAAAAGCCTGTTTCGAATCGCCTATTCGGGTTGCGCGGATGCGGTCGGCAACGTGGATCAGAAACTGGCGGTGCTGCTCGGATGGCGAGCGCTTCTCGAGCTCGGCGAAGCGGGTGGGTTCGGCGGCACGGATCGTCGCCAGGCGGCGGCGCAGGCCGCGGCTTGGCGGCGTAGTCAACGCGTCGGCCGTGAGGGCGCGGCCCACACGATTGGTCGCGTTCTCGAGGGCCAGCAGAACGTGCTCCGACTGGATGACCATGGTCGCAGCGGTCACCTCGGCCGTGATGGATCCGTTGCCGTCGCGATCGCCCCCGACCCAGCTGCCAAATCGGAGGAAAGGCGGTGCGAGCGGAGGGCGCCGTCCGCTGTCGGACGGGCTCAATGCCCAGTCCAACGCTCGGTAAATTTCCGGCACCACCAGGAAGAGGGTCTCGTCGAACACCGCCATGACGGTGCGCACCTCGTCCAGGGGATGCACCTGCGTCGTGCGCAGGAGGCCCGTCCGCCAAAGGGTGTCGATCTCTTCAACGAGACGGCGCTTAGCTTCGCGTCGCTCCGCTTCCGAGCGAATCGGGTCGTCGAGGTGGTCCAGCTGTTCGCCGACTCGGCGGATCGCCGTCACCACGGCTCGGCGGCGGGCTTCGGTCGGATGGGCGGTGAAAACAGGGTGCACCTCGAAATCAGCAAGGACATCGCGGAGGCGGCGCTGTCCGTAGCGTGATCTCAGCTCGGCGACCGTCGCGGCCACCGACTCACGCGGGGACCTGGGTCCCTGGTCGCGCTCGCGCAGCACCCTGGCGCGGTGGTGCTCTTCGGCCAGGTTGGCGAGGTGGAAGTAGCACGCGAAGGCTCGTGCGACCGCTTCTCCTCGCTGCACCGACCACGACGCGACCAGCGTCTCGGCCTTGCGCTCGAAGCTTCCGTCATCCCGGGCTCGGATCACCAAACGCCTGAGCAACTCAACGTCTCGGAGGAGGGTGGCCCCGCCGTAGTCCGCAATGACCTGTCCCAGCACCTCGCCGAGCATCCGCACATCGCGTCTGAGCTCCGGCGGTATCTCCTGCCGGGCATGCTCCCTCCCCCCCCTGGGGAGGAGGTCCTCCCCGCTCGCTTTGCGGGCGCGGAGGGGAGGGGGGCGTTTCTTGGGTCGGACGCGAGCGCGGCCTGTCAAGTCCTTCCGGCCGCCCTCGAGAACTGCGCGTACTCGAACGAGTCGACCAGCGCCGCAAGTGAGGCCTCGATGATGTTGCTCGAGCAGCCCACCGTGGTCCAACGCTTCAGGCCTCTCCCGGACTCGATCAGCACTCTCGTCGTCGCTGCGGTGCCCGCCGCCCCGTCGAGAATCCGCACCTTGTAGTCGTAGAGGCTCACGCCTTTGAGGCCGGGGAACCGGGGGCTCAGCGCCTTCCGCAGCGCAGCATCCAGCGCGTTTACAGGCCCGTTTCCAGAGGCGGCGGTGTGATAGACGGCGCCACCAACCTCCACCTTGACGGTGGCTTCCGCGTGGACCGTGCCCCCGTCCTTGCGCACCATCGTCGTGAAGTCGGCCACCCGCCACGGTGCTTCGTAGCCCGGCTGCAGCCGCCGCAGCAGCATCTCGAATGAAGCGTCTGCCGCCTCGTAGGAGTAGCCGCGGTGCTCGAGCTCCTTCAAGTGCTGGACCAACCACTGTGTGTGGGGATCGTCGCGGTCGAGCTCAAGACCAAACTCACGGGCCTTGGCGAGAACGTTTCCCCTGCCCGACAGCTCGGATACTAGGACGCGCGGCTCGTTGCCGACCACGCTGGGGTCGATGTGCTGGTACGAGTCCGGGTGGCGCAGCACGGCCGCCACATGCTGGCCCCCCTTGTGGGCAAAGGCCCCTTGCCCGACGAACGGCTGCTGCAGGGGTAGGGCGAGGTTGGCGATCTCGGCGACCATTCGCGACAGATCCGTGAACTTTGCCGATGCTCCGGCCAGCAGCGCCTCCATCCCCAGCTTCAGCACGAGATTGGCGACGACAGAGACGAGGTTTGCGTTCCCGCAGCGTTCGCCGTAGCCGTTGATTGTCCCCTGGACCATGTCCGCTCCGGACATGACGCCTTCCAGTGAGTTGGCGACCGCCAGCTCGCAGTCGTTGTGGCAGTGGATGCCGACGCCGACCGGCCGGTCGAGCTCGCTCAAGCCATGCTTCACGGCCTCGACACCTCTACTTACGTCGGCCGGGAGGCTGCCCCCGTTGGTGTCGCACAGGACGACCCAGCTCGCTCCCGCGCGGGCCGCTACGAGGCAGACCTCGACTGCGTACTCGGCGTCCCGGGCGAAGCCATCGAAGAAATGCTCCGCGTCGAAAATGACCTCCCGACCCTGGGCGACCCCGTAGGTCACCGAGTCGCGGACCATGTCGAGGTTCTCGGTTGCAGTCGTCTGCAGGACGGTCCTCACCTGCCAGGGGTCGCTCTTGCCCACCAGGGTCCAGACCGGAGCGCCGCTCTTGATGAGAGCGTTGAGGTTGGCGTCGTCCTCGCATGTTCCGCCCGCGCGACGCGTGGCGCCGAACGCCGCGAGGCGCGCGCTCTTCAGTGGATGAGCCAGCAAGCCGGCGAACAGCTCTTCGTCTTTCGGGTTGGACCCGGGAAAGCCACCTTCGACGTAGTCGAAGCCGAGCCCATCAAGCGCCCTCGCGATGCGCAGCTTGTCCGATGCGGAGAAGGAGACGGCAGGGCCCTGGGCGCCATCGCGCAGCGTGGTGTCGTACACCACGATCCGCCTTGCGGTGACTTGTCTTTGGTCCCGAACTGTTTGCCTGGGCATAAAAAAACCTCCGGGCCTTGTGTGGGCCGGGAGGTCCTCGACATCAGCGGACTGCGCTTACGTCGGGGGACCTCCCCGGCTAATCTCTCGGCCGATCACGACTGTGCGCCGATTGGACATCGCACCAAGAGTAGGGCATCGGAAGGGTCTCGACCCTGGCTGCGGCAACCAATTCTTGCCCACAAGATTGGTGTGGGGCCGACAGATCGCGTCGCGTCACGGTCGCCGGCGGCTGATCTCAGCCGAACTGGCGAAGTTGGCTGTTGACAAACCGGCCTTGTGGGTCTACGGTTTGTGAAATCAGTTCGGCATTGTCGAACACAAGTCAGATATAGGGGGGCCGGAGAGCGATGTATTCGATACCACAGCTGGGCGCTGGCGGAGTTTTTTGGCACGGCGGCACTAGTCCTGGTTGGCCCGGGTTCGGTGATCGCGACGCTCACGCTCGCCGGCAAGGCGGTGCCTGCGGTCACGGAAGCAGATCTCCTGGCGATCAGCTTCGCGTTCGGCTTCATCATCACTGCGCTCGTCTACGCCATCGGCAAAGTCTCGGGCTGCCACATCAACCCGGCGGTCACCTTCGCTCTCGCGGTGACCAAGCGCTTTCCCTGGAAGGAGGTGCCGGCATACTGGGTGGCTCAGTACGCTGGTGCCACCCTCGGCGCCTTGGCGATCTGGGGCGTCTTCGGGGCGAACGCGGTCACCTTCGGAATGGGCCAGACCCATTTCGCTGCGGACGCGTCGAGCAGCTACTACCTGCAGGCGGCGCTCGCAGAGGCGCTGGGCACTGGGCTTCTACTGTTCGCGATCCTCGGCATCGTCGACGGCCGCTCGGCCGGCGCCCCGCTGGCGGGCGTCGTCATCGGTGGTGCGGTGGTTGGGATCATCCTGGTCTTCGGACCCGTCACCGGTGCATCGCTCAACCCGGCTCGCGCGTTCGGCCCTGAGCTTGTCCAGGCCATCGCCGGAGGGACACCTTCTGGACTCAGTACGTGCCCGTTTACCTCGTTCCCGGTTTCGTCGGAGCAGCAGGGGCCCTCTTCCTCTACGACTTCCTGGCGAACCCTAGACTGGTCGAGCGACCGATCCAAGCGGCCGTCACTCGCGAAGAGCCTGCTCGGGCTGCCGCAACTCCCTAGCAGGGCGCCAAGTCAACTTTCCAAAGGAGATCAAAATTACAATGGCAGTCGAAACGAACCAGATGCGCAAGTTCCTCAACGACCCAGCGCAGGTGGTCAAAGAATCGCTGGCCGGGCTGGCCGCGGCTCACCCCGACCTGCTCCGCTACGACGCCGCCGCGCAGATCCTCGTCCGCAAGGACGCGCCGCGGAAAGGCAAAGTGGCGCTGATCTCGGGTGGCGGTTCAGGGCACGAGCCACTTCACGGCGGCTTTGTCGGTCTGGGCATGCTCGACGCAGCGTGCCCTGGCGAGGTGTTCACCTCGCCGGTGCCCGGCCAGATGCTGGCAGCCACCAAGGCGGTCGATGGTGGCGCGGGCGTCGTGCATATCGTCAAGAACTACACCGGTGACGTCCTCAACTTCAAGCTTGCCGCCGAGGATGCGGCCGACGAGGGCATCAAGGTCACCGCGGTCGTCATCGATGACGACGTCGCTGTGCAGGACTCGCTCTACACGGCGGGACGGCGTGGCGTCGGCGCGACAGTGCTCGCCGAAAAGATCGCCGGCGCGGCGGCTGAAAGCGGAGCCGACCTCGCGAAGGTGACCGATACCGTCAAGCGCGTCAACGATCGGGCTCGCTCCTTCGGAGTGGCGCTGTCGTCCTGCATTCCTCCGGCGTCGGGCAAGGTCATCTTCGACCTGCCCGAGGGCGAGATCGAGTTCGGCATCGGCATCCACGGCGAGCCGGGCCGCCGCCGTGCCGCGCTCGGAAAGGCCAGCGAGGTGGTCGACGTGATGGTCGAGGCCGTGCTCTCGGACCTCAAGGCGCGCAAGGGCGCAAACGTACTTGCGTTCGTCAACGGCATGGGCGGCACTCCGCTCCTCGAGCTCTACCTTATCTATGGGGAGGTCGACGCCAGGCTCCGCAAGGCGGGCCTCAACCCGATCCGGAACCTCGTCGGCAGCTACATCACGTCGCTCGAGATGGCGGGCGCATCGCTCACCGTGCTCGAGCTCGACGACGATTTGACCAAGCTCTGGGACGCCCCCGTTCATACAGCGGCGCTGCGCTGGAAGGCGTAAACACTACCCTTGATCACCGAAAGGGTCATGGACGCGGCCACGATAACCTCCTGGATGCGTGAGATCGACGCCTCGGTGCGCGCCGAGCGGGACCACCTGGTCCAGCTCGACGCCGCCATCGGCGACGGCGACCATGGCATCAACATGACGAGGGGATTCGAGGCCGTCGTCCAGGCCCTCGCCGCCGATGGCGGGTTGCCACCCGGCAAGCTGCTCGGCCTTGCGGGCCGCACGCTGGTTTCAACGGTGGGGGGGGCGAGCGGGCCTCTGTGGGGCTCAGCCCTGCGCAGCGGCGGCAGGGTGCTCGGCGACCAACCGAGCTTCGACGGCCCTCAACTGGTCGAGGTTCTGGCCGCCGCGCTCGCGTCGGTGAAAGACCTGGGCACCGCGGCACTGGGCGACAAGACAATGGTCGATGCGCTCGAGCCGGCGGTGGAAACGCTGCGCGCACGCATCGCCGCGGGCGATCCGTTGCCTCAAGCCCTGGATCAGGCGGCGGCGGCGGCGGAAGCCGGAATGCGCGCGACGATCCCCTTGCAGGCGCGGAAAGGCCGTGCCTCATACCTCGGCGAGCGCTCGGTCGGCCACCAGGATCCAGGCGCCACGTCGACGGCTCTGATCGTGCGGGCGCTTCAGAGGGCGGTCACCAGCCCGTCCTGATGCGCCGGCCGGGTGCGCGCAGGACGCATGTTGCTTAGGGCAGGGCGACGATGAGCTCCGAGAGAGTGCTGCGCGGAGTCAGCGCAGCTCCCGGGACGGCGACAGGGCAAGCGATGGTGCTCGGCCCATTGGCGGCCATCGATGTACGGCCGGTTCCCGACGCGGATCGCGCTGTGGAGCTGATCAAAGCGCGTGCAGCGCTCACGGCGGCCGCAGACGAGCTCGAGTCCATTGCGGCAATGCTTCGCGAGGGCGGGCGTACCGCCGAGGCCGACATCGTTGAGACGGGCATCCTGATGGCACAGGATCCCGAAATGAGCGCCGGCGTGGAACGCCTGGTGGTCGAATCCGGATTGATCGCGGCCGTCGCGCTGCGTGAAGCGGCCGAAGAAAGCGCACGAGCCCTGGCGCAGCTTGGCGATCCGATGCTCGCAGAGCGCGCTGACGACGTGCGCAGCCTTGGGCGGCGCGCTGCGGCGCATGCTGCCGGCGCGCGAGGCACCCGGACCAGCGGCGTGCTGGTCGCCGACAGCCTTGGTCCAGCCGATGTGGCCGAGCTCGCCGGTGTCGAAGGCGTGGCTCTGGCCGGCGGCGGAGTGACCGCACACGCGGCAATCGTCGCCCGCTCGCTGGGCCTGCCAATGGTCGTGGGGTTGGGCCCGGACATCTTCGACGTCGCGGATGGGGAAGAGGTGATCCTCGACGGGGACGGCGGTTTGCTCGTGCGGTTTCCCGCGTCCGCCCGCCTCTCGAAGGCGCGCGACTTCGTCGCGAGCCGCCGGCGGGCACGCGAGCACGCAGTCGAGCACCGGAGCGATCCGGCGATCACCAAAGACGGCCATAAGGTCCGTATCCTCGCCAACGCCGCCAGCGTGGCCGAGGTGCACGAAGCGCTCGCGCAGGGAGCCGAAGGGGTCGGTCTCTTGCGAACCGAGCTGCTCTTCCTGGACGCGCCGGCGTGGCCCTCCGAAGCCCAGCAGATCAGGTTCCTCAAGCCAATCCTTACCGAGCTTGCTGGGCTGACCGCGACAGTGCGCCTGCTCGATTTCGGTGGCGACAAGACACCACCGTTTCTGCGCGGTGCGGAAGGCAGGGGAGTCGAGCTGCTGCTGGAGGCGCCGAAAGCGCTACGAGCTCAGCTGTCGGCGATCCTCGCAGCAGGAAGTGAGACGAGGCTCCGCATCCTCGTGCCGATGATCACCACCCCCGAGCAGGTGCGTGCGGTGCGTGCTGCCCTGTCGGGCGTGCTGGACGGTCGTCCATCGCCGGAGCTCGGGGCGATGATCGAGACACCGGAGGCAGCGCGTCGAGCTTCCGAGATTGCCAAGGAGGTGGATTTCTTCAGCATCGGAACCAACGACCTGACCCAGATGGTTCTGGGTCTGGATCGCGAGCAGTCCAAGACAGCTCCCGTGACTGATGTCAGGGTGCTTCGGCTGATCGATGCGACCATGCGCGCGGGCCGCGAGGCGGCGATTCCAGTCGACGTCTGCGGCGAAGCTGCCTCGGACGCGAGAGCGATGCCGATCATGGTCGGGCTCGGAGCGGATGAGCTCAGCGTGGCGGCGGCGCGGGTCGGCGATGTCCGCGAACGCGTGCGAGCGCTCAGGTTTGACGATTGCGAGACGCTTTCGGGGGCGGCGCTACTCGGACAGGTTGCTGACGCAAGCCGCAAGGGCGTCTAGCGCGGCGGCGGCATCGTCGCCTTCGGCGCTCAACCGCAGCACCGTCCCGCCGACAGCGCCCAGGGCGAGCACGGCGAGAATGCTCTTGGCATTGGCTGTCTTGAGGTTGGACGCCACGGTCAGGCTCGACTCGAAACGAAGCGCTGTCTTGACGAATGCGCCCGCCGGTCGCGCGTGCAGCGCGACGCCGTCGGGAAGGGTCACCGCCACCTCAGAACTTGCTGGCACCGCGCGCTTCCTCGGCCGCCCGGGCCACATCTTCGAGCGATTGGCCTGCGGCGGACATCACCGCGGCGGCGACCGCACCCTCGACGAAGGGCGCATCGACCAGGCGAACGTGACCGTTGGCGCTGCCTTCCAGAACGTGGCGCACCGTTAGGATCGCGCTGCCCAGGTCGGCTAGCACGACGACCCCCTGCCCGCGATCGGCGCGCCCGATGGCATCTCGAACCACATCGCCGTTCGTCCCCAGCGAGCCCCCTGGCCCGCCGCCGGCAGCCTCTACCCGCACCTCGGTTCCGGCAACCTGCGACACCAGATCGGCCAGGCCGCGGGCCAGTTCCGAGCTGTGGGATACCAGTACAATCCCGACCATTCAGTCACTCCCCGGGTACACGAACCGCGTTCAAACCCTGGGCGGTAGTCTACACTACCGACAAGAATTCAGCAATGCCGAATGCAAAATATTCCTGAAAGCCGCCGGCGCGGGTCGATCCAGTCGATCGACCGGGCGACCGCAATCCTCAAGGCGCTTGCCAGCGGGCCGCGTCGCCTGGGAGTGAGCGAGCTGGCTGAACGGCTTGGCCTCGCGCGCCCCACGGTGCACGGCTTGCTGCAGACGCTGCAGGCCCATGGATTCGTCGAGCAGGACCGGCACTCTGACAAGTATCAGCTCGGACCGGGCTTGCTCCAGCTGGGTTATTCGTATCTCGACCTCAACGAGCTGCGCGCGCGCTCGATCGGCTATGCGGACCGGCTTGCGACGCGAGCCGGCGCCGCCGTCCGAGTCGGCGTGATGCATGGCTCAAACGTTGTGGTCGTGCACCACGTGTTCAAACCGGACGCCGCCTTCGGAGTCCTCGAGGTCGGGCTCCAGCTGCCGCTCCACGCGAGCTCGCTTGGCAAGGCGATCCTGGCCTTCTCACCCCCGGATCTTGTCGAAGACCTGCTGGCCGAGCCCTTGCCCAAGCTGACCAAACGGACGCTCGAGGAATCTGAGCTCCGTCAGGAGCTGAAGACGATTCGCGACCAGGGTATCGCCACCGAACGCGACGAGGCGGTACTGGGCGAGTCGAGCGCAGCGGCTCCGATATTCGACCACGGTGGTCACGCAGTGGGCGCGATCGGGGTGGTCGACGCCACCGAACGTATCTTTCCGCGCGGACTCGCGCGCGGCGTCGCAGCAGCGGTCGGCGAGGCTGCACGCGGTGTCTCGCGCGAGCTGGGTGCGCCACGCTGGCCGTACGCCGCAGAGGCCTAATCTTCTCCGCGTGGCTGATCCCGACGTTCTCGGACTTCTTGTAGCAGCGCGCGACGAACCAGGCGTCCTGTACCGGCTGTCGGAGACCATCTTCCGGCACGGGGCGAATGTCACGTATGTCGCGGGTGGCGCCCACAGGGAGAGGTTGGCGGAGCTACAGCTCGAGGTGTCAGGCGCGCCAGACACGGCGCGTTTGGTGGCTGACCTGGAAGGCCTGGAAGGCGTCACCAAGGTCAGTACGGTCCCGACCTTTGAACGCATCTACGGGAAGCGTGTGATCGTGATCGGCGGTGGCGCGCAGGTCGGCATGGTGGCGCAGGGCGCCATCTCGGAGGCGGACCGCCACAACATACGTGGCGAGAGGATCTCGGTCGACACGATTCCGCTTGTCGGCGAGGACCAGCTGGCGGCCGCGGTTCGCGCTGTGGCGCGCCTTCACCGCGCTCGCGCGCTTGTTCTCGCCGGCGCCCTCATGGGCGGTGACATCAGCACCGCGGTGCGCGAGATCAGGGCGGCGGGGATCCTGGTCCTCTGCACCAACATGGCCGGCTCGGTGCCCGACGCCGCCGACTTGGTCGTCAGCGATCCGGTTGAGGCCGGCGTGATGGCCGTGATGCTGATCGCCGACACCGCAAGCTTCTCGATCGACCACGTGCGAGGCCGCCGCTTCTAGCAAACGAGGCCGACACCACTCGCAGCGACCTCACTCGATGGAGCGAGTCTTGACGCTGACCTCCATCGTCCCCGCAGCCGAGCCGACATAGATGCCGCGAGTGGGCGCCGCATCCGTGTAATCCCTGCCTACAGCGAGCCGGACATGGTTTTCCGACGTCCGCACGGGGTGGGTGGCGTCATATCCCACCCAGCCTTTGCCGGGCACCCACGCCTCTGCCCAGGCGTGCGACGCGGCTGTGGCCGCGTCAGGTGCGTGGATGTAGCCGCTCACGTAGCGTGCCGGCACGCCCATCGCCCGAGCGACGGCTATGAACAAGTGGGCGAAGTCCTGGCAGACTCCGGCCCGCACCTCAAGGACCTCATCCACGGAGCTGTATACATTGGTGACCGCGCGGTCGTAGGCGAACTCCCCGCTGATTGTCATCGTCAATATGTCGAGCGCCTGCTCCACGGCCGGCCCAGCGCCAGGCTCGGCGATCGGGTGGCGGCGGGCGATCTCACGCACGCCCGGCACGTCCTTGACCGGCGAGCGGAAGCGCAAGAAGTCGTGCACCAACTCTTCGCCCGCGTCGGCGTCAAGCTCCAGGCCGGTCTTGACCACCGACCTGCTGGTGACGCTCAACCGCGTGTGCGGGCGAACGAGATTGAAGTAGTGCACGTTGTTTCCGTACCCGTCGCGGTAGGTGCGCGGCTTGATCCCCGAGCTGACATCCACCTCGAATTCGAGGCAACGCTGGCCGTTGCCGTCCATCGGCCGCAGGCGCACCTCCATGACGCTCTCAGCGATCGGGCTGGAATAGCGATAGCGGGTGCTGTGGACGATCTCGAGCTTCATCGGCGCGCCGGCGCGGCGCCCAGGGTGGGCGCAGCTGACTGCTGCCACTGCTGTTGCTGTTGTGGCATAGCTCGGCCCTCTTCACCGATCACGTTCGCGGGAACCTTGCTGGGGTGGAAGTAGGTCTCGCGCATGGCCAGCTCGAGCTGCCGCAGCATGCCTCTGAATTCGGTCTCGAACTCGCGCGGTTCGTGCGCGACGAGCTGCGCGCCCGGGTCCAAGAACATGCGATGCAGCCGCGAAAGCAGCCGCTTTGGCTTAGAGCGGCGGCCGGGGCCGTCGATCCTCGAGACCGAGTCGAGGGCAACCTGCGCCGAGAACCGGGCGGACCGCGGCAGTGTCGGGTCGAGCAGCAGGCATTCGATCACGTGCTCAGGCGTCACGCCGCCCGAGTAGCGCGACTGATAGGACTCGAACGCGAAACACGATTTCAGCACCGCGGACCACTCGAGCACGTCTTCCGGCGCATCCGCCAGCTCCGCCGACTTGCGCGTGACGATTGCCGTGACGTTGGAGGTGCGCTCGAGGAATTTGCCGAGGCGGACGAAGTCGCGTGCTTCGCCGAGCTGCATCGTGTCCATGAGCAGGCCATCGACGAGCCTGATGCTCAGCTGCACGTCGGTGAGAAACGGATAAAGATCGGGCTCCCATGTGGGTTCTTGTACCCGCCAGTTAAGCGCGTTGACCTGTTCATAGAGCTCGCTGGGCAGCGACGGACGCACCGCCTGCGCCGCCAACCGGGCGGCGGCGACGCTCGCTCGAACAGATGGGCCCAGCGAGCCGGTGATCACGACCTCGACCGCTTGGTCTCGACTCTTGGTGTCGCCGGCCGGCCACCCCGCCAGCTCCATGAAGCGGTTCCAAAACTCGGGTCCGGGCTCGTCCGTACGGTCGAGCGACAGAGCGACGTGGACCCCCAGGATGCGGGCGAGATGGTCGGCGCGCTCGAGATGCCTTCCGAGCAACGTGAGTGATGTCGCGGCCCGACTAAGCATTGACACCCTCGGCCTCGTCCTCGGCCATCACCCAGGTGTCGCGGCTGCCGCCGCCCTGCGAGCTGTTGACGATCAGCGAGCCGTCCTTGAGCGCAACTCGCGTCAAACCGCCGGGCGTGACGTGAACGTCTGGGCCGGTGAGCACGAATGGACGCAGGTCCTGGTGGGCGCCGCGAAGCCGGCCACCATCGAAGACAGGTTGCATTGACAGTGCCACGACCGGCTGGGCGATAAAGCTTCGAGGCCGCGCCATTATTCGTCGCCGGAAGTCCTCCCGCTCCTCCTTGGTCGATTGCGGGCCTATCAGCATCCCGTAGCCGCCCGATGCATCGACTGTCTTGACTACGAGCTGGTCGAGGTGCTCGAGCACGTAAGAGCGATCCTCGTCCAGGGCACAAAGGTACGTCTGCACGTTCGGCAGGATGGGGTCCTCGTCGAGGTAGTAGCGGATGATCTTGGGAACCAGCGCATACACCGCCTTGTCGTCTGCGACGCCGTTGCCCAGGGCGTTGGCGATGGCGACGTTTCCAGCTCTGTACGCGTTGACCAGGCCGGCCACGCCGACCAGTGATTCCTGCCGCCCGAAGATCGGGTCCAGCCAGTCGTCGTCGAGCCGCCGGTAGATCACGTGCACCGGCGTCAAGCCGCGAGTGGTCCGCATGAAGACGTGGTCCTGATCGACGACCAGGTCGGTGCCCTCAACGAGCTCGATCCCCATCTGCTTGGCGAGGTATAGGTGCTCGTAGTAGGCGGAGTTGTTGATGCCGGGCGTGAGCAGAACCACGGTTGGGTCGTCGACGCCCTCCGGCGCCAGCCACCGGAGATGGCGGAGCAGCTCGTGAACGTAGCCCTCGACCGGCCGCACCGGGTAGCCGGCGAACAGGTCCGGCAGCACGCGCTTCATGACATAGCGGTTCGCCAGCACATAGGAGACGCCCGAGGGCGTGCGTAGGTTGTCCTCGAGCACGAAGAACTCGCCCTTGTGGTCCCGGACCAGGTCGCTGCCCGCGATGTGGCAGTGAATGCCGTGGGGCACCGGCAGCCCCTCGACCTCCCTGAGGTACTGCGGGCTCGTCAGCACGATCTCAGGCGGGATCGCACCCTGCCGAAGGATCAGCTTGCGGCCGTACACGTCGTCGAGGAACAGGTTCAGGGCTCGGATGCGCTGCTTGAGACCCGCCTCCAGCCGCTTCCATGCGCGGGCCGAGATCACGCGGGGGATGATGTCGAATGGGAAAACCTTCTCGATGCCCTGCTCGTCGGGGTAGACGGCGAACGTGATCCCGTGGTTGCGGAACGTCTGCAGGGCGAGGTCGTGGCGCCGCTCCAACTCGTGAGGCCCCAGCCTGTTCAGGTGGTCGTATATCCGGCGGTAGGCCGGCCGGGGTTGGCCGGAAGGCGCAAGCATTTCGTCATAGAACCCGTTGGACTGGTAGTTGGCACCTAGAGACTTCATCAGGGGCACAGCTATAGTGTCTGCGCCCATCAGATGTCAGGGAAGCGATCAGTTGGTCCCCACCTGCCCGCGCCTGCCCGCACGATCAACTTGCGGGTTGGCTGCGAGTTCACCTACGACGTGAGCGCGCCCACCCCGGTGACGGTGCAGGTGCGCCCTCGTTCCGACGCTCGGCACCGGCTCATCAGAGAGGCCTGGTCGACGACTCCACCCCTCTCGGTGGACGAGTATCTCGACATCTACGGCAACCCCGTCAAGCGGTTGGTCATGCCGGTTGGCGCCCTGGCGCTCAAGTACGACGCGACCTGCGAGGTTCCGGACGAGCCCGACCCCGACGGCTCGGGCGTGCCGCAGCTCCCTGTCGAGGAGGTCCCGGGCGAGCTTCTGCACTACACGCTGCCCAGCCGCTACTGCCTGTCCGACGAGCTCATGGGCACGGCCTGGGATCTCTTCTCCGGCTCAGCGCCGGGTTGGGCTCGAGTGCAGGCGATCTGCGACTGGGTCCACGACAACGTCAAGTTCCAGTACGGCACCAGCAACCCGCTGACCACCTCGATGGACGTTTACAAGGGCCGGATCGGCGTCTGCCGCGACTTCGCGCACCTTGCCATCACCTTCTGCCGCGCCATGAACATCCCGGCGCGCTACGTGTTCGGTTATCTTCCAGATCTGTACGTGCCGCTGGACCCGAACCCGATGGACTTCGCGGCCTGGATGGAGGTCTGGCTTGGCGATCGCTGGTGGACCTTTGACCCGCGCAACAACGCGCGGCGTGTGGGCCGCGTGCTGATCGGCCGCGGTCGCGACGCGCTCGACGTGGCCATGCTGACCACGTTCGGCCCGGCCGCCTTCCGTTCGATGACGGTCTGGGCCGACGTGGCCGAGGCGGCTGCGTGATTCCGCTGGAGGGTACGGTCATCGATTGGTCCGCCGCACGGCGTGCCTCTTACCTCATCACGCAGAGCTTTCGATACGAGTACCCGGCCCCGATCCGGGACCTGAGCCACCGCCTTGTCGTTATCCCGCCGGAGCGCTTTGGCGACCAGCGGCGCCTGCGGCACAGGGTGTCGGCAGGCATCGACGGGGTCCGATTCGAGAACCGGCAAGATCGGTTCGGCAACGTCATCGTGGATGCGTTCGCGCCACGAGTGAGCTCGGCGATTGAGTTTCTGGCCGAGATCTCGGTCGAGCGGAGCTCAGCGGAGCCGAACCGGCTGCCAAACGGCTGGCAGGGGGACGGCTACATGCTTCAGCCTTCCCGCCTCACCGCCGCCGACGCGCGCATCGACCAGGTCGCGGACGAGCTCGCGGAGTCGGCCGCCTGGGGACTTGACCTGGCGGACCGAATCAACGACTGGGTCTACCAATCGATGACCTACAAAGGTGGGGTCACCGGGGTGCGAACCACTGCGGCCGAGGCACTCGCCCTTGGTGTCGGCGTCTGCCAGGACTATGCCCACATCATGCTCGCGCTCTGCCACTCCGCCGAGCTGCCGGCCCGCTACGTATCCGGGCACCTTGTCGGACAGGGCGGCACCCACGCATGGGTGGAGGTCGTGTTGCCGCTCGAGGATGGGACCGGCGACGCAATCGCCTGGGCGTTCGATCCAACCCACGCGAGCAGAGGCGGTCTCGAGTACGTGACGATCGCGGTCGGAGCCGACTACTCGGACGTGGCGCCCACATCCGGTACGTACGTGTCGCGGGTCGCGGGAAGCCTGGTGACCAACAAGCGCGTCACCCTGACCGACCTGGAGTACGTCGTCTAAGGCCGGCCCGGCTGCAGGGCTCCGGGCCTTCTTATCGAATCCTCACAACAGGCTTATATATCGGTTCACATTGGCACGCCCACGGATTCTCGTCGTCGAAGATGACGGCCGACTCGCCGCCACCCTGGAGCGCGTGCTCGTGGCCGAAGGCCACGATGTCGAGCTTGCCGTCGACGGGTTGGAGGCCGTGAGACGGGCTCGAGAGCGTCCGCCTGACCTGGTCGTGCTGGACGTGATGCTCCCCGGGCTGGACGGCATCGGAGTCTGCAGGCGCCTGCGCGCCACGGCCCAGTTTCCGATCCTGCTGCTCACCGCGCTGGGCGGCACGGAAGAGCGCGTCCGAGGCCTCGACAGCGGAGCCGACGACTACCTCGTGAAGCCGTTCGCGTACCGGGAGCTGCTCGCTCGCGTGCGCGCGCTCCTGCGGCGAACCGGTCCAGTGGACCACCTGCGCTTCGCCGACCTGATGCTGGAGCCGGCAAGCAGGGAAGCGTGGCGCGGATCGCGTCCGATCCTCCTCACGGCAACGGAGTTCGAGCTCCTGGAGCACTTTCTACGCCACCCGCGCCAGGTGCTGACGCGCGAACAGCTGCTGGATGCGGTTTGGCATGGCGAGCCGGAGAGCGACAACGTGGTCGCGGTCTACATCGGCTACGTTCGTCAGAAGCTGGAGGAGGCGGGCGAGCCCCGGCTTCTGCACACGGTCCGCGGCGCCGGCTACGCGCTCAGGGAGGGTTAACGGCCGTTGTCGCTCCGGCTGCGCCTCGCGCTGTTCGGCGCGGCGGTCGTGGCGCTGACGCTGGTCCTCTTCGGCGCGCTGCTCTATGCCTTGCTTGCGCACAGCGTGACGACGAACCAGGACGATGCCCTGCACGCGAGAGCCGGTCAGGCCGCCGCCGCCCTCAATGCCGCTACAGGCCTTGCGCCTCGGGCGCCGGTCGCGCCCGTGGACCTCCGAAACAGCCCAGAGATCTTTGTCGAGGTGCTCGACCAGAGCTGGTCGGTCATCTACTCGACAGGTGAGCTGAATGGCGCGCCTCCCGCGATCGCCCCCAGCCTGCGCGCCAAGGCCTCCAAAGCATCTGGAGGCGCTTTCGACACCGAGGACGGCCTGCGCCTGTACGCTCTCCCGTTCTCCGCCGGCTACGTCGTCACCGGGCAGTCAATCCGGGTTCTGCAATCCAACCTGTCTGGCGTCCTCGGGTTTCTGGTGATCTCGGGCGTCCCGACGCTGCTCGCGGCGCTGGCCGCATCCTGGCTTGTCGCCGGCCGCGCCCTCAAGCCGTTGAAGGACGTTGCCGGCGCCGCCGACGACATCGGCCGAGCGCGTGACTTCGGCCGGCGGCTCCCAAAGCGTCTCAGCCGCGATGAGGTCGCTCTCCTATCCACGAGCTTCAACCGGATGCTCGATCAGCTCCAGGATTCGTTTGAATCGCAGCGCCGATTCGTCGCCGACGCATCGCATGAGCTTCGCACCCCCCTGACGACCATACAGGGCAACGCCGGGCTGCTCGCGCAGGGTCCGCCGATCACGGAGGAGGTACGGCGGGCGGCAGCGGCGGATATTGCCGCGGAGAGCGAGCGGATGGCCCGATTGGTGGATCGAATGCTCACGCTGGCGCGCGCGGACTCCGGCCTCAAGCTCACGCTGACACCGGTAGACCTGCGATCGCTCGTCAGCGAGGTGTGCCGGCAGGCGGGCGCGGTCCACGCAGAGATGACGATCCTTGCTGAAGCATCCGACGCTACAGTGGCGGGCGACGAGGACGCGTTGCGGCAACTGGTGTGGATCCTGCTCGACAACGCGCTCCGGCATGCCCGCTCCAGAATCTCAGTGCGTCTTGGCGTCGAAGGCGAGTGGGCGCGCATGATGGTCGGCGACGACGGAGCCGGCATCGCGCCTGAGGATCGCGATCGCGTTTTCGAGCGTTTCTACCGAGCGAATGCAGCCCGGACGGGGCAAGGTGCCGGCCTGGGTCTCGCCATCGCGCGCTGGATCACCGACCAGCATGGTGGCCGCATCGTCGCCGCCGCCGGCCCGGACGGCGGGGCAGGCCTCTACGTCGACCTGCCGCTCTTACGGCGTTCTTAGTTTCGGCGCCGACTCTGATGTCATGTTCGACATCGCACCGGATCATGCCATCGGTCTCTACGCGGGTCTCCTCGCGCTTCCAATAGCCCTCATCGTTCTGCGCCTGAGGCCGGCACGCCGCTCCGTACCAGGCACTGTGCAGGCTGCCGCCATCCTCATGGCGATGGCCGGCGCCATCCACCTTGGGCTCATCCCCAGCCACATCGGGGAGCCGGTAACCGCCTTGTTGTTCCTCGGCAACGGCATCTCCTACATCGCCCTGTCGACAGCTTTCACGTGGCGGTGGTGGCGGTTGGCGTCATCGGCGCTCCTGACGGCAACCGTGATCGGATACCTGGTCTTCATCGCCCTCGGGTTCGACAAGCCGGACCAGGTGGCGCTGGCGACCAAGCTGCTAGAGCTCACTGCGCTTGGCCTGGTGCTGGTCCCCGTCCGGGGCGAGTCGCGTCCGCGGGACAGGGCTTGGTTCTGGGCGGTGCTGGCGGCCGGGCTGCCTCTGCTCACTGTGCTGAGCGGCGCCACCATCTGGGTCATCGACCTCGCTAGCCCGGATGCGCGGCACTCTCACGCGAGCGCGATCCTCCAATCCACCAACGACGTCGCCACTCCTGAGCAGGCCGCAGCCGCGGCGCGCCTCTATGCAGAAACCAAGGCCGCGATCCTTCCCTATGAGGACTGGCACCAGGCATGGGCCGCCGGCTACCGGCCGGGAGGCCCGGCCAACATGCCGTCGACGCACTGGATGAACGACGCCTACGTGAAAGCCGGATACGTGATGGATTCGCACCGGCCCCAGGGGCTGGTCTACGCCAACACGAGACGCGGGCCGGTTCTGTTGGGAGCGATGTTCCAGATGGCGTACCTCAACCAGTTCGGTCCCGACCCTGGTGGGCCGTTGACGGCGTGGCACCAGCACGAAAACATCTGCTTCACCCCGCTCGGGTTCGAGTTCAGCCTGATGAACCCCTTTGCGACCTGCCCGCTCGGTGCGATCGACCTGAGCGCGCCACCAATGCTGCACGTCTGGATCGTCAACAACCCGGGCGGCCCCTTCGCGGTCGACATCGACCCAGCCGCGGTGGCCGCGGTGCGAGCCGGCGCATGAACGGCCAAACCAGCCGGCCCGAAGGCGCGTTCGTGCTCCTGCTCATGCAGGCGACCTTCTGGGTCACGGCCGGCATCTCCGCCTTCCCGTTTGTGCTCGCCGGCGAGGTCTTCATGGCAGCCCTCGGCACGGCCTCCCTTCTGCTGGCCCTCTTTGCATGCCTCCTGGCCGTTGGGCTGGTGCGACGGCGCCATTGGTCGCGTCGATGGGCCATCGCGCTCGAGGCCTTCTGCCTCGCGGGCTCGGCTCTGCTACTTGCAATTCCGCTTGGAGCCAACCACGGTCCTGTGTCGCTGATGGTTAATGTCGCTCTGCCCCTGGCCGTGATCGCACTTCTACGAGGCGGAAGGATGCACGCCGCCTTCGCACACTAGACCGGGGCCGCCGCGAGAGCGAGGAGAGCCAGCACTCCTGTTGTTCCAAGCGTGACAAGCCCGACCGTCGCCAGAGCGCTCAACGCGATCCGCAGGCGGCTATCCCTGCTCCACAGCCACAGCGCGCAACCGAACCACAGGGCTGAGGGGGCGAGGGTGAAGACACCAAGGAACGAGATGAGGCTGAACGCGAGGAGGGGCAGCGAGATGGCTCCCAGCGCGACCGTCCACCGCTTCCAAGAGATCAAGCAGATTACGAGTGCGGCGATCAGCCAAACGGCGCCCACCCATCTCGACGTGACCCAATCGCAGCTCTCCGCGTGGGAGCCGCTAGACATCGAGCAACCCCACGGCCTTGATGCCATGACGAAGACCGAGAACAGAGCGGCCAGCAGCGCAAGAGCCGCGAATGCGAGGGCGATGAGGCTCGTCGTTCGCAGCGTTCCGGTTCGCACGCGTGCCATTTGACGAAGAGTGTAGGTCTGGGGCAAAGCCAGACCGGGCGCCCGTTTAGCCGGTGGAGGCGGTGCGCCTCCTGAGAGCGAGATCCGCGTCCTCGGTCGAAACGCGAGGCCGTCGGAAGTTTCTCAGCGCGAAGCGGTCGCAGGCGGTCTCCGCGGCGGATCGCTTGCCCAGGGCCTCACGTAGATACCAGTGCATCCATTCGTGGCAGTACAGGAAGCGCAGAACGTCCCGGCGGAGGCGAAACGAAACCGTCTCGGCCGCCCACGCAAAGCGGATACCGTGCCCGCGCTTGCGACGCGCCGCGAAAAGAACAGGCTCCTTGAACGGCCGGAACGGCACCGGCACCTGCAGCACGATGCGTCGATCCTCGAACTCACAGCGCGCAGCCAGGTGCGGCTGCGTGCGGTAGCGCAAGGGCATGACGACGACCGCATAGTCCCCCGCGCGCGGCAGCCCGTTCAGAGCACGCCGCGCGTCGGTGTCGGTGAGCCCGGCCAGCTCGCTGTGGATGACCATCGCCGGAGCATAGCCGAGCGCAAATGGGAGCGCCGCCGATGTGGCTCGGGTACCTGGTCACGATGTTGCGTTGTTCAGTTGGGGTGCCTGGCCTGAGAGGGCCGGGCGCTCCACCAATGTCCCAAGCAGCTGCTCACGACGTGCCCAAGGGAATAGCGAACAACATGAAAGTCGTGCAGTCGCCAGACAGCGCCGGCCGCCGGGTTAAGTCGTGGTGGGCGGCCGTTCTCGCCGGTCAGGTCGATGAGCCCCATCCGAACCACGGCGCCGACCTTGACGTGGCGTTCAAGGGTGGGGTTCTCCATCTGTCGGGCGAGCTCGCATCCGAGACCGATCGGCAGACCCTGTTGGAAGAGGCGCGCGACTTCGTGGGCCACGGCGTTGACAAAGTCGACGCCAAGCATCTGACGGTGGCGAATGCCAGGGAGGAGAAGCATGGCGTTCTCGATCAGACGCTGATCGCCGCCTTCGCCAACCGGGATGTGGCCGAGTTCGCCCGCAAATACCTGGTCGAGAGTCGCCGCGTCAAACCAAAGCAGCTGGAGATCCTGGACCCCCCGCAGGAGGGCAGGGCCGCTCAGCTCCTGCCGCCAGACTTCGTGAGCGACGTCCAGAAGGCGTTCAAGGCCGGTCAGGCTGTTCTCATCCTGCGCGTGGACGAAACCGAGGCTTTCAGGGTGCGCGAGCTGCTGGCCCAGGAGACTCGCAGCATCTGGACGATTGCGACGCCGCCCGCGCCGGCGACGCCCACGCCGCCCGCGCCGCGCGGCCAGGCCCGCTGAATGTCGGAGCTCCAGGGTCAGGTGGGTCGTGCGCGCCGCGGGCTCACAGCCCGGGAGATGACCAAGCAGCGCCTCTCGCTACCCGACCTCTTTCGCGCGATCGGGCCTGGCGTCATCACCGGTGGGGCGGACAACGACCCCGCGGGAATCGCGACCTACTCGATAGTGGGAGCAACCGTCGGCTTTGCGCAGAACTGGCTCCTGCTTCTTTCCACGCCCATGCTCATCGTGATCCAGCAGATGTCGGCGAAGGTGGCCAACGTCACCAAGAGCGACCTGGCCACGCTCCTGCGCACGACATTCGGGGCTCGCGTCGCCACCCCTGCTGTCTTGCTGATGGTGGTCGCCAACGTCATCACGATGGGCGCCGACCTGCTGGCGATGGGCGCCGCATTCGAGCTGTTGACAGGCGTGAAGCTCACTTACTGGATCGTTCCGCTGGCCGCCGTGATGGCCTTCGTCACGATCTTCACCGACTACAAGGTTCTAAGCAAATACCTTCTCTGGCTTGTCGCCGTCTTTGCCACGTACATCGTCGCCGCCTTCCTTGCGCGTCCCAACTGGGGGGAAGTGATGCGCAGCACAGTCGTGCCGCAGCTCACCTTCAGCCCCGACTACCTCCTCGGCGCGGTCGCCCTCCTCGGTACGACCATCACGCCGTATCTCTTCTTTTGGCAGGCCGGCGGTGAGGTCGAGGAGAGGCGAGGTGTGCAGGGCATAAGCCGCCGCAACGTCGACATCATCGCCGGCATGGTCTGGTCGAACCTCACCGCCTTCTTCATCATCGTGGCCACCGGAGCGGTGCTGTATTCGCACCACTCGGTGATCAAAACCGCTGCGGACGCGGCACGTGCCCTGGAACCATTCGCCGGCCGATACGCGACCGCGCTGTTCGCGGTCGGGATCATCGGCGCCGGCCTGCTGGCGATCCCGGTGCTGGCCGCATCGGCCGGGTTCGGTGTCGCAGGCCTGGCGGGCTGGCGGCGCGGGCTGGGCCGCCATGCCCAGAATGCGCCTCAGTTCTATGTCGTGATCGGCCTGGCCTTTCTCGTCGCGATGGAGCTGGCGATATCCGCCGTGAACCCGATCAAAGCACTCTTCTACTCGCAGGTGCTGGACGGCATCATCGCGCCTGTCCTGGTCGTCCTGATGCTGATGCTGACCTCAAGCCGCAAGCTTATGGGGGACTTTGTCAATGGGTTGCCAACCAAGGTGATCGGCTGGGCCGCGGCCGCGGTGATGTTCCTGGCCGACGCAGCGGTTGTCTACCAGGTCGCCACCAAGGGCCTTCCAAATTGAGAGTCACCGAGTCGCTCTACAGGTTGCGGCGTTCTCCTTTTGTAGGCAAGCTGATTGTGCAATCGACGGTGAACGGACGATCGCGCTCCGGTGATAGCCCCTCGTCGGGCGACCTTGCGGCTGAGGCCATGCAGAGGGCGCAGCGCCTGGTGAGCCTTGAGGTCGCTCTGGCAAAGCAGGAGCTGCGAGAGATCGCGACGACGAACGTCATTGCGGGCGCGTGCGTCGCCGCCGGCGTGGTCCTCGCGATTCTCGCGCTGCTTGTGGCGGTTCCGGTGCTCGTGCTCGTTCTGGTCCCATGGCACTGGCAGGCCGCCCTGGTCTGGGCGATCGCATATGGTGTCGTGGCCGCAGGCCTGGCGCTCTACGGCAAGTCACGGATCAGCCTACGGCTGCCGACCAAGACTCTCGAAAGCCTGAAGGAGAACAAAGAATGGGCGCTTCATCAGATCAGATCAACGAGGAGATAAGGGAGACTCGAAGCCAGCTCGACCAGACGCTCGGGATCCTTGAGCGCCGCGCCGCGTTGGGTGCGCGCCGGTACGGACGCATAGCGGCTGGAGCAGCCGTCGGAATTCTGGCGGTCGCCATCGGTGCGATCGCCTACAGGCGGCGCCGGCGGCGGGCTGCCGTCAAGCAGGTGCGCGACGTGCTGTTCGAATCGGTCCGCGACCTGCCTGACGAGGTGACCTCGCGGCTGAAACGGCGGCTTCCCATCAAGGTCATGGTCACGGACGGAGCTCACGAAGAGAGCGCCACCAGCGCTTGGGCTGGCATTGCGCGCAAGGTCGCTCCCGCCGTGGCCGGCTCGGCTACCGGAGCTGTGATGTCCCGCCTGGTGCGGAGAACGCCGTCGAACGTCCCAGCGGCCGAGTAATGCTCAGCCGGATCCGGTCGTCGCTGCCTGTCCGCGTCCTGATCGCATACGGCTCAAGCCAGGCCAGCAATTACGCCGCGGCACTGGCGTTTGCAGGCTTCCTCGCGATGTTCCCGATGATGCTCGGCGCGCTGGCCATCGTCGGCCTGCTGATCCACGACCCGGGCACCGAGACCAGATTTCAAACCATTCTCATTCAGCTCTTTCCGAACACCGCCCAGCCGCAGCTGGTCGATGCGCTTCGCGGCGTGAAGCAGTCGGCCGGCTGGATGAGCTTCGTTTCGCTCGGCGGCTTGATCTGGGCTGCAAGCGGGATCTTCTCCACGATGGAATTCGCTCTAACCCAGATCTTCGGGACCAAGCAGCGCGACCTCTTCAGGCAGAAGGCGATGGGGCTCGCGATGATGCTTCTGCTCGTGGTGGCGGTTGGGGCAACCGTGGCTGTCAACGCGATCGCAGGGCTCTTTCCGTTCGCGTGGGTGACCAGCCTCTTGGTCGGGGCGGCCGTGATGGTGGCCCTCCTGGTCCTGCTGTACCGGTTCGTGCCAAACCGAACTTTCCGCCTCAAGGATGTTCTGCCCGGAGCCGTCCTTGCCGGGATCCTCATCGAGGTGTTGTCGTTGGGCTTCCCGCTGTATGAGAGGTTGTCCCGCGGGTTCAACTCGTACGGTGCCCAGTTCGGCCTCTTTTTCCTGCTTGCCGCCTGGCTGTACCTGCTCAGCCAGCTCCTGCTCCTCGGTGCTGTATACAACCGCTTCCGGCTTGGAGAGCCCACCAAGAAGGGCCTGATTGCAAGCCCGGCCGCAGACTCCAAGGATGTCCGGCGCCCAATCGATGAGATCAAGAAGGAGAAGGCGGGCACGCCTGGTGGCGCGGCAAGGGGCCGGACGAGATCGCGCCGCAGCCTCGCGCGGCGCGGGGCAATTTATCTGCTCTTCGGCGCCGCCCTGGCCGGCGATCTCGTCCGCCGGCGGACGATCCGAAGCAGCCGAAGGATCGCGAGCTGACGGCCGCGTAGACGCAGCGGCTGTGGCGTTGACCTTTATGA
This sequence comes from Candidatus Dormiibacterota bacterium, assembly GCA_030946685.1. Taxonomy (GTDB): domain Bacteria; phylum Chloroflexota; class Dormibacteria; order Dormibacterales; family Dormibacteraceae; genus Palsa-872. Next base: position 48,238 of record JALYYG010000047.1, on the reverse strand, counting down.
GAGGCGTCGCCCCTGTTCGCAGGGGCGAACGCTCCCAGACACCAGATAGGAGGTAGTTAATTGGGGACTCTTCTGTTCATCGTGCTCATCGTCGTTCTGCTCCTTGCGCTGATTGGAGCGGGTGGATACAGCGCTCGGCGCTACTGGAGCCCGGCAGGCTCTCAAGTCGTCGAGACCAGCGACACCGGCTTCGGAGCCGGCACTGGGATCGTGGCGGCGGTCGTTGCGCTGCTGATGCTGCTCATCCTGTTCCTTGCCTTCACGCAATGGAGCTGGTTCGGCACCGGCACGCGGTCGTCTTCACCCGGCGGCACTCAGACGATTTCTTCGCCGGCGCCAAACAATGGCGGGGGCACGACAGCATCAGCGGCTCCGTCCGCGATGCCAAGCTCCTCGCCTTAGCAGGTCCGGCGAGGAGCCGGACAGTTGTACTCCCCGCTCGGCGGGGAGCCCGCCAAAGCGCGGGTGGGATCTTGGGTGGCGTAGATGGCGGGTCGTGACCGGTCCCTCCCGGTCGAGGGTCAGCGCGATTTCAATGTTATGGAGGCTCAGCATGGCAACCATCAGTACCGGTAAGCGAAACCGCATGCCCGCGCAACGGTTCGCGTTTCCCAAGGAGCGCAAGGAACCCCTCAACGACGCCGGCCACGTACGCAACGCCATCGCGCGCTTCGACCAGGTCGAGGGTGTGAGCGATGCCGAGCGTGACGCGGCATGGAAGCGCATCAAGACAGCGGCCAAGCGCTTCGGGGTCGAGGTCGAAGCCTCCAGCTGGCGCGAGCTGAGGAAGTAGAGAGGCGTGGGTAATCGACCGCTGTGGGCGGTTTTCTAAACAGGAATGATTCTTGGCTGGTCCCTGCGGCCGGCCTGAAAGGAGGTACGAGAAGAGTTGTTGGTCGCTTTTATCGTCTTGATCCTGCTGCTCCTGCTCCTGGGTGGGGGCGGATTGCTCTCCGCGGGCCTGCACATCCTCTGGATCCTGCTCGTCATCGGGCTGATCCTTTGGTTGCTCGGCTTTGTCTTCCGGGCCGCGGAAGGCGGCGGCCGATGGTACTACTGGTAGCTGAGGTCGGGAGCGCGGCGCCCTGCTCACGCAGCGGCGCCGTTTTCATTTCGGTCGCCGAATCTTGGTCAGACGCCTCTCGGTGAGGTTCGTTCGCAATCGCACTCGTGCATGTCGCGTGGCGTGGACCTCATCGAGCCCGATCAACGCCGCGCCAAGGACAGGCGGCGCATCCAACCTGCGGATCACCGCCTTCGGAGCCACGACCGCGATGCCGGCGTGAATGCGCCCGAAAAGCCTCCTATCGTTGCTGCGAAAGACCCCGCCACCCAGGATCACCTCCACGTCGCGAGTGGTCACGTGGAGCCGGCGAATCGCAGCGCCGGCGGTTGCGACGACTTCGTCGGCCAGCTCATCGATCAAGCCGCGCGCGACGGCATCGCCCTCAGACGCGGCGCTGAACACGAGAGGGGCCAGCTCGCTGAGGCGGCGCTCGTCGAGGCTGCCCAGGTACATCGCTTCCATCACCGCGGTCGGGCTGGACATTTTGAAATGAGCCGGAGCCAGCCGCTCAAGGAGCGTGCGCGGTCCGCGGCGGTCACGGGCCCTGATGGCGACACCCAGTGCCGCCCGGCCGAGCCAGCCGCCTCCGTGCGCGCGATCACCGGACAGCTCGCCAAACGATGGGAAGCGGACGATTCGACCGTCTGGGCCGACGCCTGCACAGTTCAGGCCGGTCCCACACACCACGGCGACGCCCCACCCGCGGTCGGTGCCCGCACGAAGCATCGCGAAGGTGTCGTTGCGGACGATTGTCTTTTTCGCCCAACCGCGCCCCGCCAGCTCGGCGGCGATTCGTCGATCGTCGATGGGGATGTCGGCACCCGCCACGCAATAGACGGCGGTGCCCGCAATCGGCCTGCGCTCGGCGTCGACTCCGCCATCTGAACACGCGGCGCGGATCGCCCTCTCCAGCGTCTCGATCGAGCCGTTGTGCCCGAGTCCAAAATGAGACGAGCCGGCGCGCCGAGTCGCTCCGATGAGATTTCCGCCTGGATCGATCAACGCGACGTCAGCCTTCGAATCCCCTCCATCCACGGCTAGGATCAATCGATGGACGCGCGACGAGGTATCTGGCAAGTTCTCTAACAATTTCCGCCTATTTTCGCGTAGGATGCCCCGACGTGGGCGTCAAGATCGCCGTGGTTGGTGGTGGCAGCACCTATACCCCGGAGCTCATCGAAGGATTTCTCACCCATCGCGAGCGTCTGCCTGTCGACGAGCTGGTGTTGTTCGACATCGATTCGGAGCGTCTCGACATCGTGGGCGCCCTGGCCAAGCGCATTCTCGCCAAGCGCGAGTGGCTGGGAGAGATTGTCCTGACCGGGGATCGCAACCGCGCGCTCGATGGAGCGCACTTCGTGATTGTTCAGCTGCGCGTGGGCGGCCAGGCTGCCCGATTGGTCGATGAGACCCTGCCGCTCGAGTTCGGGTGCATAGGCCAGGAGACTACCGGGCCTGGCGGCTTCGCCAAAGCGCTGCGTACCGTTCCCGTTGTCCTCGACATCGCCGAGGAGACCGCGCGCCGCGGTGCGAAGGACGCCTGGGTGGTGGATTTCACAAACCCGGTCGGCATCGTCATGCAGGCGCTGCTCGACGAGGGGCACCGCGCGATCGGCCTCTGCAACTCCGCGATCGGTTTCCAGCGCCAGATCGCGGGGCTCCTCGAGATCGAGCCGGATCGCGTCGCCCTGGAGCACGTGGGTTTGAACCACCTCACCTGGGAGCGCGCCGCGCGCGTCGACGGCGTGGACCGCCTCCCGGAGCTGATCGCTCGGGACGCTGACACGATCGGCGAACACATCGGAATCCCCGCCGACCTGATCCGGCTGCTCGGGGCGATCCCCTCGTACTACCTGCGCTACTTCTACCTGACCGACGAGGTCCTGCGCGAGCAGCTGTCGGGTGCCAAGCGATCGCGAGCCGAGGAGGTCATGGCGATTGAGCAGAAGCTGCTCGAGATGTACCGCGATCCCGCACTGGTCGACAAGCCCAAGCTCCTGGAGAAGCGAGGCGGCGCCTTCTACAGCGAGGCGGCCGCGCAGCTCATCGCCTCGCTGCACGCCGGCACAGGTGACGACCAGGTGGTCGACATACGGAACCACGGCGCTATCCCCGACCTGCCGGCGGATGCTGTCGTCGAGATCCCAGCCCGCGTCGATCGCGACGGCGCCCATGCCGGTCAGTTCAACCCGCTTGCCCCGGAGATGCTGGGGCTGGTGCAGCAGGTCAAGGCGTACGAGCGGCTCGCTGTTCGAGCGGCGATCGATGGGGATCGTTCGGCCGCGCTCAAAGCGCTGCTTTCGAATCCGCTCGTAGGGCGCTACTCCGTGGCCACAGGCCTGCTCGACTCCCTCCTCCAGGCGAATCGGAAGCACCTGCCGCGGTTCTTTCCACAAGGCTGAACTGGTTTCCCGGATGAAGGTCGTCCTCCAAAAAGTCTCTTGACGGGCTGAACCGTTGTGGCTATGGTTTCGTAAGGAATTCTTCCTAACTATGGCATCGATGTCAAGCATCCACACCAACGGCAATGCGCAGGACGGCGGGCTGCGCAGGGACCACAGCATCACGGTGGGAACACCGAGCCTGCTGCGGGCGATCAACGAGCGGACCGTGCTCGAGCTCATCCACCGACAGGGCCCGCTGTCGCGCGCGCAGACCGCCAGGATCAGCGGCCTGTCGAAACCCACCGTGTCGTTGGCTTTGGCGGGACTCCTCGAGGCGAGGCTGGTTCGCGAAGTCGGCCGGTCGAGGGGAGAAAGGGGTCCGAGCGCGCTCCTGTACGAGTTGAACCCGCTGGCGGGCTGGGTGGTCGGCATCGACGTCGGCCGCAAGTGGGTCCGGGCCGCCATCGCCGATATAGCAGGCACCATCGTGGCGCGCCGCGACGAGAGGGCGAAGGTCAGCAGCGCCAAGACCCTCATCGGCCAGATCGGAGGCGTCGCCAGGCGGCTGGCAGCAGAGGCCGGGGTTCAGTGGAGACAGGTCACGCACGCGGTGTTGGGAAGCCCTGGGGTCTTCGATCCGGCGCACGGCTACGTGGCGATGGCACCCAACCTTCCGGGCTGGGGCCGGCATGGCCTGGTCGAGGCGGTCCGGGACGAGCTAGGGACCAACGTGAACTTCGAAAACGACGTTAACCTCGCCGCTCTCGCCGAGAGAGCGCACGGCCACGGTCGCAACGTGAGCAACTTCGTATTCCTGTCCGTGGGCACCGGAATTGGGATGGCGCTTGTGATCGACGGGCAGCTTTACCGCGGGGCGCACGGTGCAGCCGGCGAGATCGCATACATGCCGCTCGGAATGGGCGATCCGCACGATCCCGCGAACCGCCGCCGGGGCGCATTCGAAGAGGCGGCAGCGGCGGCAGGCGTGATTCGCATCGCCCGCAGGCTCGGCATGCGCACGCCTCTCAGCCCCGAAAAAATCTTCACGGCCGCCCGCCGCGGCCAGGTGGTGGCGTCTCGCGTGGTGCAGGAGGAGGCGGCGCGCCTGGCGCTCGCGATCGCGACGGTCACGCCTGTCCTGGACCCCGAGCTGGTGATTCTAGGCGGCGGCATCGGGCGCAATGGCGACCTGCTGCTGGAGCCGATCGAGCGCGAGCTCCGGCAGCTGCTGCCGTTCCGCCCGCGGGTCGTGGTCTCGGCGCTCGGTGAGGATGCCGTGCTGCGCGGAGCGGTCGCCACGGCCCTCGAGGTCGCACGCGAGAGGGTTTTCGCACGCTCGCCAGGACGTCAGGTGCAGGAGGCGGCTACAGGATGAGCGTCACCGGAAGGATCAGACAAGACATCGCTAGATTCGAATTTTGGAGGTACTGGGCATGATGCGGCATCGATACCGGGTCGTCAGTTTGTTAGCGTCGCTCGGGCTGTTCCTGGGCGCCTGCGGGTCGACCGGATCCACCGTGACCAAGCCCACGACCGGTGGCACCCTGACGATCGATAACGAGAGCGGCGCTTTATGGCAGTGTGATTTCAATCCCTACAACGGCTCGGTCAACGGCCAATCGTTCGGCATCCTCTACGAGCCTCTTGTCTACGACAACCTGCTCAACGACAAGAAGACGAACTGGCTTGCCAGCTCGTACGCGTGGAGCCCCGACAACAAGAGCATCACGTTCACCATCCGCCCAGGCGTCCAATGGAGCGATGGCCAGCCGTTCAGCGCGGCCGACGTCGTGTTCTCCTTCAACCTCATGAAGCAGCACCCGGAGCTTGACCTGCAGTCCGTGTGGTCTGTGCTGGCAAGCGTTGCCCCGGACGGGACTGACAAAGTGGTGATGACATTCGCGCAGTCGGCGGTGCCGAACTTCTATCAGATCGCCGGCCAGACCGCGATCGTGCCACAGCACATCTGGTCGGCCTTCAAGGACCCGGGCAAGCAGGTGATCAAGGACCCGGTCGGGACCGGCCCGTTCACGATGAGCCAGTGCACAGGACAGAACATCACATTCACCCGCAACGCCAACTACTGGCAGAAAGGGCTGCCGTATCTGAAGACTGTCAACTATCCGGCTTTCCTCGACAACGACCCGGCCAACGCGTTCCTGGCCACGGGCCAGGCGGAGTGGGGCGGCCAGTTCATCCCCAACATCGACACGTATTACGTGGCCAAAGACAAGGCCCACAACCACTACTGGTTCCCGCCAATCAACAACATCAACATCTGGTTCAACTTGAAGAGAGCGCCCCTCGACAACAAGCTGGTGCGACAGGCGTTCGCTTACGCGATAGATCGCGGGAGCGTCTCCAAGAAGGGTGAGTACGGCTACGAGCCGGCAGGCAACCAGACGGGCGTCCTCTCGCCGACTTTCGACAGCTGGATCGATCAGACGAAGGCGGCGACGTACAACTACAAGTTCGACCCGGCGAAGGCCGCCGGCCTTCTTACGCAGGCCGGCTACACCAAGGGCAGCGCTGGGATTTTCCAGGATGCCTCCGGCAAGAAGCTGTCCTTTTCGATCATCAACATCGCCGGCTACACCGATTGGGTCGCGTCAGTGCAGGTGATCCAGGACAACCTCAAACAGGCGGGCATCGAGCTCAAGGCGCAGAACCTCGAGAGCACCGCGTACTTCGACAAGCTTTTCACGGGCAACTTCGACCTCGCATACGGCTCGCTGAACGCGTCGCCCGGGCCATCGCCGTATTACGAGCTTCGAAACACCCTCGACAGCGCCACCACCGCAGCAATCGGCTCGACCGCCAACGGCGACTACGGGCGGTACGCCAACCCGGCCGTCGACACGCTGTTCGACCAGTTCGGGGCCACTACCGACAGCGCGAAGCAGCACGACCTGATCAAGCAGGTCGAGGCGGTAATGCTGGAGGACGTGCCGGTCATCCCCGTCACCGAAGGCGTGGCCTGGTACCAGTATTCGACGAAGAATTTCGCGGGCTGGCCGACGCAGCAGGATCCGTACGCGGCTCCGGCGCCGTGGAACCTCCCTGACTGGGAGGTCGTGCTCACCCACCTGTACAAGACGAGTTGATCAGAGCGATGGGGAGGGCGGCAAGATGTTCGGCATCCGCCGTCCTCCTCCGTCTTCGACTGTAGGGTAGGTTCGGAGATGAGCTACCTCGTGCGGCGGCTCGAGTTCTTCTTCATCACGCTCTGGGCCGCCCTGACGATCAACTTCATCCTGCCGCGGATCATGCCCGGCAGTCCGGGCGAAGCGATGCTGGTCCGGTTTCACGGACGCGTCAGCCCCCAGACGATCAAGACCCTCGAGGTCGCATTCGGCGTACATACCGATCAGAACCTGTTCCAGCAGTACCTGTCGTACCTGGCCAACACCGTGCGCGGCGACTTCGGCACCTCGCTCACGTTCTTTCCGGCATCTGTCGGAGACGTCATCAAGCAGGGTCTGCTCTGGACCCTCGGGCTGGTCGGCATGGCCACGATCGTCGCCTTTCTGCTCGGGACGGTCATCGGGATACTGAGCGCTTGGCGAAGGGGAGGTTTCCTCGACGCGATCCTGCCGCCCGTATTCATTGTGATCTCGGCGTTTCCGTATTTCTGGCTCGGCCTTCTCGTGCTCCTGCTTTTCTCCATCACGCTCGGATGGTTCCCGTTGGGATTCGCCTACCAGCTGAACTCGTCGATCAACCTCTCATGGTCCTTTGCAGGCGAGGTGGCCTGGCACGGCTTCCTGCCCGCGCTGACGATCGTCATCACCTCGATAGGCGGCTGGATCCTGACCATGCGCAACACAATGATCACGACGCTGGCCGAGGACTACGTGAAGATGGCGAGGGCCAAGGGCCTTTCCCCCATGCGCATCATGCTGATGTACGCAGGACGGAACGCGATCCTGCCCAACCTGACCGGCTTCGCCATGTCCCTGGGATTCGTCATCAGCGGCGCCATCCTGGTGGAGATCGTCTTCAACTACCCAGGGTTGGGATTCACGCTCCTCCAGGCGGTCCACAGCGAGGACTTTGCGCTGATGCAGGCGCTGTTCCTGCTGATCACCCTGGCAGTGCTGTTAGCGGTGCTCGCCGCCGATTTCCTAACCGCGTGGCTCGACCCACGCACGCGGGAATCCGCCTAGATCACGACGCAATGGCTATTCGCATCCTCACCGACCAGGCACCCCTCGAGACACCATCGGTGTCCACACGGTCAGGAGTCATCGGAACCCTGACTCGTGCGCTGGTCTCGAACCGCAAAGCCCTGGCCGGCGTCGTACTGCTGGGCGTCTTCACCCTCGTGGCGGTCTTCGCCGGCCTCATCGCACCGTACGACCCGCACTCCCTTCAGTTCGATCCGATCCTCGGACCGTCTCGAGAGCACCTGCTAGGCACGACAGGCAACGGGCAGGACATCTTCTCGCAGCTGGTCTGGAGCACCAGGGAATCGCTGGTCCTTGCGCTCCTGGCAGGAGTGATGGCGACCGCCATATCGGTGATCGTCGGTGTGTCGGCCGCATATCTGGGGGGCTTGTGGGATCACGTCCTCAACCTGTTCACCGACGTTTTCCTCGTCATCCCCACGCTGCCGTTGATGATCGTGGTTGCGGCTTACGCGAGAGGCGGTGGGGTGGGGGTGCTGATCGCGGTGATCGTCATCACCGGCTGGTCGTACGGAGCGAGGCAGCTCCGCTCGCAAGCCCTGTCACTCCGCAACCGAGAGTTTCTCGAGGCAGCGCGCGTGAGGGGCGAACGAAGCCTCTACATCATTGCGTTCGAAGTGCTCCCCAACATGACTTCGCTGATCGTCGCCATCTTCCTGGGCGCCGCCCTGTACGCGGTGCTGGCGGCGGCCGGTCTGCAGTTCATCGGGCTCGGCGACACCAATGACCTCAGCTGGGGCACCATGCTGTACTGGGCAGAGAACAACGGAGCACTGCTGGCCGGCTCCCCGCTGTGGGTCGTGGCCCCTGGGGTCTGCATCGCAATGCTTGGCGCCGCTTTCGCGCTGCTCAACTACGCGTTTGACGAGATCAGCAACCCAGCTCTGAGGCCGGTTCGCGCCCGGCGCGCGCAGGCCGCCTCTTCAGGTCAACCGACGTGATCGCCACTGCGCCCGTGCTGGACATCCGGGACCTGTGCGTCGATTACGTGACGGCGAGGGGAGCAGTGCGCGCGGTGGACAACGTGAGCCTGGAGTTGGCCAAGGGCGAGTTCCTGGGCATCGTGGGCGAGTCCGGCTGTGGCAAGTCGACGCTACTCTTCGCGATCGCACGCCTTCTCAGCCCGCCCGCGGAGATCGCATCCGGAAGCGTGCGCTTCAAGGGCCGCGACATGGTGACCCTTGGTGAGAAGGAGCTTCGCCACATTCGATGGCGCGACTACGCGGTTGTGATGCAGAGCGCCATGAACGCCCTTAACCCAGTGATGACCATTGGCGCGCAGTTGAAGGACGCGATCGAGGCCCACGAGCGTATGCCCACCGCCAGGATGCGCGAGCGGTGCCAGGAGGTGATGCGGCTCGTCGGGATCGACCCCGAGCATCTCGGCAGCTACCCACACCAGCTCAGCGGAGGAATGCGCCAGCGCGCGATGATCGCGATGGCGCTGGTCTTCACACCCGAGCTCGTGATCATGGATGAGCCCACATCCGCGCTCGACGTGGTCGCCCAGCGCTCCCTGATGCTCCAGATCAAGAACCTTCAGCGCCGCATCGGCTTTGCCGCAGTGTTTGTCACCCACGACATGTCGCTGGTGAGCCACTTCTCAGACCGACTCGCGGTGATGTACGCCGGGCAGGTCGTCGAGATCGGCGCCACCCGCGTGGTGTTCGAAGACCCGAAACATCCCTACACCAAGGGCCTCATGCAGTCGTTTCCCTCCATCTCCGGACCGAAGCTGCACCTGGTGGGCATCGCCGGCAGCCCACCCGACCTGTTGCGGCCGCCGTCAGGGTGCAGGTTCCATCCCCGCTGCCCGTCGGTGATGCCCCAATGCCACACCGAAGAGCCGCCCCTCTATGTCCGCCCAAACGACCTCGTGAAGTGTCACCTGTACGCAGATGGCCGCTGAGACTCCGTTCCTGCTCGAGACAGCCGGCCTCACCAAGCACTTCCGTCTGGGCGGCATCCTGTCCAACCGTGTCCTGCACGCCGTCGACGATGTCGACCTGGCGATCGGTGAGCAAGAGATCGTGGCCCTGGTTGGCGAAAGCGGCAGCGGCAAGAGCACGATCGCCCGTCTCATTGCGCGCGTGTACAGGCCGACCGGCGGCGAGATCTACTTCCGCGGCCGGGCCCTGAGCCAGATGCGCAATCGATCAGAGGTCCTCGAGTATCGGGGTCGTGTGCCGATGGTATTTCAGGATCCATACGGCTCTCTGAGCCCCGTCTTTCGGGTCTCACATGGGGTGCTGCGCGCCCTGAGGCTGCACCGTTCGAGCCTCGGCAAGTCAGCGCGCGAGCAGGCGGCTGTGCAGCTGTTCGAGTCGGTCGGGCTTGCGCCGGGCACAGAGTTCCTCGGCAAGTATCCGTACGAGCTGAGCGGCGGCCAGCGGCAGAGGGTTGGATTCGCACAGGCGCTTGCCTGCAGCCCGGAGCTAATCCTGGCCGACGAGCCCGTTTCGATGCTCGATGTCTCCGTCCGCGTCGGGCTGCTCAACCTCATGGCCACATTGCGTCGAGAACTGAGGGTCTCCTTCCTCTACATCACGCACGACATCGCGAGCGCGAGGTACGTGGCCGACCGCCTGGTCGTCATGTATGCGGGCCAGGTTGCTGAGAGCGGTCCCGTCGAAGACGTGCTCGCGCATCCCAAGCATCCATACACGCAGCTCCTGCTTTCAGCGGTGCCCGATCCGCGGGCGCCGATATCCTTGCCGACATCGTCCGAGGTCGCGGAGCCTCCACGGGTCATCAATCCAGGCGAAGGATGCCGTTTCCGAGCCCGTTGCCCCTACGCCGTCGCGGAGTGCCACGTCGTCACGCCACGCCTGCGCCTGCTTCGTCCGGTGCACAGCGCCGCCTGCCACGTGGCGACCTCCGATCTGGACGACGTCAAGGTGCCGGAGCGAGTCGCGAATTTATGAGGGACGTACTCAGGCGGCTTTCGTGAGGAAGACGTCGAACTCGATGGTGAGTGCTGAGTCGACGGTGACGAAAGGAACTTGCGGAGGCGAGACGCCATAGTCCGTCATGTTGATCGCAATGCTGCCCGCGACCTCCACCTTGTCCCCGACGACCTGAGCCTTGGCCGCCACGGTCACGTCTTTGGTCACTCCGTGGATGGTCAGCTTGCCGGCGGCCGTCACATCGACCGGACCCGTGGCCACCCCGGCGGGAACCGATGCCGAGACCACAGTGAGGCGGGCCGTCGGAAACTGCTGCACGTCGAGCTGGCGGGACACAACGCCATCGCGCTGGGATACGTCGCGGCCGGCCACCTGATCTTTGCTCTGCAGGTCGGCTAGGCCGACCGTGATCGTGATGCCGCTCACGAGGTAACCAGTCGAGCCCCCACTCACCGTGAGTCCGCCGCTCACAGTTGACGTCCGTGCCACTGCTTCGTGCTTGGAGGTCTGGCCGACGAAGAGCTCCTTGACCCGGTACCCGGCGACGGAGCCTGAAGCGACGGTCCAGCTTCCTGCGAAGCCTGTGGATGGGGCTGCCGGAGTGCTGGTGGCCATAGGTGTGGCCGTGAGGCCGAGCTTCGCCGGCGAGGTCCGGAGGCCGGAGAAGTAGTAGATGTAGGCACCGCCGCCGACGAGGGCCAACGCCGCCAGCCCAGCCGTGGCGCCAATCACGAAGCGCTTACTCATGAGGCGATGATCGCGAGCAAAGCTTGGGGGCCGATGGGCATTTTCTGGGAGTTCGATGTGAAGTGCCTGTGAACCTGGTCGACATGACCGCAGGGCGGGCCGGCATTTCGCCGAACCCTGCCCTGCGGCGTTGGGATCAGCCCGGCGGCTGATCTAAGGGGGGAACGCTAGGGGACCGTCGGCCGGACGCCGGCATTCTCCTGCGCCTCTCGGGCGGCGCTCTCCGTGGCCTCATGGGCCGCGGTCTCGTTGGATACGAATGGGGTGTTGGCTGCCGGCGTGGGGGTCGCGGCCATGGGGGTCGCGGCCGTGGTGGCCGCGGCGGCGCCGATCGTCGTGACCCCGTACATGACCGCTCCGACCACGCCTCCTGCGAGCATCGACCCCGCGATGGCGGCCGCTGCAACTGTCTTACGAACTCCGTTCATGTCGTCGACTCCTTCGAGATTTATTCGCTCTTCGAGCGTTGGTCTCGAGACTGACGGCGAAGCCTCAGCACCTCGTGTGAGGTGACTGTGAGTTTGCCCAGACGAAAAGCAAGATTGTCCAGGCCCCGCCTCGTTCGTATGACCGGGTCGGCGGGGCACGCCGTCAGGCGGTGTCGTTATCTCTAGCGGGTGCGCTCGGCCGGCGGCGGCGGCATCTCAACCTGGTCTGAGTCCGCCACCTCGCGCTTGATCTCGGGGTTCTCTCTGTCGATGTCAGGCGTCTCCCCCTTGTCCATGGGGTGAACCTGTTCCTTGTGTTGCTTCAGCTCCTCGGAGTTGTTGAATTCCTTGCCGCACATATCACATTTCACAGCCTGTGTCCTCCTGTCGTATTGATCGAGGCGCGCAACGCGCCGCCTTATGCGCCTCACTGGCTAGAACGCCGGCGAGTTGTGTCCTACCGCCTGCATTTTGAGGGGTGCGGCCGCTTCGCGCGTTCTCATTTTTGTACGAGCAAATAACGAGGAGGAGACTAATATGCGTGCGATGCCAAATCCAGATGATGAAGTCGAGCGGCGCTCTGTAAGCCCCCGTCGGCAGCAAGTGGAGCGAAGGCTCACCGTCATCGAGGCACAAGCCAGGGCGCTGGCCCACCGCCATGGGCGCCTCGCAGTGGGGCTGGCCCTGACCGCGGCGGCGGCGTTCAGCCTGGGCATGATGTTCTCCCGGCGCCGGCAGAGGAGATCCGTGGTTCGGCGGCTGCACAATGCGATTCCGGGTTCCGTCTGGGACTTTCCGGAGGAGCTCGTTGGCCAGCTCAAGGACCTGCCGGAGGGACTCGCCGCCCAGCTCAAGGACGTGCCGGAGGAACTCGTCGCCAAGCTCAAGAAGCCGCTCAAGCGCGCGGCTAAGGCGCTTTAGCCTGATGAGGCCGCCGGCGCGGCCACTCGATGGGGATCAGGAGGCGAGGATGCGGTGCCTGTTCCTGCTTTCGAGCTTGAAATTTCCAGCCGAGGTGGTCACAGTCAGCGCAAGGGAGTAGTCGCCGTAGTTGGGCGGCCCACCAGAAGTCGAGGGATTCGTGCAGGCGCTGGGGACGGTCACGTTTAGCGTGGTGTTGGATCCGGCGTCGATTCGACCGGGGGCAAAGGTCGCATTTCCCGCGTCGTACCTGTATCCAACCTTCTGAAGCCACCCGCCTTGAACCCCGGCCAGAGTCATGACCGCGGTCACCGTCTTGATCGATACCGCGGCCGACCCACCGTTATGGCTGCTGATGGTGGCGTGGAGGTCGTACGGGGCATTGCTCGCGCCTGACTGGCAGGCGTGGTACGGCTCCACGGTGAGGTTGCTCAGCGTGAAATCGGCGCCCGATCCGAATCCGCAGCCGCTCGCCAGCAGAATAGCCGCGATCAGGCCCAAGGGCCGCGAAATGGCGGCGCGTCTCACGGTTGCAAATCAGTGACGCCGGCCTTGCTCGGTTGCGGTGGCGACCGCCATCAGGCCGCTGAGCACGGCCCCCTCGAACAGCCCGTACAGGATCGAGCGAAAGGTCGGCTGATTGAAAAGCCCGATGTTGATCAGGAAGGTGAGCACCGCGAAGACCGGAAATGACAAGGCGAGCTGCAACCACGTCTCCAACCCCTCCCACCAGAGGACCAGCTTCGGTGGGGGCGTACGGCCACCCGAAGCCGGGTCGCCGGAAGGTGGATCGACCCGCTTCATCGCGGCACATGCTAAGCGTGGCAGGGTTGGCCGGGGTTCCCCCGGCCATGACTTTGGAGGGAATCATCCGGGTTCCTTCTCATAAGGCGTACGTCGCAGACCCGCCGCCGATCGGGCGTCTACCTTTGAGGATGTGGCGCGCGGGGGCCGGCTGACCAATGTGGCGCTCTTATGTCTGCTGACCCTGGCTTTCGCCAGCGGTTGGGTAGCGTTCGAGTTGAGCGGGCAGCCTGCGCGCGCGACCCTCGTCGTCCACGCTGCGGCGGGTGTCGGGATTGTGCTCTTGGTGCCGTGGAAGTCGTTCATCGCGCGCCGCGGGCTGCGCCGGCCGCGCCCTCTTCGCTGGGCTTCGTTGGTCCTTGCCGCGGGCGTGCTGGTCTCTCTCGTGTTCGGCTTCCTGCACAGCTTCGGTCGTCCGGATGCCGGCTACCTGACGGCCCTCACCTTCCACATCGGTGCCGCGCTGTGCGTAGTGCCTTTTGTCGTGTGGCACGTGTTGGCCCGGCCCGTGAAGCTTCGTGCCGCTGATCTCAGCCGGCGCAGCTTCCTCAAGGGAGCGGCGCTCCTTGGTGCCTCAGCGCTCGGCGCAACGGCGCTGCCGGGCGCCCGCCGCGGGCCGACAGGATCTTTCAGGGTTGCCTACGCGATCCCAACGCAGTGGATGTTCGATGGCACGCCCGAGGTCGACATCAAGCGCTGGAGCATGCCCGTGGCCGGAAGGGCCTGGACGTACGACGAGCTGAGCGCCTTCTTCGACCGGGCGACGGCTGCACTCGATTGCACCGGGGGCTGGTACTCCGAGCAGGTGTGGGAGGGCGTGTGGCTGGATCGGCTGCTGCAGCCTGGCGTCGTCGGCACTGCCAGCTTCAACGTTCGCTCAGTCACCGGATACAGCAGGCGCTTTGCCGTCGAGGACGCGCCACGCATGCTGCTTGCGACTCGACTGGATGGCAGTGCGCTGGACTCCGGTCATGGCTTTCCCGTGCGCCTGGTCGTCCCGGGCCAGCGCGGCTTCACGTGGGTCAAATGGGTGGCATCTGTCGATGCTGAACACCTGCCGTCATGGTGGCAGCCACCATTCCCACTACAGTGACTTCAAGAGAGGTGCAGCCAGTCGAGATCACACCCCCTGGCAGCCGAGGCACGCACATGCCTCAGTTCGCGAAAGCGATCCTTGGAGTCATGCCGCGCCTCTACCGCCTGCTGAACGGCCGCGGCATGGGGCCCACGCTGATCCTGACCACTGTTGGCGCCAAGAGTGGGCGGAAGCGCGAAGTTCACCTCACCGCCTTCCGCGAGGGTAACGGTTGGCTGGTTGTCGGCTCCAGGGGAGGCTCCACCGGACATCCAGCCTGGTACCTGAACATGGCTCGTCACCCAGACGACGTTTGGGTACAGGTCGGCAGCCGTTTCACACGCGTAAAGCCCGAGACGCTGAAAGGTGATGCCCGCGCCAAGGCCTGGCAGCGGATCGTGTCGAAGTACTCCACCTACAGCGCCTATCAGAGGAGCACCGACCGCGAGATTCCGGTCATTCGACTGACTCCGGTCGCCTAGCGGCGCGGGTCTCGCCCGGCCGCTGTTAGCCGCACTGGACCCGCGCGACGGCAGTGCATAGTATTCGCCGGGCATGACACCTTCCACTGAGACGACGGCGATGGCGCGCGGTGCCCTCGGGGGCAAGGTCGCCGTCGTTACGGGCGGCGGCAGTGGAGTCGGCAAGGCCATTGCCAAGGCGCTTGCGCGTCAGGGCGCCAGCGTCGTCGTCGCCGACTTCGACGTGCCTCGAATGGAAAGAGCGGTCGAGGAGGTTCTGAAGCTCGGTACCTCCGAATCGGCGATCGCCCTGGCAACCGACGTTCGCAGCGAGGCGTCTGTCCGGTCGCTGGTACGCGACTCCATCAAAGCGATGGGCCGAGTCGACATCCTCGTCAATGCGGCCGGCGTGCTACTCCAGGGCAAGCTCGACAAGATCTCCAGCCATGACTGGACCTGGATGCTGGATACGAACCTGCTCGGCCCGGTACGCACCGTCACGAACTTCCTGCCGCACATGTCCGAGCGCGGATCCGGCCACATCGTCAACGCGGTTTCGTATGGCGGCTTGCTGCCGGGAGACCCGGTGACCATCCCATACGACAGCGGGCATGCTGCCCTGGCGGCATTCACCGAAGGCCTGGCGCGCCACTTGAAGGGGACAGGGGTTTTCGTATCCCTGTACTGTCCTGGCTCCAAGAGTCCCCGCATCGGTCAGAACACGAGGTCGCGCGGCATTGGCCGGTGGCTGGGCGGCGCCGATCAGGCCGAGGACGGGTCGCGGCTTCTCGACCCGCTCGTCACCGGATTGATCGAGTCGATGCACCACCCACGGTTCCTGATCCTCGGCGACCCCGACGAGGCCGTGGCGCTTCAGCGTCGTTGGGATCACCTTGACGTCTCGACGGAGGAGAGAAGAGAGGAAGGGGTCTCTACTCGCTCGTGATCGCGCCGACCTTCGGCAACGACCTGCTTTCGAGCATCGGTATATGCGTCGGCGCGGCGGCACTGCTGGCGCTCGTGGGGTGGCGTTTGCGCCAGCCGCTGATCCTGGCCTACCTGGTGACCGGCGTGGTCATAGGTCCCCACGTCCTCAATTTCGTCAGGGACCTGGCCAGCATTCAGACAGTGGCCGAGATTGGGTTGATCCTTCTTCTATTCATCATCGGCCTCGAGATCGACCTCAAGAAGCTGGCGTCGGCCGGGGCCCCGGTCCTGTTGACCGGCGCTTTACAGGTCCCGATCTGTATCGCCCTCGGTTGGGGTTTCTTCTATCTCATCGGCGAACGCAACACGCAGGGCGACTACTCGCTGCTCTACCTCGCGGCCTGCATGAGCTTGTCGAGCACGCTCGTGGTCGTCAAGCTCTTGTACGACAAGTTCGAGCTGGACACGCTGCCCGGACGGATCACGCTTGGCGTCCTGGTCATTCAGGACCTCTGGGCCGTGGGGATGCTGGCCGTTCAGCCGAACCTCGCGAACCCTGACCTCCTCCCACTGGCCTTCTCTTTATGGAAGGGTGCGCTGCTGGTGGTGGGGGGCTTGGCCATCTCGAAATACATCCTCCCTTACTTGTTCCGCGCGGTGGCCAAAGCGCCAGAGCTGGTCCTGGTCAGCGCGCTTGCTTGGTGCTTCTTCCTGGCCGGAATCGCTCAGTCGATCGGGTTGTCACGCGAGATGGGCGCGCTGATCGCCGGCGTGAGCCTTTCCACCTTCCCGTACAACCTTGACGTGATGGCCAAAGCGGTCAGCATCCGCGACTTCTTCGTGACCCTCTTCTTTGTCGCTCTCGGAATGCAGATCCCGGTCCCGAGCCTTCAGGTCGTCGAGCTCGCACTTGCAGCGTCCGCGTTCGTGATGCTGAGCCGGCTCGCGGTCGTGCCCATCCTGTACTCGCTGCGATTGGGTCACCGTGCGAGCCTCATCCCGGCGATCAACCTTGCCCAGGTGAGCGAATTCTCGATCGTGATCGCGTCCCTGGGGCTGGTCCGGCACCAGATCAGCGCTGACGTCGTGACCATCGTCATCATCACGTTTGCGATCACCTCGGTCGTCTCGACCTACATGATCAACTCAAGCCACTCTGTTCAGAGATTCATGAGCCGCTTGCTCAAGATTCTTCGCATTAGGGACCTTGATTCGGCGACGGACGTCGAGGAGAAGAGCGAGGGACGGCACGAGACGGTGGTCTTCCTCGGTTTCTTCAGGGACGCAAGCTCGATCCTCCACGAGCTCGAGCACGGGGCCGATGCAACGGCTGCAAAGAATTTTCTAAGCAAGACTCTCGTCATCGACTTCAATCCCAAGGTGATGCGCGAGCTTCGCAATCGCGGGATCAGCTGCATCTACGGCGACGTGGCGCACGCGGACACGCTGAGGCACGCCGGCATCGAGCAAGCCGAGCTTGTCATCTCCAGCATCACCGACGACATACTGCGGGGCACGAACAACCTGAGGATGCTGAAGAACATCCGGGTCGCATGTCCGAAAGCGCGGGTGATGCTCACCACCGAGCACATACCCCAGGCGCTCAGCTTCTACGAGGCAGGAGCCGACTTCGTGTATCTCCCGCGGTTGCAGTCCGCGTCCCAGGTCGCCGCCATGTTGAGGCGGGGCCTTGAGGAGGGATTCGAAAAGATCAGCGCCGAGGAGATCGAGCACCTGTTACAGCGACGCGAAGTCCTGGCCTAAAAGGCGGGTCTGGCGACCCGCCTTATGAGCGAAACCCAGATGGTTCCCTCATCGCCGGGCGCTTCGCGCGCAGACCCGGACCTGAATCGCTGCTCGACAATTGAATCGCTTTTGGATTGGGCCGGCGCTCCTTTCCGGTATATCGATGGGATTTATTGACGAAGGATTGCTCATCGCGATGCTTGGCAGTGCCTGGGGAAAAAGTCATGGCTGGGGAAACCCCGGCCTACCCTGCAGCGGTTGCCGCGGCTGCGCAGTCTTGACGTGACCCGGATTCTTGCGATTGCGGATGAGGTCGACGAGGCGCTGTACACGGACAAGCTCACGCGCCTGCGGCCGGACCTGGTGGTTTCCTGTGGGGACCTGCCGTTCGACTACCTGGAGTACATCGTCAGCCGGCTGGACGTCCCCCTCGTCTACGTGCCGGGCAACCACGATCCTGGCGTGCGCTCGTCCGACCCGACGTGGACGCCCCTGCGAGCGGAACCTCCGCAACCTGGACCGCAAGGCTGCGAGAACGCGGACGGCCGCGTCGTCACCGCTGCCGGTCTTCGCATCGCTGGGCTCGGGGGCTCCATGCGCTACAAGCCCGGTCCGAACCAATACTCGGACGCAGAGATGCGGTGGCGGGCGCTCAGCGTCGAGGTCCGCATAAGGCTGAATCGCGCTCGAGGCGGTCGCAACCTGGACGTACTGCTCACGCACGCCCCACCACTGGGCTGGGGAGCGCCGGACGACCTCGCGCATCGGGGATTTGCCGCTTTCCTACGCCTGGCTAAAGAGCTGGCTCCGAAGCTGCTCATCCACGGCCACGTGCACCCCTACGGCCGCAGCCAGCCCGAGCGCCGGCTTGGCAGCACGCAGGTCCTCAATGCCGTCCCGTCCCGAGTTATCGAAATTTGACCCGCCGCTAGATCACCTAGAGGGGAAGGTTGACGCCGGCACCCTCAGCCCGGGCGCGGTCGTAGACCAGCCGCGCGGTGGCGGCGTCTTCGACTGCATGGCCCGTCGACTTGTAGATCGTGATGTCGTGTTCTGACGTCCGGCCGGGGCGGGTCCCGGCGAGCACCTCGCCGACCTCGGTGATGACGTCCGCGTCAAGGCCCTGGAGCTCGTGTGCGCCCGCCGGAGGCGGATTCAGAGCGGCGCCTCGCCACTCGACGAAGACTTTGCCGGCGGCGAGCGTCTCAGCGTCCAGCTCCGGGCCGAACGTGCCACCGACTGAGCTGACATGAACGCCAGGCTTGAGCCACTCGCGGCGTAGGACGGGCTCTCGCGCGTCAGTACAGCAGGCGACGACGTCCGCGCCCCGCACAGCCTCTTCGAAAGAAGTTGCTGCTCCGGCCTTCGCATGGCGAGCTGCCAGTGCCGCGGCTTTGGCCTGGTCGCGTGACGCCACCCTTATCTCGTCGAAGTCACGCACGCGTGTGAACGTTTCGAGGTGCGAACCACCCTGCACGCCTGCGCCGAGGATCGCCAGCACTCGGGCATCGCCCCGAGCCAGCATGCGTGTGGCCACTGCGGCCGTCCCACCAGTGCGGATGGCCGTGATATAGGTGCCGTCCATCAGCGCCAGCGGCGCTCCATCGTTCTCATCGAACAGCGCGATCAGCGCTTGGTGGCTGGGAATCCCACGTATGTGGTTGCCGGGAAAGACTGACACGAGCTTGACCTCCAGCGCGACCCCGGGCACGTAGCCCGCCATCGCCCCCATGAGCCCAACGTCTGGGATCCGTGCCGCCGTCCGGGGCGGAACCGATGTGATGCCCGACGACAATATGACCAGCGCGTGAGCCAGAGCCTCGAGCATCGCATCGATGTCGAGCAGCCGCTCGACGTCTGCGCGACACAAATAGAGGAGCTCACCCACCTCTGGGCATGATAACCGTGCTCCGATCAGGGATTGCCATGACGCGGCTCATCAATCTCCACGATGGCGCACAGCCGTCCCAGCCCGTAGGCTCGAATATGTGAACGTGTACGACGGCGCCGTAAAGATTTGGGGGAAAGACGGCAGGGAGCATCAGACTTGGCGTGTGGCCGTCTATCAAGAGGGTGGCGGCCTGAGTTACGTGACGGTCACCGCGCCGAACAAGAGCGAAGCATCGGATCGCGCTCGCCGGCTCTGGCCGAACGGGAACATCTTCACGCTCTGACGTCGCGTCGCGAAGGCCTCCACTCTCCTACTACGCTTAACACCCTCGTGGCTGGCCCGCGGTGAAAGAGTTCCTGCGCAACGGAAAGCTGCTCACTTTGATGCTCGGCCACCTGACGGTGGACAGCTACGTGGGCGTCATCCCCGTGCTCTATCCACTCCTGATCGGGCGGTTCAAGCTGAGCCTGGCGACGGTGGGCCTAGTGAGCCTTGCGTACAGCGGCATGGCGGCCATCTCCCAGCCACTATTCGGCGTGATCGCCGACCGTTTCGGAACCCGGCTGACCGGCGTCGCCCTCGGCTGGACAGCGCTCACCTTCGCGCTCATCGGTTTCGTCCCCACCTTTCCGCTGCTGCTGGTTGTCGCCTGCGCCTCCGGCCTCGGCTCAGGCGCATTCCATCCGTTTGGAGCCCTGGACGTCCGAGCGCTCCTGCCGGCGTGGAGGCGCAGCGTCGGCATGTCGGTCTATGTGACGGCCGGAACGGTCGGCGTCGCCATCGGTCCGCTGATCGGGATCGTCCTCTTCGGAGCCCTCGGCATCCACGGCACCGGCCTGCTGGTCGTGCCCGGGGTCGCAGCCGGCCTCTACCTTCTATGGCGGATGCGTTCCGCCGTGCCGCAGGCGGCCCAGCTCCAGGCGGGAGTGGTCGCCGGGCAGGTGGTGCCGGTATTCGCTCTGGCCGTCGTGATCGGCGTGATGATGTCCCGCAGCTGGACGGTCTACGTCTTCCAGTCCTTCACGCCGACCTGGTACTCACAGCTCGGTTACGGCCCGGGCTTCTACGGTCCGCTCGTCACCACGCTGGTGCTGGCTAGCGCTGTCGGAACGGTCGGGTGCGGTTCGCTTGCGGACCGCTACGGCCGCCGGACGGTCATTCTCGGGACGCTGGTCCTGAGTGCCCCGGCGATCCTGCTGTACACGCTGTTCCCCGGACCCTGGGCTTTCGCGAGCGCGATCCTGATCGGCTTCCTCGCCGCCTCGACGGCGCCCCTGATGCTGCTGATGGCGCAGCAGCTGATGGCTTCGCGTGCCGGCCTCGCCTCAGGGCTCGTGATGGGCCTCGGCTTCGTGACCGGTGCGATCGGCGTGCCGATCAACGGGGCGATCGCGGACCACATCGGGTTGCAGAAGTCGCTCATGACGCATGTCATCCTGGTGCTGGGGACGATCGTTCTCGCGTGGTTCTTACCCCGCGAAGAAGAGATGGACCGCCACGCCGTCAGGCAGCATGAGGCTCAGCCGGCGGTGGCTCCATGACAATGGGAATCGTGCTGACGACAGGCGAGCAGATGGAGATCGTGGTGCACGACGACGCCGCCGCATTGGCGCAGCTGTTCAAGCAGCCAATCAGCAAGCGACTTGGCGCCCTGGCGGCGATGCGCGGTATCTCCGAGTTCGACGAGCCCGCCATGAAGCAGCTCAGGCAGATCCACGAGCAGGGTGACGGGTTCAGGGTCGGAGTCGACGACCCTCGCTACACCGTGGCGTTGGAGAGGCTGGTCGAGGCAGACGCTTGGGGCCAGATTCGACGCGAGCTGGCGCGCGCGTGGGAGTACCAGCGTGCAGTCCTGCCTGGAATCCACCATGCCGAAACCGTTGAGGTCGTTCTCACACTCGGGAACCCTGACGACCCGGTCTTCATCGAACGCACGCTGGGCTATTACGGGATGGGTTCGATACCCGGCAGCATCTGGATGGTGGCGTGGCCCACCGACTACAACGTGACGCGGATCGGCGCCTGTGGGGTGCACGAGCTGGCCCACAACCTACGCACGCCCAACGTTGAGGGCCACTTCGATCTGGCGGAGTGGGTGGTGCACGAGGGGCTCGCCGAGGTCTTCACCGTCGAGGTTTGCGGGCCGGATTCCACCGGAGCGTGGTATGCCCCCGTGGCCGGCAAAGCCCTGGACGTAGCCTGGAAAAAGGTCACCGATGCGTTCGGGACCGGCCGCTCGTTCCCCGACTGGACCCCATTCGTCCTGGGTGACGAAGTCGCGGGGCGCATGGGCTTGCGGCCGCTGGGCGTTCCACACATGGGCGGCTATGCGGTCGGCAGGGCCATCATCGAGCGTTACCTGGCGGCGACAGGCCTGAAGGCGGCGCAAGCGATAGTGCGCCCAACCGCCGAGATCCTCGCGGGCGCCGGTCTCCCGCCGAAAGACAGGAGGTGAGCGCGCTCCACGTGACGGGGCCTCGGTCGCGACGGCCCTACATGCCGGGATACGGACTCCGGCCGGCGAATGAGGGCACGGGGCTCTTGCCGTGGTCGTGGGCGGAGGAGCGACTGACTGCCTCCCGCAACTACTGGGTTGTCACCTCGTGGCCCGACGGGCGACCGCACGCCATGCCGGTGTGGGGGATGTGGCACGAGGGCGCGTTCTGGTTCAGCAGCAGCAAGCCGTCGCGCAAGTCCAAGAATCTATCCGCGGATCCACGCTGCGTGGTGACCACCGAGGACGCGGCCAATCCGGTTGTCCTCGACGGAATCGCGGAGCTGATCACCGCTCCGCAGGACCTGAGCACAATCCTTGCGCTGGAGAATGCCAAGTACGCGACCGATTACGGAATCGAGATGCTGGATCCTGCCCTCAACTCGTGCTTTCGCGTGCGTCCGCAATGGGCATTCGGTGTTCAGGCGGGCGACTTCACCGGCTCTCCGACGAGATGGGATTTCGATGTAGGAGGTAAGGGCCGGTCAGATGCGAAACGACGTCCACGGCGAATCCCGCGGACCTCAGCATCGTGTTGATCGGAAACGTGTTCGAGGCGGCGGGTGGCGAGGTTACCTTCAGGCTTCTCGTCGAGCGCTTTTACGCATGGGTGGCAGACGATCCGCTGCTCCGGCCGGTGTATCCCGAGGAGGACCTGTCGAGCGCAACCGAGCGACTCACCCTCTTCTTGATCCAGTACTGGGGTGGTCCGTCAACGTACAACGAGCGACGCGGCCATCCGCGGCTGAGGCTCCGGCACCAGCCGTTCGCCATCGGCCAGGCGGAGCGGGACGCGTGGCTCGGCCACATGACGGCCGCGGTCGACTCGCTGGATCTGGCTCCGGCTCTGCGGAAGGCGCTCGTCGACTACTTCGAGACCGCTTCGACCGCGATGATCAACCGGCCGGCTCAGCCCTGACCGGCGGCGCTGCTTGCCGCGGAAGCGCCACTCGGTTCGGGCTTGACCAGATCCTGGGTGACTGGAGGCGCAGCTTCAAGCTCGATCGCCAACGTGTGCCCTGACGCTTTGGCGCGGCGCAGTGCGGCGCGCAGGCGCGGGATCTCCACCCGCAACGGTTGCTCTACCCAGTCGAATGCGATCACGCGCTCGTTGACCTCCCAGAAGAGCCCGTTCTGCATCGATTCCATGCGGTCCAGCGCAGCATCGACAAACTCGGTCGGAGCGGCGGCGATGCCTTCGACGAGGATGTGGGCGACGTCCTTCTGGTCGGCGGCCATGGCCCAGAAGGTGAGCTTGGCGACCCCTTTGAACAACCCGTTGAGGCCAATCGGGCGCGCGTTCGGAATCAGGTCGAGGAGGTTCCGCACCATCAGGAGGGCGAGGCGATGCGTGACCTGCGGATCGCGTGCCCTGGCCTCGATGGCGAGATCCGCCACGTCCTCCGCGGCCGCCCCGAATATCGCCGGCATACCGGCCTGGTCGAAGTGACGGCCGTAGCGGAGCAGGTGGGCAGCCGCTTCGACGGCGAGGTCCGGCCGCCATTCGAGCGCACCGATGGCCAGCCTCCGATACTCGTTCATGATCGCCGAGGCGAATGTAGGCGCCGACTGGTTGATCGCCGCGCGCAAATATGTGTTGAAGAAGCGAACGCAGAGGTCGGCCACCTCTGGATCGCCCACCTGGATGGCGGCCACCCCGACGTTCCGAGTTGCGACCGCGATCGCGTGTACAGCCTCCTTGCGATGCACAGGGGTGAGTCCGATCATGTCGACGAAGCTGGACATGATCGTGTATGTGAACCAGGTGCCTGCGCGATTAACCTCAGCCAGGATTTGGTCGGAGGCGCCAGGCATCTCGGCATGGCCGACCTGGAACCAGTCCGGCTTAAATCCCTTCTTGACCGGAAGGTAATCCTCGGCGAGGAGCTGCCCTAGCACCTCGATGCTGAGGACGCAAATCGGTACGTCTCCCAGCTGGATCGAGCCGAAAGCGATGTCGGTCACCTGGGCAATTGCCGTCATCAGGTCGGCGCGGTGGCGGCGTGCGTGGGCGCTGTTCACCGCCGACCTGAGCTCGCGCCTGGCCCGTCGCATGATGCCGCTGACCAGAGTCTCAGCGCGCATCACCTCGAAGATGTACCCGACGTATGGGAGCAAGATCGCGAAGTTGATCAGCGCCAGGATCACCGCCGCGGCAGTGCTCCATGTCGGCACGTAGTTGGATTTGACCTCGGCACGGACCAGGAACGTGTAGAGGATGGAGGCCAGGGCAAAGCTCAGAACCAGGGCATTCAACGGGTTGCGCGTGAAGATCCCCATGATCCGAGGCGAGTACCTAGACGATGTGGTCTGGATGCCGAATACGACTGAGACGATCACGATGCTTAGGGTCACACCCTCAGCGCCACCGACAAGTCCTAGGGTGCCAGCGGCTGCCAGTGGATCTGGTGTGAAGAAGTCCCTGATCGACGTGTAGTGGATCGCGTCAAGGAAGCCGAAGAGGATGACCAGCATGACCGAGACGGTGACCAGGGCGAGGCCGGACAGCCCCGCGCCGAACCAACCGCGGGCGTTGCTCTCGTCCGCCTGCCGCGCGGTCGATTTCCGCGCATCTTTAGCCACCGAAGGATCCCGAGCACACGGCCACGGCGATCCTAAGCGATTGGTACGGGGTGGCTACAGTTGGGAAGCATGTTCCGCGCGATCATCTTTGACTTCGACGGGCTGATCCTCGACACCGAGGAGCCGATCTATCGGTCCTGGCTCGAGGTGTACGAGGCGCATGGTCAGGCGCTGCCTTTCGAGCGCTGGGTCCAGATCGTCGGATCGACGACCGCAGAGTTCCACCCGCAGCAGCATCTTGAGGAGCGCTTGGGGCGTCCCCTTTCGCAGGAGGTGATCGACCGGCGCATCGGTCGGCGCACGGAGCTGATCCTCGCGCAGCAGCTGCTGCCGGGGATCGTTCAGCACATCGATGCCGCCAGGTCTCTCGGTCTCAAGCTCGGCGTAGCCTCGAGCTCGACCCGGGATTGGGTCAGCGGCCACCTGGGGCGCCTGGGCATCCTCGGCCGGTTCGAATGCGTGCGCTGCCGCGACGACGTCACCAACGCGAAACCCGCGCCGGACCTCTACATCGCGGTGCTCGCCTGCCTTGGCGTCAGCCCATCGGAGGCCCTTGCCATCGAGGACTCGCCCAACGGGGTCATCGCCGCCAAGCGCGCCGGCATGCGCTGCGTCGCCGTCCCGAACACCATCACCGCGAGCCTCGACCTCAGCCACGCGGACCTGGTGATCCGGTCGCTCTCGGAGGTGACGCTGTTCGACCTGCTGCAGCGTCTCGAGCCCGGCTGGCAGAGCGCCGCGCCTTAACCTATCGACGTGCGAATCGGAATTTTGACCGGCGGCGGTGACGCGCCCGGCCTCAACGCGGCCATCCGTGGAGTCGCGCGGCGGGCCTTCCAGCTCGGCCATCGCGTGAGCGGCGTCCAGAACGGATGGGCGGGCTGCCTCGAGGACGGGATGATCGACGAGCTCTCCCCGGAGGGCGTGCGCGGCATCCTTCCGCTGGGCGGAACGATCCTGGGCACATCACGCACCAACCCGCTCAAGGTAAAGGATGGCGTCGCGACCGTTATCCGCGTGCTGCGGCGCAGCGGAATCGAAGGCATCGTGCCGATCGGCGGGGACGACACGCTGAGCGTCGCGGCGGCGATGCACGAAGCGGGCTTCCCGACAGTGGGGGTTCCGAAGACGATCGACAACGACCTCTCGCTGACCGAGTTCTGCATAGGGTTCGACACCGCGGTCGGGGTGGTGACCGAAGCACTCGACAGGCTTCACACGACGGCATCTGCCCACCACCGCGTCATGGTGGTCGAGGTCATGGGTCGAGATACCGGCTGGGTGGCCCTGGTGGGAGGCCTGGCGGGCGGCGCCGACCTCATCGTAATCCCGGAGTTCGAGCTCACTCTCAAGGAGGTGGTCGGGCACCTCTACCGGCGCCGAGGTGACGGCAAGCTATTCAGCATCATCGTCGTTGCGGAGGGCGCTCACATACCCGAGCTCGAAGAAGAGGCTGGAGCCGGCCAGGAAAAAGATGCATTCGGCCATGTGCAGCTCGCCAAGCGAGGCATTGGCGATGCTCTCGCGAGAAGGGTCGAGCGGGAAACCGGATTCGAGACACGCGTGACTGTGCTCGGTCATCTGCAGAGGGGCGGCTCGCCGACTCCGACCGACCGGATATGGGCGACGCGCCTGGGGGTGCGCGCCGCGGAGCTGATCGCAGACGGCAAAAGCGGGGTGATCCCGATCCGCCGGAACGGAGACGTCGAGATAGTGCCGCTTGCAGACGTCGTCAAGGAGACGCGACGCGTGCCCAAGGAGCTCTACGACCTGAGCAAGGTCTTCGAATGACTCCCGCGACCAGCCGGGCCCAACCTGCTCGCCGCCCCCGCGCGCCAGGACGGAAGCGGATGCTGGATCTCGCGGGCGGCGGCGACGATGGATCGACCGGCCTGCTTGGCGGCGGGCGCGCGCGCAAGGACGATCCGCGAATCGAGGCTTACGGCACTGTGGACGAAGCCTCCAGCGCGCTCGGCCTGGCGAAGGCGCTATCGGCTCACGCGCGGGTGCGCGCGATCTGTGAAGAGCTCCAGCGCGGCCTCTACGCGCTGGGCGCTGAGCTGGCCACCAACCCGGCCTCCAAAGTCTCCTTCGGCACCACCACCGCAGCCGGCGTCGAGCGCCTTGAGGAATTCACCGCAGAGCTCGAGAAGGCTGTCCCCATGCCCGACGGTTTCATTCTCCCGGGCTCAACGCCGGCTTCGGGAGCGCTGGACCTTGCGCGCGCGGTCACCCGCCGGGCCGAGCGTCGATGCCTCGCTCTCGAGCGTGCTGGGGGCTTCGACAACCCACAGGTGCGCCGCTGGCTCAACCGTCTCAGCCTCCTGCTGTTCGTCCTCGCAAGGTACGAAGAGGGACTTTCCGGTCGCCCGCCAAGGGCTGCGAAGCCTCGCCCCACCCGTTCGGGATAAGCTTCGAGGCGGGTAGTTCCATATGGCCTACGCCGCCCTTGTTGCCGTCGTGCTGGTCGCTGCGTATGTCGTCATTTCCTATGTTGTCTACAGGCGCGCGTTCGTCCCTCCAAAGCCCGCTTTCCTAGACGACTTCACGTTCACGCCCTTCGAGTTCCAGGCCGATTACGAGGAGGTCGAGCTTGTGACCGCCGACGGGATCAGCTTCGGCGCATGGCATTTCCGCCAACCCGGCTCACCACAGACGGTCATCGTCTCTGGGGGGCACAAAGGGCAACGAACGAACTCGCTCGGCATCTCTGCGGCCCTATGGCGCAAAGGCTTCAACGTCATCCTCTATTCGTATCGCGGTATGCCCGGCAGCGACCGCGCGCCGATCACGTTCGGCATCAAAGAAGTGCTCGAGCTGCAGGCGGTGATTGCATTCGCGAGAAAGCGCATACCGCACGCCCGGAT
This sequence comes from Candidatus Dormiibacterota bacterium, assembly GCA_030946685.1. Lineage (GTDB taxonomy): Bacteria > Chloroflexota > Dormibacteria > Dormibacterales > Dormibacteraceae > Palsa-872. The sequence continues at coordinate 20,751 of JALYYG010000047.1, read as the reverse complement.
CGGTCTCATCGGCTTCTCGATGGGAGGTGTCGTGTCGCTCCTGGGCGCCGCCGGCGAGCCGGGGGTCGAGGCGCTCGTGCTCGACAGTCCGTTCAGCGACCTGCGCGCCATCATGGCCGAGAACTTCTGGCGGGCGGCAAGGCTTCCCGGTGCACCGTTCGTTTGGCTGGCAGGCGTCATGCTGCGCCTACGCAGCGGCTGCCGGCTCTCGGATTGCAGCCCGCAGGGGGTCCTCAGCTCGCTCGAGCCACGGCCGCTGTTCTTCATCCACGGTGGCGCCGATGACATCACGTCCGTGAACCACAGCCGCCGGCTTTACGACGCTTACCGCGGTCCCCGCGAGATCTGGATCGTGCAGGGCGCTCCGCACACAGGGGCCTATTTCGCGGATCGTCCTCTGTATGTCGAGCGGGTGGCAGGCTTCTTCGCGCGCCATCTAGGCCTTGACGTCAGCGGCCACCTCCGCCTGGTCGAGGAAGAAGAAGTCAGCTAGGTCTGCTAGTTCGACAAGGTGCTGGCCAGCAGGATCCCGTTCGCCCAGTACATGCCGGTCAGGCCCGCGGGCAGGATGTCGAATGTCCGGTCACCGGCGTAAGGAACTATCTCCCAGAGCGTGACCACCGAGCCGTCCAGCCGGTCCCCAAGAGCAAGGGCGCCCAGGGGCCGCGCATCGGCGGTCCTGTGCCCCGGCGACGCCAGGAGCTCGCGCCCGTCGGAAAGCCTCAGTCGCACCATCAGGTGCCCGGCCGGGACCAGGGTGTTACCGATCTCGAGCACCGGGACCGCCACACGTTTCCCATCGGGAGACGTGGTCCAGACCAGCATGCCGGGCTTGATGTCGATGACTCGCACCGGGCCGCTCGGTGTCGCGATCAGAGTGCTCGCGGCGAGGCAGATTGGGCAGTTGGGCTGTCCCGAGGGGGTCGTCGACGTCACAGTCACTATGCCATCGATCCGGACCGTGCCCTTGACGAGCTGAATCGAGCTCTGCCCTTGGTGTCGCGCCCGAAACTCGAAGGCGTACTCGTTGCCGCTTTGGGTCAGGGCGAGGGCTCTGAGCAGCTTGTACGCGCGGTAGACGGTCAGCTTCTGGGCGTCCGTGAGGTCACCAGGGGGCAGGTGCTCGTGGGCGATGATGGCGGTGTAGAGATCGGCCTGCGCGCGGATCGCCAGATAGTCCGCGACGGCATTGGCCTCCTCGCCTCCCTGACGGGCGACGGGGTAGTAATCGGGATCGCAGTAGACCGGAGCGCCTTCCGCGTCCATGACCTTGAACTTGAGCTCGGACGACGTGAGGGACTTGCCGACAGGGCTTGGCAAAGCGGCACCGCAGGCGATCGCGACGAGGATGGCGAGCGAGGCCGGCGCCAGTTTGCGCGCCAGCTCGACCAGGATGGGCCTTGCTGATTGCATGCTGTCTTATTGAACACGCTCGCAAAGGCTCCGCGGTAACGAGCGGAACCAAACGCACCCCTCCAGCGTATTCACCTCGGATGGGCCATGGTGCGAACTTATAATCGCGGGAATGGGGACGGCCTAGGAGGCGTGGCAACCGAGGTCGTAACCCGCGTCGCCGATGCGGTCATGTCCAACGTAGGCCGCGCAATCGTCAACAAGGAGGAAGAGGTCCGGTTCTGCCTGGTCACCCTCCTCTGCGAAGGACATCTCCTGATCGAAGACGTGCCGGGCGTGGGCAAGACCATGCTCGCCAAGTCGCTTGCGCGCTCCCTCGACTGCTCATTCCGCCGCATTCAGTTCACGCCCGACCTCCTGCCCTCGGACGTCACCGGCGTCCGCGCCTTCAACCAGAAGGTCAGCGATTTCGAGTTCAGACCCGGCCCCGTCTTTGCGCAGATCCTGCTGGCCGACGAGATCAACCGCGCCAGCCCGAAGACACAGGCCGCCCTCCTCGAAGCGATGGAGGAGCGCCAGGTCACCATCGACGGTGACACCCACGAGCTACCGAAGCCCTTCATGGTGATGGCAACGCAGAACCCGGTTGAGTATTCGGGTACGTTCCCGCTCCCAGAGGCGCAGCTCGACCGCTTCCTCATGAAGGTGAAGCTCGGCTACCTCTCGGAGAAGGAGGAGTCCAACCTTCTCGGCCAGCACAAGGTCGAGTCGCCGATGCTGGAGCTCCAGCCTGTCGTCTCGCCCAACGAGCTCAGGAGCGCGCAGAGCGCGGTCCGAGAGGTGTTCGTCAAGCCTGAGCTGCGCGACTACATCGCCCGCCTGGTTGGGCGGACGCGAGGAAACCCCGAAGTTGCCCTGGGCGCCAGCACGCGAGGCACCCTCAACCTCTTTCACGCCAGCCAGGCCCTGGCCGCCGTTCGGGGCCGGACGTACGTCATACCCGACGACATCAAGGCGCTCGCGGAGCCCGTGCTGGCGCACAGGATCATTCTTCGGCCGAATGCGGAGATGCAGGGGCAGAGCGCGGGCAAGCTCGTGGCGGGCTTGCTCGAGCGGGAGCATGTTCCACAGATGGCGTACGACGGGTGACCCCGGCCTAGCGACGCTGGGTTTGTAGATGAGCAAGGTCGCCCTTGGTCTGGCGCTTGGTCTGCTCCTCCTGTTCACGTATCTCACGGCGGTCCGCCCGGCCTATGCGTTCGCCTACGCGCTCTGCCTGCTGTTCGTCGTCGCCTGGGCCTGGCCGCGTTTTGCCATCCGGGGCATGAGCGTCGCACGCCGGCTCGACCCTGGCACGCCGACCGTGGGCGAGCCCTTCGAAGAGGTGATCGAGGTGCGCCGGCACGGATTCGTTCCGGCACCCTGGGTCGAGATCCGTGACCTGAGCGGTATCGCGGACTACCAACCGGGCCGCGTGATCTCGGTAGGTGGCGATCCGGTGAGCTGGAAGGCGCGTGGGGTCTACCGGCGGCGGGGATGGATGACGTTCGGGCCGACTTCCCTACGCGTACGCGAGCCATTCGGTCTTTTCAACCGGGAGCTGAAGCTGAATCAGCGCACATCGGTGCTCGTGTACCCGCGGGTGCGGCCGATCCCGGACCTCATAACCCCGAGCGCCCAGCAGATCGGCAACTCGCCGACCTTCGGCGCGTGGGCGGACTACCCGCCTGAGACCGGCGGTGTTCGTGACTACACCACGGGAGACAGCTTCGGCCGCATTCACTGGCCGCTCTCGACTCGTCACGGCCGGCTCATGTCGAAGACCTTCGAGCAGCCCTTGACCACCGACCTCTGGATCCTCCTGGACCTCGACAGAAACGTGCACTTCGGGGAAGGGGAGAATTCGACTCTCGAGTACGCAATCAGCCTCGCCGCGTCGATGGCTACGCAGGTCCACAGTCGGGGTCGCCTCGTTGGCCTGATATCGAACGATTCACGGGGCACCATCCTCGAACCGCACCGCGCAGTTCGCCAGGACAGGCTCATCCTCGATTACCTTGCCGTCGCCCAGGCTGACGGCCGTACGCCGTTGACCAAGACGCTGGCGTGGGATCGAATCCGCAGGCTGCCGCGGCGCGCCATCGCCGTCATCACACCAAGCGCCGACCCCGATTGGGTGCGCATGCTGCAGGCGGTGCGCGGGCGACGCACAACGATGATCGTCTTTTATCTCGATGTAGCCAGCTTTGGTGGCCCGGATCAGAACCCGAGCTTCGACATCGGACAGGACGTCGATCTCTATGTCATCCGGTCCGGAGACGACTTCGGGCGGCTGGTGAGGACGCGAGATGCAATCCGCATCGCCTAGACCCAGGTTCCAACCGGCTCTTTTCCCAGGGCGGGTGTGGGGCCGCACCCGGGCGTCGATTACCGGAGCTGTGGCGTGGTCGGCCGTCCTAATCCTGCTGCTGACGCTCATGATCGCCCGCTCGACCGCTACGGCCGCATGGGTCGGTGGAATCGACGTGGTAACAGTTGTCGCGCTCGGTGCTGCTCTGCTTATGGGCGTCCTGGCCGTAGCCCCGGTGCCATGGGCTGCCGGCCTGGCTGTCGGCCTGGTGGCGGGACCTGTCGTGGCGGCGATCGCGGCGGGACCGGTGCTTCGAGCTGCGCACCCCGGTGACACCCTCTCGATCAGCGCGCTCGGCGTCTGGTGGACCCGCATCGTCGCCGGCTCCGCCCCGGGCGACCCGCTGGGCTACGCGCTATCGGGCGACTCGTCCTTCTACCTCTATCTGATCTGCCTGCTCATGTGGGTCACAGGAGGGTGGCTCAGCTGGTGTGTGCTTCGCTGGCGCAGACCGATGCTTGGCCTTGTGCCGGGCGCCGCAGCCTTCGCCACCAACCTGCTCAACTATCCGACCGATCAGAACGGCTACACGCTCGCCATCCTCGTGTTAACGCTTGCGTTGCTGCTGTGGAGCAACTACACGGCGTCGATCGCGAGTGCGATGCGCGCCCGTGTGAAGCTGACCGGCGACGCGCGCTGGGACTTCTGGGAGAGTGGCCTGGTCGTGATGGCGGCCCTGATCGTGCTGGCGATCATGCTTCCGCCGCTGTCGACGGCGGACCGGACTGTGGAGATGGCGTCGAGCGCGTTCTCGCGCTGGGCCCAGCTCCAGCAGCGTCTCAGCCACGCGACCACCCTTGGTCGTGGACCGTCGGGTGGCGGCTTCACAGGTTTCTCGACCGACGTCAAGCTCAGCGGCCCTCTGAAGCGGACGCGCGATCCCGTGTTCTCGTACACCTTCACCGGGAGCTCGGGGCCACGTTACTTCCGCGGCGTCAACGAGACGCAGACATGGGCGGGCGAGTGGCGATATCCGAGCTCGGTGCACTACCAGGCTCGAATACCGAAGAACGAGATTCCGCCCTACTCAACAGACGAGAACTATCAGAAGCTGGCGTTTACAGCCTTCAACGTCAAGATGATCTCGCCGCCGGCAGATAACACCGACATCCTCTTCTACCCAGGTACCGATTACCGGACGGATCGCGAGACGATCGCGAGCGAGGTCGTCCTCCCACTCAACCCATCGCTCACTACCATCGATCGCCTGTCCAGCCTTGTGCCCCCGGCCTCCACCGGCACCTACAGCGTCACAGTCGAATACTCGACAGCCACCGAGGCAGACCTGAAGCAGGCAGGAACCAGCTACCCGGAGTGGCTGGCCACTTACGCCGCAGTGACGCAACCCGGCTACCGCAGCTCAGACGTCCTCGATCGCATACATCAGCTTGCCGCCCAGGTCACCGAGGCCGCCGGCGCCGTCACCCCCTACGACAAGGCGAAGGCCATCGAGACCTACCTGCGGAGCAACTACATCTACACGCTGACCCCCCCGCCGACCCCGGCCGGGGAGGATCCGCTCGCCTACTTCCTGTTCGAATCCAAGCGCGGCTATTGCGAGTTCTACGCGTCGGCGATGGGGGACATGCTGCGCAGCCTGCGGATCCCCACCCGGCTCGTCAACGGTTTTGGTCCCGGCCTGTACGACACGGTCACCAACCAGTACGTGGTTCGGGGTGAGGACGCCCACACGTGGGTCGAGGTCTACTTTCCGAGCTCCGGCTGGATCACGTTCGAGCCGACCCCAGACGGCGTGTACTCTCCGATTTCACGCGGATCGCAGGGCACCCCATGTCTTCGCGACAGCCAGTGCGTCCCTTCCACCCCGGGGGCAGGTGGCGGGGTCGGTATCCCAATCGTCAGGGAGCCCAATGGCGGGTCCAACGGCACCACGGGCTCTGCTCGATCGGGAGGCCAAGGAATCGCCTTCCGCTTGCCTGACGCCGGGACCTTGACCAAGGTCGTCGGCATGGTGCTGGCGGTGCTGCTCGTGCTCTTTGCCGCCGCTGCCAGGTACCTTCGGCCGCGGTCCGTGATGACGATCTGGAAACGTACCATCGTGCTCGCGCGCCTGGCGGGCGCTGAACACCGTATCGGAGAAACGCCGCTCGAGCTCGGCCGGCGCTGGGCGCGAACGTTCCCAGAGGCGTCCGAGCCAGTTCGTTCGCTCGCGGATGGGTTCGTGGTGTCGGCCTATGCGCCGCCTGACCTGGCCGCGACCGCACGGACATCCGTCATGGACGCGTGGGCCGCACTGCGCCCGATGCTGCTGCGGCGGGTGGCGTCCCGCCTGCGGCCGAGCAAGGCCTAACCTGTCCGGCGAGTCGGGCGCGAGTGCATCGGCCGGCGTGGCGGGGCGAACGTACCCGGCGGTCACCTTCGAGATCGAGCCTGAGCGCGTGGCGGCTTTCGCGCTGGCAATCGGCGCGGATCCCTCCGCAGGCGTGCCGCCAACCTTCGCCGCTGTCTACTCCCTCGGCGCCACCGCCCCACAACTGTTCCGAGACCAGGATGCCGCGATCGATTTCGCCAACCTGCTGCACGCGGAGCAGGAGTTCCAGTGGAGCCGCCATCCGGAGCCGGGTGAGAAGGTCACCTCGCAGGGACGCGTTGCATCCGACATCAGCCGGCGCGGCATGCGCTTCGTGTCATTCGAGACCGAGACAAAGGACGCTCGGGGTCATGACGTTTGCCGGTCGCGCGCGTTGTTCGTGATCCGTTCTTGACAGCGCTGCCACTCGGATGAGCGAGCGCACGGTGACCTTCACCAAGGATCAGATCGCCACATACGCGGACGCTTCAGGCGACCACAATCCGATCCACCTCGACGACGACTTCGCCCATTCGGTCGGGCTTCCCGGGCTGATCGCACATGGCATGCTGCAGATGGGGATCGCGGGCACCGTAGCGGCGGAGGCGGCAGGTGGGGTTGCGCTCCTGCGCCGGCTTCAGTGCCGCTTCGCGGCGACAGTGGTGCCCGGCGACACGGTGACGTTCACCGCGAAGCCTGTCCGGCCCGGCACCCTCCAGCTGAGTGCCGTCAACCAGCGTGGCGAGCCGGTTCTCACCAAGGCCGCCGCAGAGTACGGTTAGCCACCGATGCCGCTCGACTTCTCGCTGACCCAGGAGCAGGTGGCGATCAAAGAGCTCGCGCACGAGTTCGCCGAGAAAGAGATTCGACCGGTCGCCGCCCACCACGACGAGACTGAGGAGTTTCCTTACGAGGTCGTCAAAAAGGCGCACAGGCTCGGCCTGACGCCGGCGGCCTTCCTACCCGAGGAGTACGGCGGCCAGAACCTCGACTTCCTGACCGAGCTCATCATCAACGAGGAGCTGCACTGGGGCTGCGCCGGCATCGCCGTGTGCATTCAGTCGATGGCCCTCGCGATGGCGGGCATCAGGGCAAGCGGCACCGAAGAGCAGAAAAAGCGGTGGCTGCCCGAGTTCACCAACCCCGACAAGCTGGTCCTTGGCGGACTCGGCCTCACGGAGCCCGACTCCGGCTCCGACGCGCTAGCCATGAAGACACGAGCGACCCGCGTCAGCGACGGCTACGTGCTGAACGGTACCAAGCAGTTCTGCACCAACGGCGGCATCGCCGACTACCACGTGATTTACGCCAACACTGATCCATCGAAGGGCCCGGCGGGCATCGCATCGTTCCTCGTACCCAAGGGAGCGGACGGGATGCGGATGGGGCGCAAGGAGCAGAAGCTGGGCGTGCGCGCGAGTCACACGGCCCAGGTCATCTTCGAGGACTGCCACATACCCATCGACCACCGCCTGGGGGGCGAGCCGGACGCTGAGAACGCCGGTCCTGGCGCCCTGGGTGCCCTGATGACGCTGGAGGCGACGCGACCTGGCGTGGCTGCCGGTGCGCTTGGCATCGCTCGAGCGGCGTATGAGTTTTCACTCGATTACGCGCAGGAGAGAAAGCAGTTCGGCAAGCCGCTCTGGCAGCACGAGGCGATTGGTTTCAAGCTCGCCGACATGGCGATCAAGATCGATGCGGCGAGGCTCCTCATCTGGCGTGCGGGGTGGATGGCTACGCTAGGCCAACCCTTTGAGCGCGCCGAGGGCTCGATGGCGAAGTGCTTTGCCGCTGACGTGGCGATGGAGGTCACGACGGACGCGATACAGGTCCTTGGCGGTTACGGCTACATAAAGGAATACCCGGTCGAGAAATGGTTCCGCGACGCCAAGATCTATCAGATCTGGGAGGGGACCGCGGAGATCCAGCGCCTTGTCATCTCACGCGCGATCTCCGGGTCGCGCGGCACCATCAGGTTGAGGGGGTAGGGGAATGTTCGAGCTGACTGGAAAAGTTGCCCTCGTCACCGGCGCCTCGCGCGGCCTCGGCCGGCAGGACGCGCTCACGCTTGCGCAGGCCGGCGCGGACGTCGTCATCACCGACGTCCTGGTCGAGGACGACCCGGACCTGGTGAAGACGGCGGAGTCGCAGGGAAGCATGCTTGCTCAGGTGGCCGTGTCCCAGGGATGGGTGCACTCGAACCAGACCGCGGAGGAGATCCGCAAGATGGGGCGCAAGTCTCTCGCGATCAAGATGGATGTCACCAACCGCGATCAGGTCCGCGACGTATTCAAGAAGGTCAGGGAAGAGTTCGGACGCCTGGACATCCTGATCAACAACGCCGCGACGCTGGACCATGCAGCCCAAATCCCCAACCAGTCATACGAGTTGTGGGACCGAGACGTGCGCGTCAACCTCACGGGCGCCTTCAACTGCACCAAGGAGGCGTGGCCGTACATGGTTGAGCACAAGTGGGGCCGCATTATCTTCATGTCGTCCGTCGCCGGAACCCTTGGCGGGTTCGGCCAGGCCAGCTATTCATCGACCAAAGCGGCCCTGATCGGACTGGCCAAAACGGCCGCTCTCGAGGGTGGGCGCCACAACATCACCGCCAACGCGATCGCACCGGGAATCATCGAGAGCGAGGCCGGTAAGGCGGCAGCGGAAAACAACCCGATGTATGAGCGGTTCAGGCAGCGCACAGTGTTCAAGCGCTTCGGCCAGCCCCTTGACATCGCCAACACGATCGCATTCCTGTGCTCGGAAGAGGCCGGCTACATCACCGGTTCCGTCATCGAGGTCGCCGGCGGGATACCGCTCTTCACCGCATAAGCGAATGGGGGAATGTGTAGACGTCAAGCGCGAGGGCGCAATTGCCCGGGTAGTCATGCACCGAAAGGGCAACAACTCGATCGCCGAGGATCTGATGGAGGAGCTCGCCGGAGCTTTCACCGAAATCGGAACCGACCCTGCGGTGCGCGCCGTGGTCCTGGCATCCGAATACGAGAAATACTTCAGCGTCGGCGCCGACCTGACCATGCTCGGGAGCATCGACCGCCAGGCACCCGATGCGCCAGACCAGGTCGCCGCCTTCATGAAGCGGATGAACGCTCGCTTCTCGATCATCGAACGTTGCCCGAAGCCGGTGATCGCCGCCATCAACGGCCACGCCCTCGGAGGGGGCAGCGAGCTGACTCTGTGCTGTGACTTCCGGATCATGGTCGAGGACGGACGGTCGCGCATCGGGCAGACGGAATCGGCCCTCGGGATCATCCCGGGCGCCGGCGGAACGCAACGCCTGCCGCGCCTGATCGGCAAGGCCAAAGCGATGCGCTACCTCATCGAGTCGACGCGGCTGTCGGCGAGGGAGGCTGAGGCGGTCGGATGGGTGGACAGAGCGGTATCGTCCGAGGAATTCCAGGGCGTGGTGGATGAGCTGGCAGGCAAGCTCGCGAAGGCGGCCACTTTCGCGATCGGGATGATCAAGGACGCCGTGCATCGAGGCTATGACCTGCCCCTGGATGACGCGCTGGATATCGAGGCGCGCAACTTCGCTCGCGCATCGTTGAGCAACGACGCCGCGATCGGCATCATGAGCTTCCTGAGCAAGCAGGAGCCGGAGTACACAGGCTCCTAGCTGTCGATTTGGCGGTTGGATAATCGTCGTAAACAGTGAAGCGGCGTCATTGGACCGCCAAACGTGGAGGACGGAGTGAAGTACATCGTGATGTTCGCGGGCACGACAGACGACCAGGAGCAGTGGGAGAAGATGCCCAAGGATCAGCTCGAGGCCACCTACGCGCGAATCGGGAAGTGGTTCGAGGAGCACACAAAGTCGGGCAAGATCGTCGGTGGGGAGGAGCTCCAACCGCCGAGCACGGCGACCACGATCCGCCGCAAAAACGGCAAGGTCACTGTGACCGACGGGCCGTTCATCGAGTCGAAGGAGGTCCTTGGCGGCTTCGCCATCGTCGACGTGAAGGATCTTGATGAGGCCCTGGCGATCGCCAAGTCGTGGCCGGGCGGCAACCTGGTCGAGGTCCGGCCGATAGTCGACCACTCGGCAGAGGGCGGATAGCGGCGTTGAGGTTGGGCCTTACTGATTGCTGACGGGCGAGAAACGTGGCGCACTGACAGGCCAGGCGGTCAGCGCCGTCTTCCGCGAGGAGGCCGGACGCCTGACCGCCGCCCTGGTCCGTCTCATCGGAGATTTCGACCTCGCCGAGGAGGTCGTGCAGGACAGCCTGGTGGCGGCGCTCGAAAAATGGCCTGTTCAAGGCATCCCCGACAAACCCGGCGCGTGGTTGATGACCGCCGCACGACGCCGGGCCATCGACATCCTTCGCCGGGACAAGCGCTACCGCGACAAGGTCGCACTGCTGGAGCGATCCATGCGCCCGGTTGATCCGGTCGAGGCGGACGATCGCCTCCGACTGATCTTTACGTGCTGCCATCCGGCGCTGTCCGAGGAGGCGCAGATCGCGCTCACGCTGCGCGCAGTTGCAGGCTTCACGACAGCCGAGATCGCCGCGGCATTCCTCGTCGCAGAAGCGACCATGGCACAGCGCATCGTTCGGGCGAAACGCAAGATCGTCGCAGCCAACATCCCATACCGGGTTCCGGAAGGCGACGAGCTTCCGGCTCGCCTCGATTCTGTCCTGGCTGTGCTGTACCTGATGTTCAACGAGGGCTACCTGAGCCGAGGCGCCGTGCTTGCAACGCGCCGGGACCTCGCGGAGGACGCGGCGTGGCTCACGGGTTTGGTGGCTGCGTTGATGCCTGACCAACCGGAGGTGCTCGGGCTGCTGGCGATGATGAATTTGAACCTGGCGAGGTCCGCCGCCCGGTTCGACGCAGCGGGCGAAATGGTTCTCATGCGCGACCAGGATCGGAGCTTGTGGGATAGGGCTCGCATCACCAAGGGTATTGAGACGCTCGATCGTGCCGGGGCGATGAAGGCGCCAGGTCCTTATCAGCTGCAGGCGGCCATCGCTGCCACACATTCGGACGCCGAGTCGTGGGACGACACCGACTGGCACCAGATCGTGGTCCTGTACGACGCATTGCTCAGGATTTCCGACAGCCCCGTCGTGCGCCTCAATCGAGCCGTTGCCCTAAGCCACTTTGCGGGTCCGGAGGTGGCTCTCGGCGAGCTGAACGACCTTGCCCTGGCGCTGAGCGGCTACCACCTCTTCCACTCGAGCCGCGCCGAGCTGCTGGACAGCATTGGCGAGCCGGTCCTTGCGCGCGAGGCGCGCCGGCGAGCCCTGGACCTATGCCAGAACCCGGCGGAACGAGCCCTCCTCGAACGCAGGCTGCGCGGCTGAAGCTAGGCCGGCGACGGCACCAGCACTTGCGTCCTAGGCCTTAGCGGCTCTCCCCGGTCATGCCGAGCTGTGCCGTGCGACGCCGCACGACCGCGGCCACCTCCTCGACTCGCTTCGGGTTGGTGCCGACGCAGCGGATCACGAGCTCCTTGGTCTCGAAATTCGGATACGAGCCGACCGACACGTCGGGGAACGCCTCCTCCAGCTCGCGCATCAGGGGATAGAACCTCGCCTCGACGGCGAACGCGAAGCGCACCTCGCGTACGGTCGCCGCAGACCTGGCGGAGAGGAACTCCGGCTCGAGCTCCTCCGTGAAGATGCTCTTCAGCTCGAGCGGCACGCCGGGCAGCACGAAAAGACGCTTGCCGTTCGTCTCGTATACGACCCCTGGCGCCATGCCACGCCGGTTCTTGAACACCCGGGCCGGCTCGGCAGGAATCCGTGCCATCCGTAGGTTGCCCTCGGTCACGTCCGGCGAATCGAGCAGTCCCGCCTCGTGCATTCGGCGGACCCTGCGCTCAATCCGCTCGCGCGTCTCCTCCCAGACGACGAGCTCGCGCCCGAGCGCCTCCGCCAGCGAGGCAAACGTCCTGTCGTCAGGCGTCGGCCCTAAGCCGCCGCAGCAGAAGATGTGGGTCGCCTCGGCGTCCGCGAGCTCTCGGCTCACCTGATCAACGATCTCGTGAGGGCGGTCGCGAATGGCAGTGATCCGCTTGACCGGATAGCCAAGGATGCGAAGGCGCTCTGAGAGCCAGAACGAGTTGGTATCTAGGGTGAAGCCGCCGACCAGCTCGTCTCCGATCGCGACGATGCTGGATGTCGGCATGCGCTCCAAGCTTAAGCCCGGCGCCCCTCGCTACCGGTGGGGAGAGGGGACGATACTCGATGCGTGGAGTCAGAGCGCCTTCACGGCGTGATCAAAGGCGATGTCCAGGGTGTTGGCTTCCGCTATTTCCTCATCCGGCGTGCAGAGAGTCTCGGACTCAAAGGCTGGGTGACGAACCGGGACGACGGCGCTGTCGAGTTTGTCGCGGAGGGTCGTCGCCGCGAGCTCGAGCAGCTGGAGCGTGCCGCGCGAGAGGGGCCTCGCATGGCGCGGGTCACCGCGGTCGAGGTCAAATGGTCCAACGCGACGGGCGGCCTCGACCGCTTCGACATCACGTAGTTCGTATAACCTATCGCTCCGCGACCAGAGCTTTCGGATCACGCTGGCCGGCGCCCGCGGTGTTAAGCCCCCGTCCGCAAAGAGGAAGTGTGCCAGTGGAGGTCGTCGTCAGCTAGATGGATCCCAACACAGTCTTGTTCGCGGTGGCGGGGGGCGTCGCCGCCGTCATCTTCGCCGTCATCCTCATCGCGCTCGTCCTACGTATGCCGCCGGGCAATGCGCGCATGCGGGAGATTGCCGCCGCCATCCAGGAGGGCGCCTCGGCCTACCTGAACCGGCAGTACACGGTCATCGCGATCATCGGCGTCGTCATCGCGCTCGTGATCGGGATGGCTGTCAACTGGAGGACCGCTGCGCTCTACGTCGTCGGCGCCGTCCTCTCCGCGGCGGCTGGTTACGTGGGCATGAACATCGCGGTCCGTTCCAACCTTCGCACCGCCGAAGCGGCGCAGGGCGGCCTCAACAAGGCCCTGCAGGTGGCGTTCCGTGGCGGTTCTGTGACGGGCTTCATGGTCGTCGGCCTCGGCCTGCTCGGCGTTGCGGCCGCCTACTACGTCTTCAAGGATCCGGAAGCCCTGGTCGGTCTCGCCTTCGGCGCGAGCCTGGTGTCGGTCTTCGCCCGGCTGGGCGGCGGCATCTATACCAAGGCGGCCGACGTGGGCGCGGACCTGGTTGGAAAGGTCGAGGCCGGGATCCCCGAGGACGATCCTCGGAATCCCGCCGTGATCGCGGACAACGTGGGCGACAACGTCGGCGACTGCGCGGGCATGGCGGCCGACCTCTTCGAGACGTACGCCGTGACGATGATCGCGGCCATGCTCCTGGGTTCCCTGCTTTTCAAGGACCAGATCGGCTGGGTGATCTATCCGCTGCTGCTCGGAGCCGTCAGCGTCGTCGGGTCGATCGTCGGTACGTTCTTCGTCCGTGTCTTCAACCCGAACTGGATCATGGGCGCGCTGTACGCCGGGCTGCTGGTGGCCGTGGCGGTTGCGATCGCCGGCTTCTACCTGGTGACTCAGTACATGACAGGCAACAGCTACCTGAAGGCGGGTGGCGGCGTGAGCGATCCAAACAACCTCTTCTATGCCGGCCTCATCGGAGTCGTGATCACAGTCCTGATCGTCGCCATCACCGAATTCTTCACGGAAACGGCGTACTGGCCGGTGCACCTCATCGCGAAGGCGTCGGTGACCGGTCATGCGACCAACATCATCGCCGGCCAGGCGATCGGGATGATGGCGACCGCCCTCCCCGTGGTGGTGATCGGTGGCGGCATCCTGCTCAGCTACAGCCTTGGCGGCCTGTACGGCATCGCGATCGCCGCGACCGCGATGCTGTCGATGACTGGCATCATCGTCGCGATCGACTCGTACGGGCCGATCACCGACAACGCGGGCGGCATAGCTGAGATGGCAAACCTGCCGGAGGCGGTACGCGGCGTCACCGACCGCCTGGACGCGGTCGGCAACACCACGAAGGCGGTGACCAAGGGGTACGCGATCGGCTCGGCAGGACTGGCCGCCCTTGTCTTGTTCTCCTCGTACACCCAGGAGCTGACGCGCGCAGGGCACGCGACCAGGTTTGATCTCTCAGACCCGCACGTCATCGTCGGTCTGTTCCTCGGCGGCATTCTGCCCTTTCTGTTCGGGTCCCTTGCCATGCTCGCGGTGGGACGGGCGGGCGGCCTGGTCGTAGAGGAGGTCCGGCGCCAGTTCCGCGAGATCAAGGGGATCATGGACGGCACCGGCAAACCCGAGTACGGCACCGCAGTGCGGATCGTCACGGCCGCCGCCCAGCGGGAGATGATCCTGCCAGGCGTCATCCCTGTGTTGGCGCCGCTTGCCGTGGGCTATGTCCTCGGCCCCCAGGCTCTCGGTGGCATGTTGATCGGGGCGATCGTGACCGGGCTTTTCCTCGCTCTTCAGATGACGAGCGGTGGCGCGGCCTGGGACAACGCGAAGAAGTACATCGAAGAGGGCCATCTGGGCGGCAAGGGGTCTGAGGCGCACAAGGCCTCGGTCACCGGCGACACGGTCGGCGACCCAAACAAGGACACCGCGGGGCCGGCCATCAATCCGATGATCAAGGTCATCAACATCATCGCGATTCTGATCGCCGCGTCGGTCGCGTCCAACTACCTGGTCCATTAGAGGTAAGCCCGCTAGACTCGTTTCGAGGGTGGACGACTACCAGAAGGAGATCGCCGACCTCGAAGCCCAGGTCGAGCAGCTGGTCGAGGCCGACGGGGACGCCAGGACCATCGCCGAGCTGACGATGCAACTCGAGATTCTCAAGGCGATCTACTCACGAGCTCTCGACCTCCTTACGCGCGGTCGCATGGATGAGACCCTTCGGTACGGCCTGCGAATCCAGGGTTATGGCGACTGGAACCTCGACAACGTTTACGCATTCGTGTACGAGCGCTCGGTCGAGCTCGAACCGAAGGCCCACAGCGCATTCGTGGGCGGCATCAAAACGACCGATTTCGCGCTTCTCCTCAACTCATAATCTAACCATGGAAGCTCCGCTGACCCCGCTCGAATTCGCACGCCGGGCGCGGAAGCTGTACGGGGGGCGTGAGGCGGTGGTCGATGGCGACCTGCGCCTTACGTACGAGCAGTTTCTCGATCGGTGCGACCGCTGGTCGACGGCGCTGCAGGGGATGGGCGTGAAGAAGGGCGATCGGGTCGCCTACATCGCGCCGAACACGCACGAGCAGCTCGAGTCGTTCTACGCGGTGCCCCAGATCGGCGCGGTGCTCGTACCGATCAACTACCGGCTGACCGCAGACGATTTCGTTTACATCACCACGCACTCCGGCGCCAAGGTCCTATGTGTCTATCCGGACTACCTGGACGCGATCGACGGGGTTCGCGACCAGCTGGGGGGGGTGGAGCAATTCGTGAGCCTGGGCAGCGCCGGCAGCCGGAAGGGCTGGTTGGAGTACGAGGCAGTCCTCGTCAAATCGAAACCGCACTTCAAGCGCCAGGAAATCGCCGAAAGCGACCTTCTCGCTCTCAACTACACAAGCGGCACCACAGCCAAACCCAAGGGCGTGATGATCACGCACCGGAACGCGTGGGCAAATATCGTCGGCACCCTCGTGCATTTCCACATCACTGTCGACGACCGGTACCTTTGGACGCTGCCGATGTTCCACGCGAACGGCTGGACGTTCGTATGGATCATCACCGCGGTCGGCGGCACGCACATCTGCCTTCCCAAGGTTGAACCCGCCCGAGTGTTCGACCTGATCCGTAAGGAGAAGGTCGGGTGGCTGTGCGCCGCGCCGACGATTCTGATCGCCCTGGCGAACGCTCCTGCCGATGTTCGAGGCGACGTGCCGAAAGGCGTGCAGGTCATCACGGCGGGAGCAGCGCCGGCCGCCGCGACGATCGAACGCATGGAAGGAGATCTCGGATGGGAGGTCACCCAGGTATATGGGCTGACCGAGACAGCGCCCTTCATCACCATCTGCGAGCCACGGCCGGAGCACAAGAAGCTCGGAACCACCGAACGCGGGATCATCAAGGCCCGGACAGGAGTCGAGCTGATCACGTCCGGCGAGCTGCGAGTCGTGGACACCGAGGGCAAGGACGTGCCCGCGGACGGGCAATCCATGGGCGAGATCGTGGCGCGCGGCAATGTGATCATGGAGGGGTACTACAAGGACCCTGAGGCGACCAAGAAGGTCATGGGCGACGGTTGGTTCCACACGGGCGACGCGGCGGTGCTGCACCCGGACGGTTACGTGGAGATCCGAGACAGGATCAAGGACGTGATCATCAGCGGGGGAGAGAACATCTCGAGCCTGGAGGTCGAAGGCGTCCTCCTGCGTCACCCGGCCGTGCAGGAGGCGGCGATCGTCGGCCTGCCCCACGAGAAGTGGGGTGAAGCGCCCCACGCTTACGTCGTCCTGAAGTCAGGAGCCACCACCACAGAAGCGGAGCTGATCAAGCTTTGTCGAGACCGCCTCGCCCATTTCAAAGCGCCGCACAGCGTGACGTTCGTGCAGGAGCTGCCCAAGACGGCGACAGGCAAGATCCAGAAGTACGTGCTGCGAAAGGGAGCCGCCGCGGTCGTCAGGCAGTAAGCCTTCCGCGATGACGCGTTTAGTCTGGCCCTCGGGCCGAAGCGCCAAAAGTTACGGTCGGCGGGATGGGTAGAAGTCGTCCTTCATCGGTGCGGACCAGCTGCCAGTTGCCCTCGTGCACCATCCAGTGGTGCCGATGGCAGAGAAGGATCAGGTTGTTGAGATCGGTGGTACCGCCATGGATCCAGTGCACGACGTGGTGCGCAGCGCTCCACGACGCCGGCCGATCGCAGCCTGGCCACCGACACGAGCCATCACGCGCCTTCAGCGCTCGTCGGCCAGGACCGGACACGACACGCTTCGCGCGCCCGACGTCGATCACCATCGACTCGGAGTCAAGCAAGACGCGCGTGATACTGCAGTCGCAAGCAAGCCGCTCGACGGTCTTGGACGACACCGGCAGCGAGAACTCCATCTCTGCCGCAGGCGCCCCGGGCAGTCCGAGCAGAGTCTCGAGTGAGCTTGTGACCTGGATGTGGGCGACCTGCTCGCCGCCAGTCGCGAGCTCAACCAGCGCATCGGCCAGCCGGCGCTCGCGATTGCGATCGTCGTGGGCGCCCGACCTGCGCGCCAGAGGCTCGAGCGCGGTGCGCAGCGCCGCCCCGCCAACCGGGTCGAGGACGCCATTGAGCAGCAGCGAGCCGTCATCCCAAGTGCTGAGCGAGAGCCGTCGGTTCTCGACCAGCTCGTTCTGCTCGGCCGCATAACCCTTGGGATCGAGGGCGTGCCGGTAGTGCCGGCAGATGTGATGAAACTTGCCGGGAGAGTTCTCACGCGCTTTTGTAAGCAGCGCGGTCTCGTTGAAGTCTTTCCCGACGGCGTTAGCCGTTCTGGCCATGACCGTCAGATGGGCGAAGCCGACCTCTCCTTCAACCAGCGCGTCGATTGATTGCCCTAGCCGAGGGAGGAGGTCACCGACGGCAACTCGATCGGCGGCGACATTACCCGTCATATGGCAGTTGATGCGGATCCAGTCGATCGGAGTGGCTGAGCCATCCTCTTCGTAATCGAGCGTCGCCGCAAATTCGGCCGCCTCCTGTGCGAAGGAGAGCTCCATGAGGTCGATGACATGACGCTTGCGGATGAGGCGCTCGCCGAGGTCGGGTTCGACCAGATCGATGGCATCGAGCGCACAAACGTCTTGCGCCGCAAGCATAGAAGAATGGTACGAACAAATGTTCGCGATGTCAATAGTTTGGCCCGTTAATTGCAGTCTTTTCAAGCCGGCGTTGCCCAACCACAACGCGTCCTCCGAGTCTCCAGGCCGTGCGCCAACACCCTCTTCCCAGTCCGTCCAACCGGAGGTCGCCGAACCCCAAGACTTCCCCACAGTCTCCAGGCCGCGCTCTAACACCCCCTTCCCAGTCCTTCTCCGCATGCCCTCACCTCCAACCGCGCCTCCGACCACCCGCGCGTATGACCCTCAAAGAACCCGCACTTGCCGTCGTACACGAGGGTCAACCGGCCATCCGCCACCAACCGAAACTACACTGACGATTGAGATGGGAGGCCTCGATCTGCCGGAGCGCTACAACGTTGGCGCCGACCTCCTCGAGCGCAACCTGAAAGCAGGTCGCGCGAACAAACTGGCGATCGCGTCCGCGGCCGGCGATCTCACCTACAGCGACCTCTTCAAGCTCACGTGCGGGGCTGCCGAAGCTCTGCGCGGCCTGGGCGTCAGGCGCGAAGAACGCGTCCTGATCGTCGGGTACGACAGTCCCGGCTGGGTCGCCGCTTTTCTCGGCGCGATCCGCATCGGCGCCGTCCCGGTACCCGTCAACCCTCTACTGCAGCGCAGCGAGGACTACGACCATTACATCGACGATTCGGTCGCTCGCGTCGTGGTCGTCGACGCCAACACCGAGGAGAAGCTGAATCCGGCCTTGGCCCGCTCCGACAATGCACCCCGCATGATGCGCGCCGACCAGATTGCCCCAGGCCCCGAGATCGAGGTCGCACCAACCCGCCGTGACGACATGGCCTTCTGGTTGTACAGCTCCGGTTCGACCGGCAAGCCAAAGGCTGTCGTGCACCTGCAGCACGACATCCCTTATACGTGCGTCACGTACGCGGAGCAGGTCCTCGGCATCACCGAGCGCGACATCACCTTCTCGACCACCGGCCTCTTCCACGCGTACGGCTTCGGCAACAACCTCTCATTCCCTTACTGGGTGGGCGCATCGACAGTGCTGCACGCCGGGCGCAACACACCGGCCACCGTCCTCAATACGATCGAGAAGCGACGTCCGACCCTCTTCTTCTCCGCGCCGACCCTCTACAACGCAATCCTCAACTTCGAGGGCGCCAAGCTCCGCGACCTCTCGTCGATCCGCCACTGCGTCGCCGCCGCTGAAGCCTTGCCGGCGGAGGTTTGGCGACGCTGGAAGGACGCGTTCGGGCTCACCATCCTCGACGGCGTCGGCTCGACCGAGATGCTCCACATCTACTGCTCGAACCGGCTGGACGATCTCCGCCCCGGTTCCAGCGGCAAGCCGGTCCCCGGCTACAACCTGAAGATCCTGGATGATGCGGGCCAGCCAGCACCGCCCGGCGAGGCCGGTGACCTCTACGTGAAAGGCGACAGCGCACTCGCGCTCTATTGGGCGCAGCACGAGAAGTCCAAGCGCTCGGTGCTCGGCGAATGGTTCTTCACCGGCGACCGCTACCGGGTCGATGAGGGCGGGTTCTACTGGTATGAGGGCCGCTCCGACGACATGATCAAGGTGAGCGGCCTGTGGGTGTCGCCGATCGAGATCGAGTCAGTGCTCCTCGAGCATCCGTCGGTCGGCGAGAGCGCGGTCGTTGGCATAGAGGTCGAGGGATTCACAAAGATCAAGGCGTTCGTAATCACAAAGGGCGACGCCGCCACCGGTGACACTCTCGTGGCCGAGCTCCAGGAACATTGCAAGGGGCGCCTGCAGCGCTTCCAGTACCCGCACCTGATCGAGTTCGTGCCCGAGCTGCCGAAAACGGTGACGGGCAAGATTCAGCGTTACAAGCTGCGCGAGCCCGCTCGCGAACCGGCCCAGACGTAGTTGCCCAAACACATTGCCGTTTTGCCCTGCGACGGAGCGGGGAAGGAGGTCGTCCCGGAAGCCATCAAGGTGCTGCGCGCCGCCGGCGCCGACCTCGAGTTCGAAGAGTTCGACGTCAACGCCGACGCGTATATGCGCAGTGGCTTCGCAATCCCCGATGCGATCTGGGGACAGGTTGCCGGCGCCGACTCAATACTCTTCGGGGCGGTAGGCGACGCGCGCGTCAACGACTCGAACTACCTCGCGGGTGTGCTCCTGCGCCTTCGCTTTGAGCTCGACCTCTACGTCAACCTGCGCCCAGCGAAGCTCTACGACGACCGGCTGTCACCACTGCGTCGTGAGGAGCGGCGGCCAGTCGACCTGATGGTTGTGCGCGAGAACACGGAGGGCCTGTATGTCGGCATGGGTGGGCGGTTCAAAAAGGGAACGGAGGGCGAGATAGCCGTACAGGAGGACGTCAACACGCACGCCGGTGTGACGCGCATCCTCGAGCACGCGTTTCAGATCGCGCGGCGCGAGGTGGTCATGGTCGACAAGTCAAACGCCATGACATTCGCCGGCGGACTCTGGCAAGAGCGCTGGAAGGCGACGGCCGCAAAGCACCCGAACATCAATACGCGTCACCTCTTCGTCGATGCGGCTTCGATGCAGCTGGTCAAGGACCCGAGTCAGTTCGACGTGATCGTGACGAACAACTTGTTCGGCGACATCTTGTCCGACCTCACAGCCGAGCTGATCGGAGGAATGGGCATCGCGCCGTCGGCCAACATCAATCCCAGCACCGGGCGCGGCCTTTTCGAACCGGTCCACGGCACAGCGCCGGACATCGCTGGGAAGGGAATCGTCAACCCGATAGGAGCGATCCTGAGCGGGGCTATGATGATGAAACACCTGGGTCATACAGAAATGGCAGACGCGATCGGGGGTGCGGTCGAATCGGCCATCCGCGCGCGTGAGTGCACGCGTGACATCGGCGGCGACCTGTCCACTTCCCAGGCGGGCGATGCCGTTGCGAAGCGGCTGAGGGATTAGTCGATGAGCATGACGATGACTGAGA